>NZ_CAJYPF010000163.1 GCF_913776565.1 uncultured Microbacterium sp. | reverse complement strand
CAGGTGCTGCTGGCCGAGATCCCCGACGCCGAGCAGGGTAAGCGCGTCGAGGTCGCCGCGTTCTGCTGGCAGGTGATGGGCCAGGCCGACTTCACCCGCACCGACGTCGTCATCGGCTTCGGCGGGGGAGCGGTGACCGACCTCGCCGGCTTCGTGGCCGCCACCTGGCTGCGCGGGGTCGCCCTGGTGCAGGTACCCACCACGGTCCTCGGAATGGTGGATGCCGCTGTCGGCGGCAAGACCGGGATCAACACCGCCGAGGGGAAGAACCTCGTGGGCGCGTTCTGGCCCCCCGTCGCCGTCGTGTGCGATCTGGACCTGCTGGACACGCTGTCGAAGAACGAGGCGACCGCCGGTTTCGCCGAGGTGGTCAAGGCGGGGTTCATCTGGCATCCCGAGATCCTGGATCTGATCGAGGCCGACCCGACGGGGATCGTCGACCCGCGCGGCGACGCGTTCCGCCGCTGCGTCGAGCTCGCGATCGACATGAAGGCGCGCGTCGTCGGGGAGGACCTGCGCGAAGCGGGCCTTCGCGAGGTGCTCAACTACGGGCACACGCTCGGCCACGCGATCGAGCACGCCGAGCGGTACCGCTGGCGCCACGGCGCGGCGATCTCGGTGGGCATGGTGTTCGCCGCCGAGCTGTCCCGGCTCGCCGGGCGACTCTCGGACGACGTCGCCCAGCGCCACCGCACCGTGCTGGAATCGCTCGGACTGCCCACGACCTACCGCGCGGGGGCGTTCCAGACGCTGAAGGCGACGATGCAGCGCGACAAGAAGAGCCGCGGCAGCATGCTGCGCTTCATCGTGCTCGACGACCTCGCCCGGCCCACGGTGCTGCAGGCCCCCGACGAGTCGCTGCTGTTCGCGGCATACCAGGAGGTCGGTGCGTGAGGCGGAGCGCCTCGTGACGCACGGTCGCGCCGGCGCCCCGGCCGTGCGGCGCGTGCGCACCGGGGAGGGCGCCCGGGTGCGCGCGCTGCGCCTGCGCGCCGTGAGCGACCCCGCGGCATCCATCGCCTTCCTCACCACCTTCGAGCAGGAGCTCGAGCGCGACCAGGCGTTCTGGGACGCGCGCGCGGCGGGAGGAGCGAACGGCGACTCCGCGGCGATGTTCGTCGCCGAGAGCGGAGACGACTGGATCGGCACCTGCACGGTGCTGGTGCGGCGCGCGGGCGACCTCGACCACACCGGGCGACGGGTGACGGCGGACCGCGCGGACGTCGTCGGCGTCTACGTCGACCCGGCGCATCGCGGCAGCGGAGCGATCGATGCGCTCCTCGACGCCGCGGCGCGGTGGTGCGCCGCCCGGGGCTTCGAGACGCTCTCTCTCGACGTCCACGTCGACAACGCCCGAGCCCAGGCGGTGTACCGGCGCGCCGGTTTCGTGGCGACGGGGGAGACCTTCACGGGCCCGATCGGCGACGAACTCGCGATGAGCCGGTCGCTGCGCGCTCTCTGAGCGGTCGGCGACGTCACCGCTCGCGCGGCCGCGCGTCGAGTTCGCGCACCCCTCCGCGAGTACCGCCCACCCGAGCATCGTCTTCCCGAACGGCGAAGCCCCGCCTCCCGGAAGAGGCGGGGCTTCGCGGGGGCCGGTCAGACCGACACGGCCACGCGGCGTTCGGCGGCGAGGCCGAGCTGATCGGTCGGGACGTCCTTGGTCTCGCGCGCGGTCAGCGCGCTCACCGAGGCGATGACGGCGATCACCGCGGTGAAGACGCTGATGACGACCCAGCCGCCGGCCGCGCCACCGCCGAGGGCGGCGACGATGCTGGGGGCGAAGCCCGCCATGAGGAAGCCGAGCTGCGTGCCGATCGCCATGCCCGAGAAGCGCACTCGGGTGCTGAACATCTCACCGTAGAACGAGGGCCAGACGGCGTTGGCGGCGGCGTATCCGCACGAGAAGGTGAGGACGGCGAGGCCGAAGGTCACCAGGTCGTTCCCCGCGCCCATCGACAGCATGTAGAAGGGCATGAACGCCGCCGACGAGAGCGCGCCGTAGATGAACACCGGCTTGCGTCCGACGCGGTCCGCGAGTTTGCCGAAGAGCGGCTGCGTGAACAGCGCCACGACGTTGGCGACCACCACGAGCCACAGCGTGACGCTCGCGGCCAGACCCTGCTCCTTGCCGTAGGCGATGGCGAGGGTGCCGAACACGGTCGAGACGGCCGCGATGAACGCGCAGCAGATGACGCGGAGGACATCGCGCCAGTGGTTCTTGAGCAACGGCACCAGGGGCATGCGCGCGATCTGGCCGTCGGCCTTGGCCTGCTCGAACTCCGGCGTCTCGTGCAGGCTGCGGCGGATGAAGAACGCCACCACCACGACGACGGCGCTCAGCCAGAAGGGGACGCGCCAGCCCCACGAGAACTTGATGTCATCGGGGAGGGCCACGACGGGGATGAAGATGAGCGCGGCCAGGATCTGGCCGCCCTGCGTGCCGGTGAGCGTCCACGAGGTGAAGAACGAACGGCGGCGGTCGGGCGCGTGCTCGAGGGTGAGCGACGAGGCGCCCGCCTGCTCTCCCGCGGCGGACAGGCCCTGCGCGAGGCGGCACAGCACGAGCAGCGCCGGGGCGAACCAGCCGATCTGTGCGAAACCGGGAAGGCAGCCGATGATGAACGTCGACAGCCCCATGAGCACGAGGGTGAACATCAGCACCTTCTGGCGTCCGATGCGGTCGCCGAAGTGGCCCAGGATGACGGCGCCGACCGGACGGGCGATGTAGGCGAAACCGAAGGTCGCGAAGGACATCACGAGGGCGGCCTGATCGCCGGACGGGAAGAACACCGTCGGGAAAATGAGGGCCGCGGCCGAACCGAACAGGAAGAAGTCGTAGTACTCCACGGCACTGCCCATGAAGCTGGCGGTGGCCGCCTTCACGGGAGTCTTCCGCGTCGTTGCGGTGGTGATCATGGGACAGATGCTCCTTAGCGGGTGAGCGCGGGTCCGACGGAAGAGTCGGCGAGGACGAGCTGACGGAAATGGGCGGTCATGCGGTCGGGATCGGGTCGCGTCCCGGTGATGAGTGCGAACGCGTCGACGGCCTGGTGGACCGCCATACGCCCGCCGCTCAGGGTGCGGCACCCGCGCTCGCGCGCGGTGACGAGGAGTTCGGTGTCGAGGGGGCGGTAGACGATGTCGGCGATCCAGAGCTCGGGGCGCAGCAGCGTCGCATCGAGGGGGAGTCCCGGGTGCTCGGCCATGCCGACCGGCGTGCAGTGCACCAGTCCGTCCGCTGTCGCGAGCACTGCCGCGAGGTCGGTCGGGCGGGCCGTGTCGACGACGGCGAGCGGATGCCGCGCGCCCAGGTCGGCGGCCAGCGCTCCGGCCCGTGCCGGGTCGAGGTCGACGATGCTCAGCCGCTCGGTGCCCTGGCGCAGCAGGGCGTCGGCCACAGCGGAGCCCGCCCCTCCCGCGCCGAGCTGGACCACGTGCCGGGTCTCGGCATCCGGGAGCCCCTCGGCGAAGGCGGCGGCGAAGCCGGTCGTGTCGGTGTTGTAGCCGACGCGTCCGCCGGGGGTGAAGAGCACCGTGTTCACCGCTCCGAGGGCGGCGGCGACCGGGTCCACGCGATCGAGATGGGCGAGCACGCTCTGCTTGCACGGGTGGGTGACGTTCACGGCGTCGTAGCCGAGCCGCTCGGCCCAGGCGAGCACCTCGCCGATGCGGGAGGGATCGACGCCGAGCGCGGTGAGGTCGATCGGACGGTAGACGTAGCTCAGGCCCAGGGCGCGCGCCTCGGCCATGTGCATGGGCGGCGTCAGCGAGGGGAGCACACCCGTGCCGATGAGACCCACGAGATAGGGGTGCGAGTCGATCACGGTACTCCTTCGTCGCCGCGGAACCGAGTTATGTACTAACCGGTACGTTCAGAGGAAACCACGGTCGCGCCGCGGTGTCAACGACGGATTCCGGATGCCGGGGACCCCGAGCCCGCCGACGGGCCCGGCACCCGCGACGGCCCGGCGGCCTCGACAGGCTCAGCCGCCTCGGACGCGAGGACCCTGAGCCCGTCGAAGGGACCGGGGCCACGTGCGCGGTCAGCGCGCCGGGGCCGTGAGCCAGCCGACGACCACGTCGCCGATCACGGCGCGCAGGTGCGAGCGGCGGGCGGGGGAGGACAGGTCGACGTCGAACAAGTGCCCGAACGTGTACCGGTTGGCGACCTGGAAGACGCAGTACGAGCTGATGACGAGGTGCACGTCGATGGCATCCACGTCGGTGCGGAACAGCCCGGCCGCGCGTCCCCGCTCGAGGATCTCGTCGAGAAGACCCTTCGCGGGCTGCGACATCGTGCGCAGCCCCTCGATCTGGCGGATGAACGCCCCGCGGTGGATGTTCTCGATCGCGACGAGGCGGATGAACGCATCGTGGCCGACGTGATGGTCGTAGGTGAGCTCGGCGAGGGCGCGGATGGCATCCACCGGGTCGGCGTGATCGACATCGATCGCGCGCTCGGCTTCGCGGATGCCCCGGTACGCCTCTTCGAGGACGGCCCGGTAGAGCCCCTCTTTGCCGCCGAAGTAGTAATAGATCATCCGCTTCGTCGTCCGCGTGCGGGCGGCGATCTCATCGACGCGAGCGCCGGAGAATCCGTCTTCGGCGAACACCTCGGTAGCCACGGCCAGCAGCTCGGAACGCGTGCGTTCGGCGTCTCGACGTGCCTCGGCCATAGGTTCAACCTACTGGACGGGCGGGGTGGACCTCGTTTGTACCAAATGGTACATTCAGCCGCCATGAGGACCTCGATGGCGACCGTCTGCATCAGCGGCACCCTGGCCGAGAAACTCCACGCGTGCGCCGAGGCGGGGTTCGACGGCGTCGAGATCTTCGAGCCCGACCTGCTCGCCGCCCCCGAGAGCCCCGAGGAGATCGCCGCCCTCGCGGCGCGCCTGGGACTCGCCCTCGACCTCTACCAGCCGATGCGCGACGTCGAGGGGGTCGGCGAAGAGGCCTTCACCGCCGTTCTGCGCCGCGCCGAAGCGAAGTTCCAGCTCATGAATCGACTCGGCATCGACCTCGTCCTGTGCTGCAGCAACGTCGCGACCGCCACGATCGACGACGACGAGGTCTCCGCCGACCAGTTGCGGCGCCTGGGCGACCTGGCCGCGGGGTACGGCATCCGGATCGCCTTCGAGGCCCTCGCCTGGGGGACGTACGTCGACGACTACCGCCGCGCGTGGCGCATCGTCCAGCGCGCCGACCATCCCGCGGTGGGAGTGTGCCTCGACTCGTTCCACATCCTGTCGCGCGGTCACGACCCGGCCGCCATCGCGGACATCCCGGGCGAGAAGATCTTCTTCGTGCAGCTCGCCGACGCGCCCCGCCTGAGCATGGACGTGCTGTCGTGGAGCCGCCACCATCGCCTGTTCCCGGGTGAGGGCGAGTTCGACCTCGCCGACTTCACCGCACGCATCGTGGATGCCGGCTACACCGGGCCCTGGTCGCTGGAAGTCTTCAACGACACCTTCCGCCAGACCGACCCCCGGCGCACCGCGCGGCACGCGCGCCGCTCGCTGCGCTGGCTGGAGGACGCGGTCTCGCGCACCCTCTCCGACGCACCGGACGCGCTGCAGATGCTCCCCGACTCCGCGGCCCCATCGGGCGTCGACTTCGTCGAGATCAAGGCCGAGGACACCTCGGCGGTCGAGGAGCTTCTCGGCCAGCTCGGCTTCACCCCGCGCGGCCGCCACCGCACCAAGCCCGTGACGCTGTGGACGGCCGGACGCGCCCGCGTGGTGTTGAACGAACAGCACGCGCGGGGGTGGGAGCCGCGGCTGGCCGCGATCGGCCTCGAGGTCGACGACGCGGAGGCCGTCGACCTGCGCATGCACGAGCTGCGCGTACCGCGGGCGTATCGCCGCACCTACGCCACCGAGGAACGTCTCGACGGCGCCGTCGCCCCCGACGGCACCGAGGTGTACTGGGCGCAGGCCGCCGACGAGGGCGAACCGGCCTGGGTCGCTGAGTTCGAACACGGCGAACCCGAGATTCGGACGAGCGTGCGCGGCGTCGACCACGTCAGCCTGTCGCAGCCCTGGCAGGCGATCGAGGAGGCCACGCTCTTCTACACCGCCGGTTTCGCGCTGCGCGTCGACAGCAGCACCGAGGTCCCGGGGCCGCAGGGCCTGGTCGCCAGCCGCGTGCTGGGCTCGCCGGGGGGCGAGGTGCGCCTGCCGCTGAACGTCGCGCCCCCGATCCTCGCGGGGGAACGGGCCGCCCTGCCCCAGCACGTCGCCTTCCTCAGCGACGACGTGCGCGCGCTCGCCCGCGACGCCCGTGCGCGCGGATTCGTCCCCCTGTCGATGCCCGCGAACTACTACGACGACGTCGCCGCCCGCTTCGATCTGCCGGCGGACGCGGTCGACGAACTGCGCGAGCTGCACCTGGGTTACGACCAGGATGCCGCGGGCGCCTACCTGCACTTCTACACGCGCACGATCGGCGAGGTGTTCCTCGAGTTCGTCCAGCGCGTGGGCTCGTACGCCGGCTACGGCGCGGGCACCGCGCCCGTTCGCCTCAGCGCGCAGGGACGCCGCTGATAGCGTGCGGGACATGACCACGCCCCGCCGACTGCTCCTCGTCAACGGTCCCAACCTCAACCTGCTCGGCACCCGGCAGCCCGAGATCTACGGCCGCGACACCCTCGCCGACGTCGAACGCGTCACGGCCGAGGCCGCCGATCGCCACGGTCTCGAGGTGCGCGCGATCCAGAGCAACCACGAGGGCGTCCTCATCGACGCGATCCACGCCGCTCGTCTCGACTGCGCCGGCATCGTCATCAACGCCGGGGGACTCACGCACACCTCGGTCGCGCTACGGGACGCCCTGGCATCCGTCGATCTTCCGGTGGCGGAGGTGCACATCTCGAACATCAAGGAGCGGGAGGCGTTCCGCCACTTCTCGTACATCGAGGACGTCGCCGTCGTGCACGTCATCGGCGAGGGCGTGCCCGGGTACGCGCGCGCCGTCGACCTGCTCGTCGAGGTGATCTCGGGCCGCGCCGACGGCTGACGGCGGGGATCGCGTAGACTCTGACGTCGGGCTCTCGCCCCACTTCGACTCACGAAACGGAATATCGGCACTCATGGCATCCACCGCAGACATCAAGAACGGCGTCGTCCTGAACATCGACGGTCAGCTCTGGAGCGTCGTGGAGTTCCAGCACGTCAAGCCCGGAAAGGGCGGCGCGTTCGTCCGGACGAAGCTCAAGAACGTCATGAGCGGCAAGGTCGTCGACAAGACCTTCAACGCCGGCGCCAAGATCGAGACCGAGAACGTCGACCGCCGCGACTTCACCTACCTCTACAACGACGGCGAGGGCTTCGTCTTCATGGACGTCGCCGATTACGATCAGCTCACCGTCGGCGCGGCCACCGTCGGCGACGCCGCCAACTTCCTGCTCGAGAACCAGCAGGTGCAGATCGCGCTGAACAACGGCAACCCCCTCTACATCGAGATGCCGCCGTCCGTCGTGCTCGAGGTCACCTACACCGAGCCGGGCCTGCAGGGCGACCGCTCGTCGGCCGGCACCAAGCCCGCCACCGTCGAGACCGGCTACGAGATGCAGGTCCCGCTGTTCCTCGAGACCGGCACCAAGATCAAGGTCGACACTCGCACCGGCGAGTACCTCGGCCGCATCAGCTGACCTTGAGCGCCCGCACCAAGGCGCGCAAGCGCGCCCTCGACATCCTCTTCCAGGCCGACGTGCGCGGCGAGGACCTGCCGATCATGCTGGCCACCGAGGCCAAGCGCGCGGCGTCCGAGCCCGACCGTCAGGCCTCGTGGTTGTACGCCCGCGACATCGTCGACGGCGTGATCGACAACCGCGACGCGATCGACGAGCAGATCACCACCTTCGCGAAGGACTGGTCGCTGCAGCGCATGCCCGCGGTCGACCGCGCCCTGCTGCGCATCGGCACGTGGGAGATCCTCTACAACGACGAGGTGCCCACCGCGGTCGCGATCGACGAGGCCGTGGAGCTGGCGAAGGAGTTCTCGACCGACGACTCCGGGTCCTTCGTGCACGGCGTCCTCGCCCGGATCGCGCGCTCGTCCTGATCCTGCTCGACCCCGTGCGACGCGGTCCCGGCTCTCGGCCGGCGGCCGCGTCGCGGCATTCGCGGGCGGGATGCCGGGCCGTTCGGCGACCGCGGGCGAGATGCCACGACCTGCGGAGCCGTTCATGCTCCCGCGGCGGCGACGGCGCTTCGATAAACGCTCTTCGTGCCGAGACACACGACGTCGCAGCGTTTCTCGACAGGGGGAGCGTTTATCGATGTCAGGGCACGACCCCGCACAGTCGTCGCATCGTCCGATGTCGGACGTTCGCGCAATGATGATGCCGTGACCTCGTGGCGCGACCTCCTCCCCGGCACCCCGCCGCGGACGTTCGACGCGCTCGCCCTGGGCATCGAGTTGCGCCAGCGCGACGCCTACGACCCCGCGCGCTGGGGGGCCCGCGCCGTGGTGGCCGTCACACCGCGCTCACTCGCGCGCCGGCAGGACGACCTCCAACTGGTCGCCCGACCGCTCGTCCAGGGCGCGCGCGAGGCCTGGATCAAGGCCGACGCCACGTGGGACGCCGTCCGCCGCTCGACCGGCCGATTCGATCCGGCGCACGCGCGGTGGTTCGCGGAACTGCACGCGATCGCGCAGGCGCTGCGCACCACGGGGGCGTTCGCGGCCTCGGGCGACACGATCGCCCTCGACACGATCGACGCGCCCCTGCTCTGGCCGCACCTGACCGCGGCGCGGGGGCTCGGCATCCCGCTGGTCTCGATGCATCCGCACCAGAGCGTTCACCTCGCCGGCGAGGCCGACGCACGCCTGGCGATCGACCGGGCGCCGGACGGCGGTCTGCGTCTGTCGGCCGCGGTGCGCGTCGACGACGATCCCGTGGATGCCGCGCACGCCCGGCCCATCGGGGCGTCGGGGCTGTTCGCCTTCGCCCTCGACACCGACCCCGTCCCGATCGTCCTCGCCCCGGTCCACCTGCCCGAACCCCTGCCGGGGGTGCTCGGTGCGGGGGTCGACATCCCCGCCGCCGACGCAGACGAATTCCTCGGCGAGGTCTACCCCGCGCTCGCGCGTCGCCTGCCCCTCGCCATCGGGCCCGGGGTGCCGGCCCCACCCCCGACGCGGCCGGTGCTGGCGATCGAGGTGACCTACGAGGGCGAACAGGTGACCTACGCCCTCGTGTGGACGTATCCGGGCGACGAACGCCTCGACTGGCCGGGCGGACAGACCGGCACGCCGGACGAGGTGAGCGTCCGGTCCGAGATCGCCGCCCGTGTCCAGGCGACGTGGGCCGCGGCATCCGATCTCCCCCTCACCGCCGGAGCGACGCTGCGCGACGCCGACGCGGCGGCGTTCGCCACCCGCGTGCTGCCCGCGATCGACGCCCTCGCCGAGGTGCGGGTGCGGACGACGGGGACGCCCCCGCCGTTCCGCGAGCTGCGGGGCGACCCGTCGCTGCGCATCACGGCCGTCGAGTCGGCCGACCGGGACTGGTTCGACCTGGGGATCGTGGTCACGATCGACGGGCGCAGGATCCCGTTCGGCATGCTGTTCTCGGCGCTGTCGCGGGGACGGACGCGCATCAAGCTGTCGGACGGCGCGTGGTTCTCGCTCGCCCACCCCGCCCTGCAGCGCCTGCGCGACCTGCTCGACGAGGCGGCCGCGCTCGACGAGTGGCAGACCGGACCGCGGTTGCCGCGCACGCATCTGGCGCTGTGGACGGAGTTCGAGGACCTCGCGGACGAATCCGAGGCCGCCGTCGAGTGGCGCAGCCTCGCGCGCGCGCTGGCCGACGTCGCCGCCGTGCCCGTCGTGCCGACGCCGCCCGGCTTCACCGCCACACTGCGGCCCTACCAGCGCGAGGGTCTGTCGTGGCTCGCGCTGCTGCACGGGCACCGGCTCGGCGGCATCCTGGCCGACGACATGGGGCTCGGCAAGACCCTGCAGCTGCTCGCGCTCATCGCGCACACGCGCACCCTGCCCGAGGCGCGACCGTGGCTGGTGGTCGCGCCGACGTCGGTTTTGCCCACCTGGAGCGACGAAGCCGCCCGCTTCGCACCCGGTCTGCGCGTCGCCGTGGTCGAGGCGACGTCCGTGCGCCGCCGGCAGAGCGTCGCCGACATCGCCGCCCGGGCAGACGTCGTCGTCGCCTCGTACGGCGTCGTTCGAACGGATGCCGACGAGTTCGCCGTCCCGCGCTGGTCGGGCGTCGTGCTCGACGAGGCGCAGTTCGTCAAGAATCCGGCGACGCGCGTGCACCGCGCGATCGCGGCCCTGCGCACCGATGCCGTGTTCGCCGCGACCGGGACGCCGGTCGAGAACGGCCTCGACGACCTCTGGGCGCTGCTGTCGCTCACGGCACCGGGGCTCTTCCCCTCGATCCGCCGGTTCCGCGAGGACTACACGCGCGCGATCGAGCAGCTGCCCTCGGATCAGCCGACGGCGCTGTCGGCCGCTGCGGCGAGCGCGCACCGCGAGAAGACGCTCGACCGCCTGCGTCGCCGCGTGCGCCCGTTCCTGCTCCGCCGTACGAAGGACGTCGTGGCATCCGATCTCCCGGCCAAGCAGGAGCAGCAGATCACGGTGGCCCTCTCGCCCGCTCACCAGGAGCTCTACGACCGCGTGCTGCAGCGGGAACGGCAGAAGGTGCTGGGGCTGCTCGACGATCTCGACCGCCAGCGCTTCATCGTCTTCCGTTCGCTGACGCTGCTGCGCATGCTCGCGCTCGCGCCGGCGCTGGTCGACGCGCGCGATGCGCACCTGGGGTCCGCCAAGCTCGACGAGCTGATGGAGCGGCTGGTCGAGGTGGCGGCCGAGGGGCATCGCGCCCTGGTCTTCAGTCAGTTCACGTCGTTCCTCGATCTCGCGGCGGACAGATTGGATGCCGCCGGCCTCGCCTACGCGCACCTCGACGGCAGCACGGCGCGGCGGGGCGACGTGGTGGAGGGGTTCCGGGCGGGCGACGCCCCCGTGTTCCTCATCAGCCTGAAGGCCGGCGGCTTCGGCCTGACCCTCGTCGAGGCCGACTACGTCTTCCTGCTCGACCCGTGGTGGAACCCCGCCGCCGAGTCGCAGGCGATCGACCGCGCGCATCGCATCGGTCAGACCAAGAGCGTGTTCGTGTATCGCCTCATCGCGGCCGGCACCGTCGAAGAGAAGGTGCGCGCCCTGCAGCAGCGCAAGGCCGCGCTGTTCGACGCGGTGATCGATGACGGCGATGCCTTCGCGGCGTCTCTCGAGGCCGACGACATCCGGTCGCTGCTGGGGGAGTGAGGTGCGGTGGGCGGGTAGTCTCGCTCTCCCGGTCGATCGACGGTGAAGACGGAGGATGACGTGACGAGCATCGAGCCCGGATACCACCCGCCCGCCTTCCCGCTCTTCGAGGCGGTGTTCCCCGGTGAGGCGTGGGAACCGCGCCGGTGGCTCCACGGGTGGAACGGGCTGGTCACCGCGCCCGCCACCGACGTGACGCTGGCCGCGCGGGGCGAGAGGACCGCGGCGGTGGTGACCTCGTCGCCGTGGGCCGAGGTCGCCGACGCCCGGGCGTCGGGATTCCTGAAGCTGTCGGTGTTCCGCGTCCCGGAGCTTCCCGGCTCGACCGCCGAGCTCGTCCGGCTCGCCGAGGACGACGGGCGATGGGATGCCGGGACCCTCGACGTCGACGGACGCGCGCTTCCCGCCCTGACGACGACCCTCGGGAGGGTCACGGTGGTGTGCTGCGTGGAGCCGACGGTCGGGGTCGGCGCGGCCGTCGCCGCCGTCGGCGCGGTGGCCCTGCGTCGGCTGGTTCCCGCACGGCGGTCGACCTACCCCGCCGACCCGTTCGTCGCCCACCGGTACGCGGACCTCCCCCCGGTGGACGACCTCGTCGGATGAGATCGGTCGGCTCCGCGGTCAGACGAGTCCGTCGACGACCTCGCCCGCCGCATCGATCACGCGGCCGGTGGCGTGCAGCAGCGGACGCACGCTCCCCAGAAGGAGTTCCGCGTCGAGGACCTGCAGGAAGCCCTCTCCGATATGCCCGAATCCGGTCCGCGCCGTTTCGCCGAGCTCGTCGTAGCCGACCCGCAGGGTCGCCAGCCACTCCTTCTCCAGCCCAAAGATCACGGCGTAGGGCAGCAGTCGCTCGTTCAGGACGAACCGTGTGACGTCGTCGCCCGCGGCAACAGCCGAGCCGGTCGGCGACTGCAGGACGCGGAGACGATCGGCCTCGGCCATGCGCAGGTACTGCCGCATGCCGTCGAGGTGCTCCCGACGCGACTCGCCCGCGGGTGTGATCCCGGGGGCGCGACCGGCGGGAACGACGATGACGGAGGCGATGAAGGACGCAAGGGTCAGGACGCCGCCGATGACTGCGACCGGGGGCGGAGACGCCGCCAGCGAGAAGACGATGAGCACTGCAGCTGCCCCCGCGATCCCTGTCCCTCGCACGACGGCTCGACCGGAACGTCGTCGCGTGAGGAACCCCCCGCGTCGCAATCTCCGATGTCGAGCCGTGACCCACTCGCGAGCGCGCACCGCGGTTCGGCGCCGGTCTGACGAGAGCTGCCGGGAGAGGCCGCTAGGGGTGTCCGTTCCGCACACCACGTGGAGAAGCCGGAGCTCGTCGGCACTCAGCTCGACGCCGTCGCGGATCTGCACCGCGTATGTGCTCCCATCCGCGCCGTCCTCGCGGAGCAGGTGAACACGGTCCCGAACGACGAGGTCTACGACCCCCGCGGTGACCGCGCGGCGCTTCCGCCCGACGAGGATCGCGTCGTCGACGACGTCCGCTCCGTGTCCCGCTGTGTACTGCACGACGAGCGAACGAGGAAGCCGTCCCGCCGTGGCCCGGAGCGCGACGGCGGCCACGACGAGCACGATCGCCAGGGGGAGCAGGACGAGCAGGGCGACCATGGCGTCATCGTAGACGCCGCGATCCGGGCGGCGGCATCCATCCTGCCGACACCCCGTGCTCCCCGAACCCTTCCAGCCGGCCCCGCGTAGACTCGTCAGGTTCCGTCCACGACACAGGAGCGACATGAAGATCACCGGCCTCGGCCACGCGGGCATGTTCATCGAGACGCGGGGCGGCAGCATCCTCTGCGACCCCGTCCTCGGTCCGAGCTTCTTCGGCTCGTGGTTCCCGTTCCCCGACAACCGCGCGCTCGACTGGAAGCGGTTCGGCCAGGCGGACTTCCTCTACATCTCGCACCGCCACCGCGATCACTTCGATCCGGCGCTGCTCGAGCGGTACGTGTCGAAGGACATCAAGGTGCTGCTGCCCGAGTACCCCACCGACGACCTCGAGCAGGACCTGCTGGCCCTCGGCTACACGAACCTCGTCCGCACCGAGGCGGGCGTCCCCCTGCAATTCGGCGACCTGAAGCTGATGGTGACGCCGCTGCGCGCCCCGTCCGACGGGCCGATCGGCGACTCGTCACTGTCGCTCGACGACGGCACGGCGTCGGTGCTCAACCAGAACGATTCGCACCCCCTCGATCTCGACAAGCTCTTCGACTTCGGCAAGCCCGACGCGTACTTCACCCAGGTCTCGGGAGCGATCTGGTGGCCGATGGTCTACGACCTGCCCCAGGATGCCAAGCAGAACTTCGCCCAGCTCAAGCGCGACGCGCAGAACAAGCGCGCGATGTACTACATCGACAAGGTCGACGCGGAGCACGTCTTCCCGATGGCCGGTCCGCCGATGTTCCTGCGCGAGGAGCTGTTCCGCTACAACGGCACGGGCCTGGAGGGCGACTCGATCTTCACCGACCAGCGCGAGTTCCTCGCCCACATGAAGCAGGAGCGCCCCGACCAGAAGGGCTACCTGTTCCTCCCGGGCACCGAGGTCGAGGTGCAGGGTTCGGACGTCACCGTCACGCAGACTCTGTACACGGATGCCGAGATCGAACGCGTCTTCGGCGACAAGTGGAACTACCTCGCTGAGCAGCGCGACAGCCGCCAGGACGAGATCCGCGCCGAGGTCGCCACCCGCGCCGAGGTCATCCCGCCCGCTGAGATGCTCGCCGCACTGAAGGAGTGGTGGGAGCCGCTGCTGCGTCGCGCCCGAACCATCCGCAACGGCGTCGGAGGAGTCGTGCGCTTCCGCATCGGCGAACTGGACATGGTCGTGGACTTCCCGAAGGCGAAGCTGCGCGAGTACGCCGGCGAGGAGTGCATCTACTGGTACACGATCCCCGCCGACCTCGTCTCGACCAACATCCGCGATCACGAGATCGACTGGTCGAACTCGATCTTCCTGTCGATGCAGTTCGAGGTGGGACGGTCGGGCAAGTTCAACGAGTTCCTCACGACGTTCCTCAAGTGCCTCTCGCGGGACCGCATCGAGTACGTGGAGAACTGGTACGCCGAGCAGAGCGATCAGACCGAGGATGCCGAGATCGGGGACTGGACCGTGCAGCGTCGGTGCCCGCACCTGCGCGCCGACCTGACCAAGACCGGCAAGATCGAAGACGGCGTGCTCACGTGCTCGCTGCACGACTGGAAGTGGGACCTGGAGACGGGGCGCTGCCTGACGACGACGGGTCACCCGATCCGTTCGTCGCGTGTGCGCACCACCCCGAGCGGAGAGCGCGCCACCGCCGAGGTCGCCGCGGGCTGACCCGTGCCCGGCTTCCCTCACGTCGAGGTGTGGGTCGGCGACCTGACAGCGGCGCAGTCCAAATGGGGTCACGGTGCGCCCCGCACGGCACGATTCCCCGGGGTCATCCGCATCCGCCCACGCTCCTTCACGCCGCACCGAAGCGACGCGGGGATCTCGACCGCAGCAGCGCCGGCGGCCTTACCTCGCCGGTGAGCGGATCGGGCGGCGCATGCAACCAGTACGCGTCCCGCCCGGTCACGGGATCTCTCTCGCGCACGATCTTCTCGCCCCGGTTGTGGAGTCCCAGGTGATGGTTCCGGCAGAGCGGAACGCCGTCGTCGACGTCGGTCCTGCCGCGATCCGCCGCCCAGTGGTCGATGTGGTGCATCTCGCACTGCGAGATCGGGGCGCGGCATCCAATCCCGACGCACCCTCCGTCGCGCACCGCGATCGCGATCCGCTGGGCCCGGATGAACAGACGCTGGTGTCGGCCGACGTCGAGTGGTCGACCCGCGTCACCGAGGGCCACCGGCACCGCACCCGCGTCGCACAGGTAGCTCTCGACCACCCCGACGGGAAGGGCTTCTCCACCGTCTTCGAGGTGCCCGACGCCGCGCACGGCGGTCTCGCCACTCGTCGCCCCGCCGACAACGGCGGCCAGGCGCGGAACCCCTCCGCCCGTGCTCTCGCCGGCGCTTCCGCTCCCGGCCGTCTCCCGCGCTGAGGCCTCCACCACGATCCGCACCCCGGGTTGCCGATCGCCGAACGCCTGCGCCGGATCCGCGGCAGCCCCCGTCCGCAGGACGGCCATCAGCGTGTCGTAGGCGATCTGCTCACCCGACCGCTCGTCGGAGGTCTCGGCGACCAGGGCATCCGGGTCCACGAACCGCGGGCCCCGCCGCGGACGCAACGCCGCCTGGAGCACGGCGTCGACCCACGCTGCCGCATCGTCGTCGAAGACGAACCGTCCGTGCCGCTGCCCGCGCTCGTCGATCCACGACCGGAACGACCGGGCCGCGAAGCGCTCCTCGAACCGCAGCGTCACGCCGACGGGATCGAGGCGATCCCGGGCGATGCGAGCGGACGCCTTCAACTCCTCGACCGGCGGGTGGGGCGCCTCGTCGATCAGCCGCTCGACGGCGGCCTCCCAGGCCCGGGGGAGGAGACCCGGATCGAGTTCGGGATACCTCTGGACCGGCGGCTCACCGAGCCCGACGCGGATCGCCTGGAACTGCGCGTGACCGAGCACCCCGTCGCGAAGCGCCCCGCTCATGCGGTCGAGCCACGCCCCGCCGGCATCCTTGGTCACGACGACCGACACGGCCGGAGAACCTCCACCATCGGGCCTGACCGCGGGGAGAAGATCGCCCCCGGTCTTCACCGACCTGATCACCTCCTTCCGCGGCAGCCCCGTCAGCGACTGCAGCAACTCGGTCGCATTGCGGTGACCCGTCTTCTGCGCCAGGCCCGCACCGCCCCGCTCGCGCGAAGAACGCTCGTCGATCACACGCGCCGCGCACGCCGCCAGCACGTCGAGCGCATTCCGCGCCGCCGTGATGTCGCTCATCAGCCCCACGAGCTCCGGGTCATCGAGCACCTCGACTCCCCGCCCCACCAGCAGCTCGGCGACACGCGCCGTCGCCACCCGCAGGCGGTCGACAGGCTCGCTCACATCCATAGAACAAATGTACGAATGAGCCGCCGTCAGCACCAGCTCGCGATCGTGACATCACCCTCGACCGCCCGGGGTTCACCCGCCCACCCGCTAGACTGACACCCGAACCACAGCAACCTTTAACCCCGTCCCGTGAGGCGGAGAAGGGAGCGGCGGATGAATACGCGCACCGTCATGCACGATGCCGATATCGCCCGCGCTTTGACGCGCATCTCGCACGAGATCCTGGAGTCCAACAAGGGACCGGAAGGACTCGTCCTCCTCGGCATCCCGACCCGCGGCGTCACGCTCGCGAATCGGATCGCCCCGATGATCAGCGAGTTCGGCGGCGCACAAGTCCCGGTCGGCTCCCTCGACGTGACGATGTATCGCGACGACCTGCACCGCAATCCCACGCGGGCCCCGCGCCGCACCGAGATCCCCACCGGGGGCATCGACGGCAGGACCGTCGTGCTCATCGACGACGTGCTGTTCTCGGGTCGCAGCATCCGCGCCGCCCTCGACGCCCTGCAGGACATCGGGCGCCCCGCCGCGGTGCGCCTGGCGACGCTGATCGACCGCGGTCACCGCGAGCTGCCGATCCGCCCCGACTTCGTGGGCAAGAACCTCCCCAGCGCGCGCGACGAGCGCGTCAACGTCCGCCTCGCCGAGGTCGACGGCGTCGAAGAGGTGACGATCGAGTCATGAGACACCTCCTCGACACCCAGCACCTCTCGCGCGCCGACGCGCTCGAGATCCTCGACGTCGCCGAGGACATGGCCGACACCCAGCGCCGCGAGGTCAAGAAGCTCCCGACGTTGCGCGGAAAGACCGTCGTCAACCTCTTCTTCGAGGACTCCACGCGCACGCGCATCTCGTTCGAGGCCGCCGCGAAGCGCCTGAGCGCCGACGTCATCAACTTCTCGGCGAAGGGCTCGAGCGTCAGCAAGGGGGAGTCGCTGCAGGACACCGCGCAGACGCTCCAGGCGATGGGCGCGGATGCCGTCGTCATCCGCCACGGCGCGTCCGGCGCCCCGCGCACCCTCGCGACCTCGGGCTGGATCAGCGCGGGCGTGGTGAACGCCGGCGACGGCACGCACGAGCACCCCACCCAGGCCCTGCTCGACGCCTTCACGATCCGCAAGCGCCTGCACGGCGACGCCAGCCGCGGCCGTGACCTCGACGGCATTCAGGTCACGATCGTCGGCGACGTGCTGCACTCCCGTGTCGCCCGCTCGAACGTGTGGCTGCTGCACACGCTCGGGGCGCACGTC
>NZ_CAJYPF010000162.1 GCF_913776565.1 uncultured Microbacterium sp. | reverse complement strand
CATCGATGTCGAGCCCGCCTCCGTCGACGTGCTCCGCGCCGTCGCCACCGGGTCGGTCCCGGTGCAGGCCGACGTCGCCGAAGAAGAGGACTACTGCCCCGTCGTCATCCGCCAGAAGGAGTTCGAGGCGGAATGGATGACGGTCGAGGAAGCCGTCGACCGCATGGAGCTCGTCGGCCACGACTTCTTCCTGTTCATCGACGCCCGCACCGACCACCCGAGCGTCGTCTACCGCCGCAAAGGATGGGACTACGGCGTGATCGAGCTCACGACACAGGCGTCGCCGATGGTGTCCGTGGCGTCCTGACCCCCGCATGAACGACGCCCCCGGCCGCATGGCCGGGGGCGTCGTTCATGCGGGAGACGGGCTCAGCCGTCGAAGATGTCGCCGAGCAGCGAACCGATCACCAGGCCGCCGAGCATGCCGCCGACCATATTGCCGCCGCCCATGCCGCCGCCGCGACCGTATCCGCCGCCCCGGCCGTAGCCGTTGCCGCCCCAGTCATCGGGGCGGGACTGCTCGATGTCGCGCTGGGCGATCTGCAGAGCCTCGGATGCCAGCGACCCGGCGCGTCGCGCGGTGGCGAGCACCGTCTCGCGCTGATCCTCGGCGACGGGGCCGAGGGGGAGGCCGGCGCGCAGACGTTCGGCCTCGACGAAACGGGTGCGCGCGTCGGCGCCGATCCAGCCGCGGTGGCCGGTGATCAGGCCGCGCGCCACGGCGAGCTGACGGTCGGCGTCATCGATCGCGTGCTCGACCTGGTCCTGGGAGGGAACGGGTCGTGCGGCGCGCTCGCGCGCGAGATCCAGATCGGCATTGGCCTGGCGGAGCGACGACAGTGCCGCGAAGGGATCGCTGCGCGTGCCCGAGGCCGGCAGCGCGGTCAGCGCCTGCTGCAGCGCGGCCATCGCCTGCGTGACGGCGGGCGTCTGGGCGCCCTGGCGGGCCTCGACGAGATCGTTGCGGGAGTCGTCGACGACGGCGGCGAGCGTCGATTCCGCGCGCAGGGCCTCGATCTCGAAGGTGTCCACGGCATCCAGGAGGGATTCGGCCCGACGGGCGGCCTCGGTCGCCGCTTCGAGGGCGACCGACGCCTGCTCGCGCTGACCTGCCTCGCGACGGCGCTCGGAGACGGATGCCGTGTGCACCGCGAAGTCCAGCAGCTGCTGAATCTCGTCGGGGTTGCCGCCGATCTGCGCGAGCGCGGAGTCGCTGTAACGGCGCGACAGACGCTCGACGACCTCGCGCGCGGCGGGGATGCGTGCGGCGAGGCGTTCGCGGTCGGCTCGGACGCGAGCGAGCGTCTCGGGGGCGCGGCGTACCGCGTCGATCTTGGGTTGGAGCACCTGCGTGCGCTCCTCGAGCAGATCCTCGGCCCATTCCGAGAGCTGGATGATCCGCGCATTGCGCGTGCGCAGCTCTTCTTTGGTGTCGGGGATCTCGTCGTGGTTCAGCTGGTGCAGCTGGAACGCCTCGGCGAGGTGGGTGCGGACCGAGTCCAGCGCCGCGGCGAGGTCCTCGGTGGCCTTGTCGCCGAGCTCGGCGCGGGCGAAGTCGAGCTCGTCCGAGGTGAGTCGCACGCGTTCGTCGGCGGCGACGATCGCCAACTCCGCCCGGCGTGCCAGATCGGCATCCGCCGCGTCCTGTTCTTCGCGCTTCCTCTTGCCCCAGAAACCGGCCATGCACCGATCCTAGGCGGCGGCCTCCGGGGCGTCGCCGTGTGTTCGCTACGGGCGCGCACGCAGATGTGCGGGTTGCGGCCTCCTCGCAGGTCACGAACGGGTAACACGGATAACATGAGCCGTGTATGCCTGTTCGCAGGCCGGCGTCCGCGCGGGCGCCGCACCCGACAGATGGAGATTCTTCGTGGCAAATCCGCTCGAGAAACTGCTGCGCGCCGGCGAAGGCCGCATCCTGCGTCGCCTGCAGGGCGTGGTGAAGGCGACCGGGGCGCTCGAGGAGGACTACGAGCAGCTCACCGACGACGAGCTGCGCAACGAGACGATCGAGCTGCGCGCCCGCTACGAGGCCGGCGAGACGCTCGACCAGCTCATGCCCGAGGCGTTCGCGGCCGTCCGCGAGGCCGCCAAGCGCACGCTCGGTCAGCGCCCGTACGACGTGCAGATCATGGGCGGCGCGGCCCTGCACCTCGGCAACATCGCCGAGATGAAGACCGGTGAGGGCAAGACCCTGACCGCGGCCCTGCCCGCCTACCTGAACGCGATCGCCGGCAAGGGCGTCCACGTCATCACCGTGAACGACTTCCTCGCGAGCTACCAGTCCGAGCTCATGGGTCGCGTCTACCGCGCCCTCGGCATGACGACGGGCACCGTCGTCGCGGGGCAGACCCCCGAGGTGCGCCGCGAGCAGTACGAGGCCGACATCAGCTACGGCACGAACAACGAGTTCGGCTTCGACTACCTGCGCGACAACATGGCCTGGCGCAAAGAAGACCTGGTGCAGCGCGGCCACTTCTTCGCGATCGTCGACGAGGTCGACTCGATCCTCATCGACGAGGCGCGCACCCCGCTGATCATCTCGGGCCCGGCATCCGGCGAGGCCAACCGTTGGTTCGCCGAGTTCGCCAAGCTCGCCCGCACCCTCGAGGCCGGCGTCGACTACGAGGTCGACGAGAAGAAGCGCACCATCGGCGTGCTCGAGCCCGGCATCGAGAAGGTCGAGGACTACCTCGGCATCGACAACCTCTACGAGTCGGCGAACACCCCGCTGATCTCGTTCCT
>NZ_CAJYPF010000161.1 GCF_913776565.1 uncultured Microbacterium sp. | reverse complement strand
AGGTGAGCTGGTCGTTGATCGTGGCATCCACGCGGCCCTGCTTGAGGAGGGCGACCGCCTGGGCCCAGCCCTCGACGGCCTCGACCTGAGCGCCGCTGGAGGTCGCGAGCTCGTACCAGTTGCTCGTCAGCGACTGGGCCGTGGTCTTGCCCGACAGGTCGGCGAAGCTCGAGATCGAGTCGTCTCCCTCGGGGGTGACGATGACGCCGCGCGAGACGGTGTACGGCGCGCTGAAGGTGTACTTCTCCTGGCGGTCGGGATTGATCGAGACCTGGTTCGCGATGACGTCGAAGCGACCGGCATCCAGGCCCGCGAAGATCGCGTCCCACTGCGTCTCCTGGAACTTCACCTCGAGGCCGAGCTTGTCGGCGACGGCCTTGGCGATCTCGACGTCGAAGCCGGTGAGCTCGCCCGCGCCCTCGTGGTACGAGAAGGGGCGGTAGGTGCCCTCGGTGGCGACGGTGAGGGTGCCGCCCGAGACCAGGCCGTAGTCGGCGCCGGCGGCGGGGTCGGCCGAAGAGGTCGCGCCACCGCTGCAGGCGGTCAGCGCGAGGGCGCTCAGGCCCAGGGTGGCGGCGAGGACGGTCAGACGACGACGGGGCATAGCTGTTCCAGACATGTGAGATCAAGGGCGGGTCGCGAAGCGCGACCCTCCAGCACAACACGTCGTGGCGGGATCGTCTTCCCGGATGACGTTGTGTTGCACGTCCGTGCAGGCGCACGGCCCGGGGCACGGCATCCGGGAACGCGGAAGCCCCGCCGGCACGGGGCACGGCGGGGCTTCCGGTGACGAACGTCAGACGATGGCGTTGACGTCCAGCGGGATGCCGGGACCGAAGGTGGTCGACACGGCGCCCTTCTGGATGTAACGGCCCTTCGAGCTGGACGGCTTGAGGCGGACGATCTCCTCGAGCGCGGCCTTCAGGTTCTCGTCGAGCTGCTCGGCCGAGAACGAGGCCTTGCCGACGACGAAGTGCACGTTGGCGTGCTTGTCGACGCGGAACTCGATCTTTCCACCCTTGATCTCCTCGACGGCCTTGGCCGGGTTGGGGGTCACGGTGCCGGTCTTGGGGTTCGGCATGAGGCCGCGGGGTCCGAGGACCTTACCGAGGCGACCGACCTGGCCCATGAGCTCGGGCGTGGCGACAGCGGCGTCGAACGAGGTGTACCCGCCGGCGACCTTCTCGATGAGCTCGGCGCCGCCGACCTCGTCGGCACCGGCGGCCAGGGCCGCCTCGGCCGCGGGGCCGTTGGCGAAGACGATGACGCGCGCGGTCTTACCCGTGCCGTGGGGGAGGATGACCGTGCCGCGGACCATCTGGTCGGCCTTACGGGGGTCGACCGAGAGCTTCAGCGCGACCTCGACGGTCGAGTCGAACTTCTTCGAGCCGGTCTCCTTCGCCAGGGCGACGGCCTCGGCGGGAGTGTAGAACGTGTCGGCCGCGATCTTCTCAGCAGCGGCGCGGAATGCCTTGGACTTGGTAGCCATTGTTATCTCCCTCAGTCCTCGACCGTGATGCCCATGGAACGGGCGGTGCCGGCGATGATCTTCGAGGCGGCCTCGATGTCGTTCGCGTTCAGGTCGGGCTGCTTCGTGGTGGCGATCTCGCGGACCTGCTCCTTGGTCAGCTTGCCGACCTTGGTGGTGTGCGGGGTGGGCGAACCCTTCGCGAGGCCGGCGGCCTTCTTGATGAGCTCCGCGGCCGGGGGCGTCTTCAGGATGAACGTGAAGCTGCGGTCCTCGTAGACGGTGATCTCGACGGGGATGACGTTGCCGCGCTGGGCCTCGGTCGCCGCGTTGTACGCCTTGCAGAACTCCATGATGTTGACGCCGTGCTGACCGAGCGCCGGACCGATCGGGGGCGCGGGGTTGGCCGCACCCGCCTTGATCTGGAGCTTGATCAGGCCGGTCACCTTCTTCTTGGGTGCCATATCCTTTTCCTCTCTCGAGCGGGTGCCTCGCGGCTCCCTCTCTCCCGCGACCCGGCGGTTCCGGGCAGCGGTCGTCGCGCGCGCGGACGCACGCAACCTCCTCATCATACGCGATGCCGGCCGCCCCGGCATCCCGCGCTCTCCTCACCGTCGAGCCTCGCCCGACGCCCCGGCCCACCGCTGTCCGCGACAAACGCTCCGGCGAGTGAAACAGCACATGCTCTGCCGTGCCTCACTCACAGGTGCGTTTCTCGCGGCGTCGTCCACAGATGCGCCCGCCCGCGACTCCCCGGGGGAGAGTGGATGCCACTCTCGGGCGATGACGCTCACCTCACCGTCCGCGGCCGCCGGGGCACCGGCCTCGCTCCTCCGAGCTGCCGACGCGGCCTCCGCCGGCACCTACCCCGCCGCGGACCGCGCGCTCCTGCGTATCCGTCCCGCGGTCTACACCGTTCGCTCGGAGTGGGACGCGCTGCCGGAGTGGGACCGCTATCTCCTGCGCGTCCACGCATACGCGCTCGTTCGGCCCGACGCGATCTTCTCGCACGAATCGGCAGCGGCCCTGCTCGGCCTGCCGCTCTTCGGTCACCCCCGGGATGTGCACGTCTTCGATCCCCGCCGCGCGCGTTCTCTGCGTTTCGGCGACGTCGCGGTCCACACCAGCGCCGATCCGCGAACACCCCTGCACCTCGGCCGAATCCGCACGACGTCGGTCACCGATACGGTCCTCGACCTCGTCCGATGCCTCCCGCCGGCATTCGGCCTCGCCGTCGCCGACCACGCCGCCCGGGCCGTGGGGACCACGAGCGTCCAGTTGCTCGGGCGAGCGACCGAGCAGCGAACGGAGCGGGGTCGACGGCGAGTCGAATGGGTCTGCGCCCACATGGATGCGCGCGCGGAATCCGTCGCGGAGTCGATCAGTCGCGCCGTCGCGCTGTGGTGCGGGTTCCCCGTTCCCGTTCTGCAGCGGGAGCACCGCGTCGGCGGACGATCGTATCGCTCTGATCTCTGCTGGCCCGAGCACCGGGTGATCGGCGAGTGCGATGGATGGCAGAAGTACGGCGCGGATGGCGACGCGACACGTGCCTTCCGCGAGGAGAAACGTCGCGAGGACACCCTTCGGCGCGCCGGTTGGAGAGTCGCGCGATGGGATTATGCCGGCGCCCTCCAGATTCATGGCTTGCGCGATGCGCTCACGGCCGCCGGGCTCCCCCTCGTCCACCCAGCCGACACGGCGCGCCTGGTGACGCTGAGGCAGCGGCGGCCCTCGTTCGATAAACGGCACGGCGAGTGAGACACCACGTGCTGCGGCATGTCTCACTCGCACGAGCGTGTATCGCGGAGGGGGGCGGGGGGGGGAAACGGCGAACGCCCCGCGCGGCAGGAGCCGGGCGGGGCGTTCGCGGGACGCGCGGGGCGTCAGACCATCTTGGTGACCTGGTCGAACGAGAGCTCGACGGGGGTCTCGCGCTCGAAGAGCGACACCAGCACGGTGAGCTTGCCGCTCTCGGGCTTGATCTCGCTGATCGTGCCAGGCAGACCCGCGAACGAGCCTTCCTTGATCGTGATCGTCTCGCCGGCCTCGAAGTCGACCTCGGCCGGGATGACGCGCTGAGCGGTCGGGGCGCCCTTGGCGGCTCCGGCCTTGGCGGGTGCGGACTCCTTCACCTCGACGAGGCTCTTCAGCATGTTGAAGGCTTCTTCGAAGCGCAGCGGCGTGGGGTTGTGGGCGTTGCCGACGAAGCCGGTGACACCGGGCGTGTGGCGCACGACCGACCAGGTGTCCTCGTTGAGGTCCATGCGCACCAGCACGTAGCCGGGGATACGCACGCGGTTGACCATCTTGCGCTGGCCGTTCTTGATCTCGACGACGTCCTCCATGGGGACCTCGACCTGGTAGATGTCGTCCTCGACCTCGAGCGTCGACTTGCGCTGCTCGATATTGGCCTTCACCTTGCGCTCGAAACCGGCGTAGGAGTGGATGACGTACCACTTGCCCGGGAGAGAGCGCAGCTCAGCGCGGAACGCGTCGTAGGGGTCGATGTCCTCGTCGTCGACGCCGTCGACGTCGGTGGGCGCGTCGGCCGGCGACTCGTCGGACTCGACCTCGTCGACGACGGATGCCGCGGCCGAGACCTCGTCGACGAAGTCCTCGTCGAGGACGGGCTCGTCGGGCTCACCGTTGACGTCGGGGCCGTCGTAGGGGGTGACCTCATCGGCAGCCTCGGCGGCCTCTTCGGCCTGCTCCTCGGCGAGGGAGTCGGTCAGCACCTCGGCGGCGGCCTCGGCCTCGCTGGTCTCGTCGATCTCGAGAGCGTCGTTCACGATCGCGTCCGCCTCCGGGTCGGTGATGTCGATGTCGCCCAGGTCGGCGTCATCGGCGTCGGTCTCGTCGTCGACGATGTGGACGGCGGAGTGCTCGGCCGAGTCGGAGGCGCGCTCCTGGGACTGGAGCACGTTGCCCTCCTGGGCTTCGTCGTCCTCGCTGGACTGCTCGGCTGCCGTCGCCCAATCGGCGTCGTCGACATATCTTTCAGACACTGTGATCTCTTCCGTTCAGAGGCGGCCGCTCTTGGCGCCGCGCGTCCGACCAGACGCCGGTCAGGCGCCGGCGGTACCGGGCACGCCGAAGACGGCGGTGGTGATCCACACGAACAGCACGTCGAGGCCGTAGACGATCGCCATCATGACGACGACGAACCCGAGGACGACGGCGGTGAACTTGACGAGTTCCTGCCGCGTCGGGGTGACGACCTTGCGCAGTTCCGCGAAGACCTGACGAATGAAGAGGGCGATCCGCGCGAAGAAGTTCAACTTCTTCTCGCGGGGCGCGCCGCGCTCGGCGACGATCTCGCCCTGCGCCTCGTCCTGCGTCATCGAACCACCTAGGTCTGTGTCTGTGCCAGCGTGCGCTGTGCGCAGGGCGGACAGGAATCGAACCTGCAACCTGCGGTTTTGGAGACCGCTGCTCTGCCAATTGAGCTACCGCCCTAAGATCCCGAGGGATCCGGGAAGCGAGACCCGCAGACTTCCACCTGGATCTCTCGGGGAGGGATGCCGTGTACCCCGGGGGGCACAGCGAAAGAATGCAGATTTCGACTGCATGTCCCAGTCTATGTCATGTCCCCCGGCGAGGCGAACCGGCCGGGGGACATGACGCGGATCAGGCCGAGCGGATGAGCTTCTTGTTCACGAACTCGTCCGCCGCGAGAAGGCCCATCTCGCGCGAGGTGCCGCTGCGCTTGACGCCGCCGAACGGCAGCTCGGGCGAGTCGGCGAGCACGACGTTGACGTACACCATGCCGGCCTCGATGCGATCGGCGATGCGCTGGGCCTGCTCGGCATCCGTGGTGAAGACGTACGAGCCCAGGCCGTAGCCGGTGCCGTTGGCGATCTCGATCGCCTCCTCCTCGCTCGACACGCGGTAGACGGTGCCGACGGGTCCGAAGAACTCTTCGCCGTAGGCGTCCATGTCCTTCGTCACACCGGTCAGCACGGTGCCGGGGTAGAAGGCGCCGTCGCGCTTTCCCCCCACCTCGACCGTCGCCCCCTGGGCGACGGCGCGCTGGACCTGCTCGTCGAGGCGCTCGGCGGCGGCGAGCGACGACAGGGGCCCGAGCACGGTGTCCTCGGCGAACGGGTCGCCCACCTTGGCCTCACCGAGCGCCGCGGTGAACTTGGCGAGGAAGCCGTCGTAGAGGTCGTCGGCGACGATGAAGCGCTTGGCCGCGTTGCAGGACTGGCCGTTGTTGTCGAGACGGGCGTCCACGGCGGCCTGCACCGCGGCATCCAGGTCATCGGTGGAGAGCAGGATGAACGGGTCGGACCCGCCGAGCTCGAGCGCGACCTTCTTCAGGTGCTGCCCGGCGAGGGCGGCGACGGCGGAGCCCGCGCGCTCGGAACCCGTGACCGACACGCCCTGCACGCGCGGGTCGGCGATGATGGTCGCCGCCTGGTCGTTGGTCGCGCGGATGTTGACGTAGGCGCCCTCGGGCAGTCCTGCGTCGCGGTAGATCGTCTGCAGCGCCTCGGCCGACTCGGGGCACTGGGGCGCGTGCTTGAGGAGGATCGTGTTGCCCACCGCCAGGTTGGGCGCGGCGAAGCGGGCCACCTGGTAGTACGGGAAGTTCCACGGCATGATCCCCAGCAGCACGCCCAGCGGCGAACGGCGGATCACCGCGGTGCCCTCGGCCAGGATGTCCAGCGGGGTGTCTCCGGTGATCTTGTCGATGTTGTCGGCGTAGTACTCGGTGATGTCGGCGGCGAAGTCGACCTCGCCCTCGGCCGCGGCCAGCGGCTTGCCCATCTCGCGCACGATGATCGCCGCGAGGTCGTCCCGACGCTCGCGATGCAGCTCGGCGACGCGGCGCAGCGCCGCCGCGCGGTCGGCGGGGGCGGTACGCGACCACGCGCGGTACGCGTCGTGGGCGGAGGCGATGGCATCCTGCACTCCGGCATCGGTGAGCGTGTCGTACTCGGCGAGGGTCTCACCGGTGGCGGGGTTGACGACGGCGTAGTCGCTCATGGTGCTCCTTTTCGTTTCGTTGTCAGGACGTGCGGCGACGGCGGGCGCTCGCGGGCGCCTCGCGTCCCAGGGTCTCACCGCGGAAGAACGCGGGGCTCTTCACACGCTGCGCGATCATCAGGACGACTCCGACCACGATGATGACGACCGTGATGACGAAGACCAGACCCACACCGCCGATCTCGGAACCGGAACCGTACGAGGGATCCGCGCTGTCGATGAGGGTGGTCACGAAGAGCACGGCGAGGATGACACCGCCCACGAGCGGGGCCAGCAGCGTCAGGAAGACGTTGCGCACCGAGTCGAACCACTGCTTGCGGAAGTACCAGACGCACGCGAAGGCGGTCAGGCCGTAGTAGAAGCAGATCATCGCGCCCAGCGCCGTGATGGTGTCGGTGAGGACGTTCTCGCTCAGGACGCGCATGATCGCGTAGAAGGCCGAGGCGACGATCGCGGACACGATCGTGGCGTACCCGGGGGTGAAGAAGCGCGGGCTGACCTTCGCGAACCTCTGGGGCAGGGCGTCGTAGTGCGCCATCGCCAGGAGCGTGCGGGCGGGGCCGACGAACGTGGCCTGCAGCGACGACGCCGAGCTGGTGAGCACCGCGAGCGAGACGAGGAACGCCAACGGGCCGAGGATCGGTCCCGAGAGGTGGAAGAAGACGTTCTCCTGGATGTCCTCGTTGCCGAGGCCCAGCTCGCCCGTGCCGTTGCCGGCGAACATCAGCAGAGCGACCGCGATCAGCAGGTACAGCGCGACGATGAGGAACACCGTGACGGTGGCCGCGCGACCGGGGGTGCGGTCGGGGTCCTTGGTCTCCTCGTTCATGGTGAGGATGACGTCCCATCCCCAGAAGATAAAGATCGACAGCGACAGACCGGCCGCGAAGGCGCTGAAGGAGTCGACCTCGAAGGGGTTGAACCACGACGCCTGCACCGGGCTCGCGTCGAAGGCGTTGCCGTTCATCATCTCGACGACGGCCGCGCCCGCGAACACCAGCAGCACGAGGATCTGGAAACCGACCAGCCCGTACTGCAGGCGCTGCGTGGTCTGCAGGTCGCGGTAGGACACGATCGTGGCGAGCAGCATGAACAGCAGGCAGACCGCGATGTTGATCGGCACGACCCGCGTGAGCTCGGCGATCTCGGCGTTGCCGCTGATCTGGGCGATGAGCAGGAAGAGGAAGTCCACCGCGATCCCGGCCAG
>NZ_CAJYPF010000160.1 GCF_913776565.1 uncultured Microbacterium sp. | reverse complement strand
CTCGCGTTCGCGCGTGCCGCATCCGGCGGGTCAGGTGCGCGCGGTCGCGCGGGCGTGCGATACCGGGCGCCGGGTGGCGAGCAGGGGCATCGCCACGTGCACGAGAGGCCCGATCCCCAGCGCGAAGACGACCGTGCCGATGCCCACCGTCCCGCCGAGCAGCCAGCCGAGGATGAGGACGCTCCCCTCGACGACGAGTCGGCACGCCCAGATCGGCCAGCCGAACCGCCCGTTCAGACCGGTCATCAGCCCGTCGCGCGGTCCCGGTCCGAAGTGCGCCCCGATGTAGAGACCGGATGCCACGGCCACCAGCACCACACCGGCGACGAGCATGAGGGCCTGGGCCCAGAAGACGTCGGGGTGGGGGAGGACGCCGAGCGCGAGTTGCAGGCTCGTGCCCACGAGCAGGATGTTCGCGACCGTGCCGATGCCGGGTTTCTGCCGCAGGGGAATCCACAGCAGCAGCACGCCGAGGCCGATGATGTTGGTCACCCAGCCGAGGCCCACGCCGGTCACGCGCGCGATGCCCTGGGCGAAGACCGTCCACGGGTCGACGCCCAGACCTGCGGCGACGGTGACGGCGCAGCCGACGCCGTAGAGCACGAGACCGATGAGCAGACGGGTGACGCGGGTGAGCATGTGACGATCCAATCACGCGATTGGATCTCTTACGTGAGGCCAATTCCCTTATCGTGGACTCATGGATTCGCGGATCTCGGCTCGGGCCCTCGCCAGCGCTCTCGGGGGATGGCGGGGGACCGGTCCCGCCTACGAAGCGCTGGCTGACGGCATCCGGCTGCTCTGCCTGGACAACCGGCTGGCCCCCTCAACGGCGCTCCCCGCCGAGCGCGAACTCGCCGCGGCCCTGTCGCTGAGCCGCACGACGGTGGCCGCGGCCTACCGCAGTCTGCGCGAGACGCGGCACATCGAGAGTCTGCGCGGCAGCGGCAGCGTCACTCTGCCGCTGCGGCGGACCGACCCGGGCCGCCACGAGGGCGACGACACGGCGATCGACCTGCAGCAGGCGAGTCCGGCCGCGTGGCCGGGTCTGCCGGCGGTGATGGCCGAGGTGATGCAGGAGGCTCCGGCGCTCGTCGCGCGGATCGGGTACGACGTGGTGGGCGACGCGGGCCTGCGTGCGGCGATCGCCACGCACTACGAGGCGCGCGGCCTGCCGACGACCCCCGACCAGGTGCTGGTCACGACGGGAGCGCAGAGCGCCATCCATCTTATCGCGTCGGTGCTGCTGGGGCGGGCGGACCGGGTCCTGCTCGAGACGCCGACGTATCCCCACGCGGCCGACGCATTCCGCCGGGTCGGCGCGAGGTTGATCGGTGTGCCGGTCGCCTCGGACACCGGGTGGGATCTGGGGCGCGCGGAACAGACCTTCGCACGCGCGGTGCCGTCGTTGGCCTACCTGATGCCCGACTTCCACAACCCGACCGGGCGGACGATGACCGCCCTCGAGGTCGAGACCTTCGTCGCGGCGGCACGGGCGGCGGGCACGCTGCTGGTGCTCGACGAGACCACCGCTCAGTTGGACATCGACCGCGTCGGCGGGGCGGCGCCGTTTCCCGACGACGAGCGCGTGCTGCGCATCGGCTCGCTCGGCAAGACCGTCTGGGGTGGGCTGCGTGTCGGATGGGTGCGCGCGGCTCCTGACCTCGTTCGACGACTGGCCGCTGGCCGCCCGGTGCACGATCTGGGGACGCCCGAGCTGGAGCAGGCCATCGCGGCACGCCTCGTACCCCGTCTGGACGAGATCGCGCAGCAGCGCGGCGATCTGCTGCGCGCCGGTCGCGACAGCGTCGTCCGCGCGCTGCGCTCGACGATTCCGGAGTGGGACGTGCCCGACGTGTCGGGCGGGGTGTCGCTGTGGGTCGGGTTGGGCGAGCCTCTGAGCACGCCGCTCGTGATGAACGCGCGCGGGCGCGGACTGGCGCTGTCGGCGGGTTCCCGTTTCGCCGTCGAGGGGGGACACGACCGCCGTTTGCGGGTTCCGTTCACCGCACCTCCGGCCACCCTCGAACGGGCCGTCGCTCTTCTGCGCGCCGCGTGGGACGACGTCCGCGGGGGAACCGCCACCGTCGCCCGCGAGGACTACGCGACGGTGGTGTGACGGCGCGCCGACCCGCAACCGTCGAATCAGGCGGCTCACCGCTCGCATGGAGGACGTCTCGGACCGCTCAGCGCGCGTACCGAAGGCATTCGACGGCGTCGGTCGACGACCAGAACTCGCCCAGCCGGCGGAAACCGCCCGAGGCGGTGTGGAAGCGTTCGGCCGCGTAGCGCCACCCGCCGTCGGCCGCGATCGCCCGGATATGGCCGACGACGATGCCCCGAGGGTCGGCGATGCGCCACAGGCCGGCGGCGACGTGCGTCGCCGCGCCCCACCCGGCCGAGCGCGGAGCCGGGGCGGGGTCGTTCCACAGAGCGGTGTGCATGCGTTGACCGTACGACCGACCTCCGACATCGCCCCGGCGGGAGAGCGAACACGCCTCCTCCCCACGTCTCACTGCGCCCGATCCTTCCCCGGATCGGTGGTTTCGTGCCGTCTCGATGCACGCGTCCCGGCCAATCTGAGCGTGGCTCCGGCATCCGTCGGGCACACGGATGCCGGAGCGCACACCATGTCGAGAGGAGAACACACATGAGCGACCACATCAGCCTCGTGGGCAACGTCGTCGGAGAACTCGAACGGCGGACGACGCGCGACGGCGGCCCCGTCGCGTCCTTCCGTCTGGCGGTCGGCGAGCGCCGACTCGACCGCGAGCGCAACGAATGGGTCGACGGACACACGAGCTTCTACGCGATCTCGGCGTTCGGCGAGCTCGGGGCCAATGCGCTGCTGTCCCTGCGCAAGGGAGAGCGGGTCGTCGTGACCGGACGGTTGCGGCTGCGCGAATGGGAGAACGAGACGACGCGCGGCGTGAGCGCCGACGTCGTCGCCGATTCCGTCGGACACGACCTGCGGTGGGGGACGACGCGCTTCGTCCGCACGCCGCGACCGGACACGGCCGATAAGGGCGGGTCGGACGACGGGTCCGCGCGAGGAACGGAGCAGATGGACACGGAGCGGGCTGTCGTCGACGGGTGGGCCGTTCCGGGCGCAGAAACGGAGACTCCGGCCGGTGACGACCGGGTACGTGACGCCGTGGCCGTGGGCGGAGGCGCGCCGCCGGTGGAGGGACCCTTCTGAGATCGCGCGGGGGACGATCGATGAGCGCCGCGGGAGAGTCGGGCCGGTTCGAGGCCGCGGGCCGCTTCCGTAGACTCGTCCCGTGACTCGCGCCCTCGGTCGTCCCCTCGCCGCACTGGCCCTCGCGGGCTCCCTCGGTCTCGCCGGCTGCACCGCGGAGGCGCCCGCACCGGTTCCCGCGCCGACGACGGCGGCGACCTCTCAGCCGGACGCCACCGCCTCCTCCGCCCCGACCCCCGCCGCTCCCACGTTCATCCCCGGGGGGAGTGCTTCGCAGAACCTGCCGTTCTTCTCGCAGGTGGTGTCGCAGGTCTGGGCGGGCCCCGATCAGGTCTCGGGTCGGGCGTACGTCGACGCGCTGACCGCGGCCGGCTTCGACAAGACGGCGATGCAGGTCACGGCCGACTACTCCACGATCGGAAACGCGGCCGAGAGCATCGAGTTCGCCGTGCGGCTGGGCGATCAATGCCTCGTCGGGCAGGTCGGGCCCTCCATCGGCGGCCCGGTGACGACCGTGCTGCCCGGACTGTCCTCGGGCGGCTGCCTGATCGGGCAGACCCGCACCATCGACTGGTGAGGACGGTGGCCCGCGCGGGCTGCATCGCCGGGCGTACGCACCTCGGTTGATAGGATCGACTCGACTTCCGCTCGACCAGGGCCCCGCTGCCGTATCGGTGGTGCGTCCCGGTGCGAGACGGCCCGATCCCCGAATCTCGAAGGTGGTACACCTCGGTGGCTGAGTACATCTACTCCATGGTCCGCGCGCGCAAGGCCGTGGGCGACAAACTGATCCTCGACGATGTGACGATGTCGTTCCTCCCCGGCGCCAAGATCGGCATGGTCGGTCCCAACGGCGCCGGTAAGTCCACGATCCTCAAGATCATGGCCGGGCTCGACAACCCCTCGAACGGCGAGGCGCGGCTCAGCCCGGGCTTCACCGTCGGCATCCTGATGCAGGAGCCCGAGCTCGACGACAGCAAGACGGTCCTCGAGAACATCCAGGACGGCGTGGCCATCAAGCCCAAGCTCGACCGATTCAACGAGATCTCGGCGCTCATGGCCGACCCCGACGCCGACTTCGACGCGCTGCTGGCCGAGATGGGCACGCTGCAGGAAGAGATCGACGCCGCCGATGGGTGGGACCTCGACTCCCAGCTCGAGCAGGCCATGGATGCCCTGCGCACCCCGCCCGCCGACGCCTCGGTCGTCCCGCTGTCCGGTGGTGAGCGGCGCCGTGTCGCCCTGGCCAAGCTGCTGCTGCAGAAGCCCGACCTCCTGCTGCTCGACGAGCCCACCAACCACCTCGACGCTGAGAGCGTGCTGTGGCTCGAGCAGCACCTCAAGGCGTACAAGGGCGCCGTCATTGCCATCACCCACGACCGGTACTTCCTCGACAACGTCGCGGAGTGGATCGCCGAGGTCGACCGTGGTCACCTCTACCCGTACGAGGGCAACTACTCGACCTACCTCGACAAGAAGGCGCAGCGCCTCGACGTCCAGGGCAAGAAGGACGCCAAGCTCGCCAAGCGCCTGAAGGACGAGCTCGAGTGGGTGCGCTCGAATGCCAAGGGTCGCCAGGTCAAGTCCAAGGCGCGTCTGGCCCGCTACGAAGAGATGGCGGCCGAGGCGGAGCGCACGCGCAAGCTCGACTTCGACGAGATCCAGATCCCTGCGGGTCCGCGTCTGGGCAGCATCGTGATCGACGCCAAGAAGCTCGAGAAGAGCTTCGGCGACCGCTCGCTCATCAGCAACCTCAGCTTCAACCTGCCCCCGAACGGTATCGTCGGCGTCATCGGCCCCAACGGTGTCGGAAAGACCACGCTCTTCAAGACGATCGTCGGCCTCGAGCCGCTCGACGGCGGCACGCTCAAGATCGGCGAGACCGTCAAGATCAGTTACGTCGACCAGTCCCGCGCCAACATCGACCCCGAGAAGACGCTGTGGGAGGTCGTCTCGGACGGCCTCGACATCATCACGGTCGGCAAGACCGAGATCCCCTCGCGCGCCTACGTGTCGAAGTTCGGCTTCAAGGGTCCCGATCAGCAGAAGAAGGCCGGGGTGCTCTCGGGTGGAGAGCGCAACCGCCTCAACCTCGCGCTCACGCTGAAAGAGGGCGGAAACCTGCTGCTCCTCGACGAGCCGACCAACGACCTCGACGTCGAGACCTTGAGCTCGCTCGAGAACGCCCTGCTCGAATTCCCCGGCTGCGCCGTGGTCATCACGCACGACCGGTGGTTCCTCGACCGCATCGCGACGCACATCCTCGCCTACGAGGGCACCGAGGAGAACCCCGATCAGTGGCACTGGTTCGAGGGCAACTTCGAAGCCTACGAGGCCAACAAGGTGGAGCGCCTCGGAGCGGATGCCGCCAACCCGGCCCGCTCGACCTACCGCAAGCTCACGCGTGACTGACGCGGACCTCACCACCGGCTCGGGCTCCGCTTCCGCGGGGCCCGAGCGGCTGCATGTGCCGATCCACCTGCGCTGGGGCGACCTGGACGCCCTCGGTCACGTCAACAACACCTCGATGCTCAAGCTGCTCGAAGAGGCGCGATTGCGTGCCTTCTGGCGGAGCGACGGCGAGGGCGAGGCCCTGCCGACAGCGGTGTTCGACATGAGCGTGCTCGACAGCGGCGGCGAGCGTGCGACCCTCATCGCGCGCCAGGAGATCGAGTACCTGCGTCCCGTTCCTTACAGCCAGCGTCCCCTCGATGTGCGCATGTGGATCGGCGCGATGGGCGGCTCCAGCTCGGACGTGTGCTTCGAGGTCTTCAGCCCCGTCGGCGACGCCGAGCAGGTGCTCTACGCGCGCGCGACCGTCGTGGTCGTGCTCGTCGACACCGCGAGCGGGCGCCCGATCCGCTGGAGCGAGGCGGAGCGCACCGCGTGGGCGCCGTACATCGGCGATCCCATCGACTACCGTCGTCGCTCGGCTCGCGGCTGAGCCTCCGACCGCCTGAACCCGACGGGCGAGCCTCCGACCGCCTGAACCCGACGGTGGAGCGGCCGCCGAGCACGCACCCGGCCGCGCGACGGCTTCGCCGGGCCGGTGGCATCCCGTCGTCACTCGCGGGGGAGACGCACCATGACCTCTTGAGCGACGCTGGCCACCAGCACGCCGTCGCGCGTGTAGATCCGGCCCGTCGACAGGCCGCGGCCACCTCGCGCGTTCGGCGACTCCTGCACGTACAGCAGCCACTCGTCCACGCGCCCGGGGCGGTGCCACCACATCGCGTGATCCAGGCTCGCGACCTTCAGCCCCGGCGCGTTCCACGGCACACCGTGCGCGCGCAGGATGGTCTCCTGGATCGTCAGATCGCTCAGATACGCGAGAGCCGCGCGGTGCACGGCGGGATCGTCCGGCAGCTCGCGGCTGACCCTCATCCAGACCGCCTGGCGCGGTACGTGCGGCCCCTCGACCGAGGTGTACACGGGCGACGGGACGTGCAGCACGTCGACGGGTCGCTCCGAGAACATCCGACGGCTCAGGGGATGCAGTCCCTCGGGGTCGAAGGGCGTCAGCTCCTCGGGCTGCGGAATGCCCTCGGGCATCGGCTCGGCGTGCTCGAACCCGGGGTCCTCGTCCTGGAACGACGCGATCATCGAGAAGATCGGCACACCGCCCTGGAAGGCCTGCGTCCGGCGCGTCGAGAACGACCGGCCGTCGTGGATGCGGTCGACCGAGAAGGTGATCCCGTCGGCGGGGTCGCCCGGCCGCAGGAAGTAGCCGTGCATCGAGTGAACGGTGCGCTCGGGCGGAAGCGTGCGCGAGGCCGCGACGATCGACTGCGCGAGTACCTGGCCGCCGTAGACCCGGCCGAACGGCATGGGCTGCGACACGCCCGTGAAGATGTCCTCGGTGGTGCGGGCGCCGGCGTCGCGCAGGTCGAGGACCGCGAGCAGCGACGTGACGGGATCGACGGCGTCGGACATGCGGACTCCCGTTCCGGCACGACGAACGCGCACCGCTTGATAGTTTAGGGCGGGTGTCCGCGCGCCTGTTGTTCCCCGATCCGCAGGCGGCAGCCGACCTGCTCACCTTCGCCTCCCGCGCCATCCGGCTCGGTGACGGCACCGTCCGCCTGCGGGCCGACGGCGGAGTGCTGGTGTCGACCGCCGCTCCGCTCGCCCCGAAAGGTCTGCTCGACGCGACCCCCACGGTGCTGGGGCTGCGCGTGTCGGCGATCGACCCCGAGCTCGAGTGCGACCTCGTCGTCGACGCGGCATCCCTCCTCCCCGCCCCGGACGACGCCACCGCGGTGGTCCTCCCCGACACCGCGTCGCTGCCGGCGTGGGCGGGGATCTCGCCCCCGCGCAGCGGATGGGAGCAGACGGATGCCATCGACGCCTCGGTCCTGGCATCCCGAGCCCAGTACGGGGTGGCGGCCGTCGCCGACGCCCTTCCGGCCGACGCGGGAGAGGACGTCGTGCGGGTCGTCCGGGCGCAGGTGTGGGGTCAGCCCGACGACGCGCTCGGCGGCCTTCCGCTGGGTGCCGCTTTCGCCGCGTTCGCCCTCGGCTTCATCGCCGGATCCGAGGAGGCGCCGGTGCGCCGAAGCGGCTCGTGGACCCGCGTGAGCCTGGCCCGCGGGCACGTGCTGGTGCGCGGGCCGGTGCGCTCGGGGCTGACCGCCGTGCGCTCGACCGGGAGCTAGTACAGCACGCGCACAGGTGACGTTCGTACGATGGGGCCAGCAAGGGGAGTACTCCCGACGCGACGCATCCGTCAGTACGAGTCCACGGTTGGGCTCCGGGTGCGTCGGTCCCGCGGGGCGGAGGAGACCTTGACGCCGCGGCCGTGCGCCGCCCGTCGAGAGGTCTCGTCATGGTCAACCTGTCCCGTCTCATCTCCCTCGCCTCGAAGGCCGTCGACAAGGCCTCGTCGTCGCAGCGCGCGACGCCGCCGCAGGGCGGCCGCGACTGGCGCGACGTCGTCCGCTCCGCCGCCGATGCGGTGACGGGTGATCGCCGCACCGATGCGCCCGCGACCTCGCGCCCCGCCGCGCCGGGACGCTACACCCCTCCCGCCGCGGGGCAGGCCTCGCTGTCGGCCGAGGACCGCGCGGCGATCGCCCGCTACGACTATCTGCTGCGCACGGCCGACCCCGACCGCATCGAGCAGATGCACCGTGAGGCCTTCGCGCGGCTCACTCCGGCGCAGCGCGCCCACGTGAAAGAGCGGATGGATGCCGAGTTGTCGGCGCACGAGCGCCCGCGCTCGGACGCTCCCGACGACCTCGCCCGCACGGCGGCCCGGGCCGAGGCGACGCGTCCGGGTCGGCTGTCGCAGCTGTTCGCGCGCGCCGGCCGGACCGGACTGATCGGGGCCGGAGTGGTCGGCGCGGGCGGGCTGCTGGCCGCGGTGGCCGGCGGAGCGGTGGTCAGCGCCGTCGCCGGTCCGCTGCTCGCGCAGGCCGGACAGATGGGTGTGGACTTCGCGGGCCTCGCCGAGGGGGTGGACCTGGACGCGATGGCATCCGGAGTCGATCTCGAGTCGCTCGCATCGGGCGTCGATCTCGGAGCCGCCGGCGAGTGGGCGGGTGGGGCGCAGGACGCCGTTTCGGGCGTCGGCGATCAGGTGACCGGGTTCGGCGAGCAGCTGTCGAATCTCGACATCCCCGGTTTCGGCGACTTCCTCGGACGCTGAGCCGGATGGCGGGTGGGCGGTGCTCCCGCCCACCCGCCATCACTCCGCTGCGCGGATCGGGAGACCCGTGTCGGGCCGGCCGTCCTGCTGAGGACCGATACCGCGCGGCTGGAACGTATTGACCATCGCGTGGGCCGCGCGCTCGAGGTAATCCCACAGCGGCGTTTCGAGCGCCGGCGGGAGGGCGATCTCGTCCACGGCGGCGCGCATGTGCGCGAGCCATCGGTCGCGCGCATCGGGATCGACGTGGAACGGCATGTGCCGCATGCGCAGCCGCGGGTGGCCGCGCAACTCACCGTAGGTGGTCGGTCCGCCCCAGTACTGCGCGAGGAAGAGGGTCAACCGCTCGGCGGCGGGACCGAGGTCTTCTTCGGGGTACATGGGCTTGAGCACCTCGTCCGCGGCCACGCCCCGGTAGAACGCATCGACCAGGCGGCGGAAGGTGTCCATACCGCCCACCTGCTCGTAGAGGCTGACGGGCTCGCTCACGGGCGGTCTCCTTCGTCGGCGCGCACCGCGGGGGGAGTGGGTTTGGGGGTGTCGGCCCCGGGCAGCTCGACCGCGGTGGTGGGCGCCGAGTCGCGCACGGCCTTCTTGGTGACCGGCTTCTTCGGCTCGTCCTCGGGCGCCTCGTCGACGATCGTGGCGGCCGAGGCCTTCGGACGGCGGCGCGGACGCCACACGGGCCGCTCCGCACCCGAGGGGAGCGCGGTCTCCTTCGTCTGGGGCGGGTGGGCACCGCGGATGCTCTGCGCCCCCTCGGCGCCCGTGAGCACGATCGAGTTGAGGTGCGGCAGGGCGATACCGAGATCGTCGATCGCGCGCTTGAGGCGGGCGCGCAGCTCGCGCGCGACGTCGTCCTTGGCGCTCGAGCGGGTCTTCATGACGAGGCGGATGACCAGGGCGTCACCGCTGATGGACTCCAGGCCCCAGATCTCGGGCTGCTCGATGATGCGCGAGCGCCACTTGTTCTCTTTGGCCATGGTCTTCGCGGCCGACAGCATCGCCTTCTCGACGTCGTCGATGTCGGCGTCGGTGGGGACGGCGAGGTCGATGATGACGCGCGACCACCCCTGCGACATGTTGCCGATGCGGGTGATCTCGCCGTTGCGGACGTACCAGAGCGTGCCGTTCACATCGCGGACGTGCGTGATGCGGACGCTGACGAACTCGACGATGCCCGTCGCCAGGCCCAGGTCCACGACGTCGCCGATCCCGATCTGGTCTTCGGCGACGATGAAGATCCCGTTCAGCACATCTTTGACGATGTTCTGCGCGCCGAAGCCGAGACCGGCGCCGACGGCCGCGGTGAGCAGGGTGAGGGATGCCAGGGCGTCGGGCGCGACGATCGAGGCCACCCAGACGAGGGCCACGATGACGAGCACCACGTTGACGATGTTCTGCAGGATCGTGCCGAGCGTCCGCGTGCGCTGCACGAGACGGACCGCGCTGAGCGGTGAGCGGTCGAGGGCCTGGGTGTCGTCGACGCGCGCCTTGCTCTTGGCTCCGTTGACGATGCGGTCGACGACGCGGCGGATGATCACGCGCAGGATCCAGGCGGCGACGGCGATGCCGATGATCACGCCGAGCACCTTGAGCATGGTGCCGCCGAAGCCCAGGAGCTGACCGCCCAACCAGCTCAGATTGTCGGGGTTGGCCAGATCGGCGGGGGACGTGATGGTCGGCGTCGGAGTCGGGTCGGGGGTTTCGGCGAGGACAGACATCCGTTTCAGACTAACGAGCGAAGTCTCGGCGGCGGCTGAACACCCCGTGATCGACCCGGAACGACGGATGCCCCCTCCCGGTGGGGAGGAGGCATCCGGTTCACCCGTTCCTACTGAGCGTCGCGCTCCTGGACGGCGAGCGCGCGCTCGACGCCGGCGAGGTTCTCCCCGACCAAGCGGCGCAGCGCCGGCGCGGCATCCTGGTGCTGCGAGAGCCACTGGCGCGTCGCGTCGCGCAAGGCCGCGTTCGCGAGCGCTGCGGGATACAGACCCACGATCAGGTACTGGGCGATCTGGTAGCTGCGCGACTCCCAGATCGGCAGCAGCATCGCGAAGTACGGCTCGACGAAGTCGGCGAGCACGCCGACCGTGGTCGGGTTGGTGAACCCGGCGGCCGTCGAGCGCACGATCGTGTTGGGCGCGTCGGAACGCTCGATGAGCGAGTCCCACGCCTGCTGCTTGGCCTCGTGCGAGGGCAGCGACGCCTTGGCCATAGCGGCGAACTCGCCGCCCTTGGCCGTGTTGTCGGCCGCGCGCGCCTGGTCGATGTCGGCGGAGGTGACGACGCCCGCCGCGGCGAGCGAGACGAGCAGCTGCCACGACAGGTCGGTGTCGATCTCGAGTCCCTCGAGGGTCGTCGAGCCGTCGCGCAGGGCCTTCACCGTCTCGGCATGCGCCGGGGTGGATGCCGCCGACGCGAACGCCGTGACGAACTGCAGTTGGCTGTCGCTTCCGGCCTCGGCCTTCTGCGCGAGCTCCCACAGACCGTCGGCCACCCGGGCGCGGGCGGCGTCGCGGGTCGCCGGGGCGACGTAGGAGTTCGCCGCCTGCTGCAGCTGCGCGAGCGTCGTGCGCACCGTGGTCGATTCGGTCTCGGAGCCGATGTTGCGCAGCACGAGGTCGAGGTAATCGGTGGCCGAGGCCTCGGCATCCCGCGTCTGATCCCAGGCCGCGCCCCACACGAGCGAGCGCGCGAGCGGGTCGGAGATGTCCTTGAGGTGCGCGATCGCGGTGGCCAGCGAGCGCTCGTCGAGGCGGATCTTCGCGTAGGCGAGGTCGTCGTCGTTGAGCAGCACCAGGTCGGGACGACGGATGCCGCGCAGCTCCGCGACCTCGGTGCGGTCGCCGTCGACGTCGAGCTCGATGTGGTGGACGCGCTCGAGCGCTCCGGCGTCGTTCAGCGAGTAGAAGCCGATGCCGAGGCGGTGCGGACGGATCGTGGGGTAGTCGCTGGGCGCCGTCTGCACGATGGCGAAGCGCGAGATGGTGCCGTCGGCGCCCTCTTCGATGAGCGGGGTGAGCGTGTTCACGCCCGCGGTCTCGAGCCACTTCTTCGCCCAGTCGCCGAGGTCGCGACCGCTCGTGGTCTCGAGCTCGGTGAGCAGGTCGCCCACCTCGGTGTTCGACCACTGGTGCTTCTGGAAGTAGGCCGCGACACCCGCGAAGAACTGCTCGATGCCGACCCAGGCGGCGAGCTGCTTGAGGACGGATCCGCCCTTGGCGTAGGTGATGCCGTCGAAGTTGACCTGCACGTCTTCGAGGTCGTTGATCTCGGCCACGACCGGGTGCGTCGAGGGGAGCTGGTCCTGGCGGTACGCCCAGGTCTTCTCCATCGCGTTGAAGGTCGTCCAGGCGGCCTCCCACTCGGTGGCCTCGGCCGTGGCGATCGTCGACGCCCACTCGGCGAACGACTCGTTCAGCCACAGGTCGTTCCACCACTTCATGGTGACCAGGTCGCCGAACCACATGTGCGCCAGCTCGTGCAGGATCGTCACGACGCGGCGCTCCTTGACGGCATCCGTCACCTTGGAGCGGAACACGTACGTCTCGGTGAAGGTCACCGCTCCGGCGTTCTCCATGGCGCCCGCGTTGAACTCGGGGACGAACAGCTGGTCGTACTTGGCGAAGGGGTAGGGGAGGCCGAACTTCTCCTCGAAGTAGGCGAAGCCCTGGCGGGTCTTCTCGAACACGTAGTCCGCGTCGAGGTACTGCCACAGGCTCTTGCGGGCGAACACGCCGAGCGGGATGACGCGGCCGTCGGCACTCGTCAGCTCGCTGTAGGTGGCCTCGTAGGGACCGGCGACCAGCGCCGTGATGTACGACGAGATGCGCGGCGTCGCGGGGAAGTCCCAGCGCGCGGCATCGCCGTCGAGGGCGACCGGCTCGGGGGTGGGGGAGTTGGAGACGACCTTCCACCGCGCGGGAGCCGTCACCGAGAAGGTGAAGGCGGCCTTGAGGTCGGGCTGCTCGAACACCGTGTACATGCGACGCGAGTCGGGGACCTCGAACTGCGAGTAGAGGTAGACCTCGCCGTCGACGGGATCGACGAAGCGGTGCAGCCCCTCGCCGGTGTTGGTGTACTCGCAGTCGGCTTCGACGACGAGTTCGTTGGCGGCTGCGAGGCCGTCGAGCGCGATGCGCGAGTCGGCGAAGACGGCCGACACGTCGAGCGCGCGACCGTTCAGCGTGACGCTGTGCACCTCGCGCGCGATGAGGTCGATGAAGGTCGACGCCCCCTCGGTCGCCGCGAAGGTCACCGTGGTGCGCGAGGAGAACACCTCGTCTCCGCGGGTCAGGTCGAGCTGCACGTGGTACTCGTGCGTGTCGACGATCGCGCGGCGCTCCTGCGCCTCGATGCGGGTCAGGTTCTCTCCTGGCACTGGCGTTCTCCCGGGGATGAGGGTGGGATCGTCGCGGATGACGCGCCGGCGTGGGTGACGGCGGACGCCGTCGGCGACGACGACAACCACATAAGCCTAGTGTCGAGATACCCCCCGTCCAGGCTGTGCGGGCAAGTGCGAAGATGTCTGCGTGAGCACGACCGATACGGACACCAGCCCTGAGACCGTCCTCTATGCCTCGCCCGCGGCGGCATCCGGACCCAAGTGGGTCGAGACCCCCGTCGCCTACGACGGCATCCTCCTCGCCGGCTTCGGCGGGCCCGAGGGCCAGGACGACGTCATCCCGTTCCTGCGCAATGTGACGCGCGGGCGCGGCATCCCCGACGAGCGCCTCGAAGAGGTCGCCCACCACTACCGCCACTTCGGCGGCGTGAGCCCCATCAACCAGCACAACCGCGAGCTGAAGGCTGCGCTCGAGGCCGAGATCGCCAAGCGCGGACTGAACCTGCCGGTCTACTGGGGCAACCGCAACTGGGAGCCCTACCTCGAAGAGGCCGTCACCGAGGCCGCACAGGCCGGCGACACCACCCTCATCGCCATCGCCACGAGCGCCTACAGCTCGTTCTCGAGCTGCCGGCAGTACCGCGAGGACTACGCCCGTGTGCTCGAGGCGACCGGCCTGGGCGAGACGGTGACCATCGACAAGGTGCGCCAGTTCTTCGACCACCCCGGCTTCGTCACCACGTTCGTGCGCGGAGTGACGGATGCCGTGTCGGCCTACGTCGCCGAGGGGATCGCGCCTGAGAAGATCCGCGTCCTCTTCTCGACGCACTCGATCCCCACCGCCGACGCCGAGCGCTCCGGCCCCCGCGACGTCGACTTCGGCGAGGGCGGGGCGTACGAAGCCCAGCACAAGGCCGTCGCGGCCTTCGTCATGGCCGAGGTCGCCGCCGCCGTGGCCGACGTCGAATGGGAGCTCGTCTACCAGTCCCGCTCCGGCCCGCCCACGCAGCCGTGGCTCGAGCCCGACGTCAACGACGTCATCGCCGAACTGCCCGGCCGCGGGGCCGAGGCCGTGGTGATCGTGCCGCTCGGCTTCGTCAGCGACCACATGGAGGTGCTCTGGGACCTCGACACCGAGGCGATGGAGGCCGCCGAAGAGGCCGGGATCAAGGCCGTGCGCACACCGACGCCCGGCATCGACCCGGCGTACGTGTCGGGTCTGATCGACCTGGTCGAGGAGCGCCTCAACGGCACCCCGAGGGCCGAGCGTCCGCACCTGACCGACCTGGGCCCCTGGTACGACGTCTGCCGCCCCGGGTGCTGCGAGAACATCCGCGCGGGCTTCAAGCCCGTCGCCGCGGGTCTGCGTCCCTGACGGCTCGAGACGCCGCCCGTCCCCCCGGTGGGGCGGGCGGCGTCGTCATCTGTCAGGATCCGGCGACGGCGACTTGCCAGTAGCTGCCGAGCAGCAAGATCACGGTGATGATGAAAATCGGTCCGGCAGAGGGGCGCGCAGCGGATCGCCGACGTGGTCGGAAGGTCGTCCTCAGGCGCTCCGGTCGCAGGATTGCGTGCCCGTCGTCACCGACACGCAGAGCGGCATCGTCGGGAAGGTCCCCGGTCGGCAGGATCCGCTCCTGGATCACCCCGTCGACTTCGTCGAACAGCGCGTCGATGTGGCGCTGATTGGCCCATCCGACGATCATCCAGACGGCGACCGGGATGCAGGACGCCGCGGCGGTGGCCAGTAGCGCGGAGGTGAAAGCGTTCGTCGACTCGGATGACACGGTGAGCACCGAGGCGATCATCATCCCGAGGGCGAGCACCCAGAAGCCGAAACCGAGCCAGGACAAGATGCCCAGGCGCACGGGAGGGTTCAGCCCCCGGACGACGGCATCGAGCTCGGCGAGGGTGCGGGCGTCGCAGGGGGCGGTCAGCTCCACGGGCAGCAGGTCGCGTTCGGCGGCTGCGACGGGCTTCGACGACTCCGCGCTGAGAC
>NZ_CAJYPF010000159.1 GCF_913776565.1 uncultured Microbacterium sp. | reverse complement strand
AGAACCCGTCCGGGTACCTCGTCCATCCGCTGACGGCCGCCGAAATCTTGGTCGGTCCCGCCAAGCGCGGTGTCGCCGAACGGGTCTGGCAAGACCTGCGCGGCGTCGGCGTCGACGTCGCCGTGCTCGGTCCCGACGAGCCCCTCGTCCTCGCGCGCCTGCGCGCGCGGTGGGGATTGAAGATGCCGGACACCTGCGTCCTCGCGACCGCCGAGCACGTCGACGCCCCCCTCGCGACCTTCGACCGTCAGCTCGCGTCCGCCGCGGACGGCGTCGGTCGTCTTCTCGCGGGCGTCTGAGCCCGGGGCTGTCGTCGACCGGCCCCCGCCACGCGCGCGACGGCGTGATCGAAGGGTTCGAACGATCGGCAGGATGAGGGCCTGCACCATGGCCGGCGAGAAATCGTCGACTGGATGCCGAGCCGATCACCGACCTGATGGTGCGGGTAGTGCTGCAACAGGCCGATCCTGCTGCCCGGTACGGGGTTCTGATGCAGGCGACTCAGCCCAGAACGCTGGCAACGCGCAGGACTTCGCGTCGCAGGCGTTCCCCGAACTGCTCGGCTGTCATGCCGCATTCGATATGGAGGACGCCGAAAGCTTCGTGCGAGGCGACCGCGTAGAACTCCCGCACCAGGTCCTCGATGCGTCCGGCGGGGGCGATACCGAGATCGATGAGCATCTGAGCGGATCGTTCGAACTCGCGCCGCCTTTCGGCCCGGAGCTGATCGAGCATCTGCGCCGCTCGCGGATCGACGTCCGCCGCCGTGTGCAGCGCGCGCCACAGTCGATGCGTGCGGGCGATCGCCGCGGCCAGGAGGGCGACGTACTCGTCGAGGACCTGGGTCGGCGGCATCCGCTTCGCCAGGTCGACGTAGGCGGGCTCGCCCGCGAGAGGGAATGCCGACCCGTGACCGGCGAAGGCCATCTGGAAGGCGGCGAAGACGAGTCTTCTCTTGGGGCCCGCCAAGCCGACGCTCTCCACCGACACGCCTGCGCGGTCGGCGATGGCCTGCAGGGTCGTCTGGCCGTATCCGTTCTCGCTGAAGAGCTCGGCTGCAGCCTGCAGGATGCGCCGCCGTGTGCGGGCGGCGGCGTCGGCCCTTCTCACGTGGACGAGGAGGCGCGTGATCGCGAACGGCCGCGACGCGATTCCCAGTTCATCCCTTCAGTCTGGCCGCGATCGTCGGAACGGGCGAGAACGGACGGGGTGAAAAGCAGCAGAAGGATCGCGCCGATCAGCGTCACTCTGCCGACCATGCTCGTGCAGGCGCGCAGCACTGTCGACCACGGAGAAGAGATGACGGCGGTCACGGTCCCGACGACCTCGCCACGAGCGACCAGATCCGGGTCGGTCACGGTATTGGCATCCCCTCGCAGGAGAAGAGACCCGTCCTCGTCCACCCCGATGATGCGGTGGGTGACGAGCGAGGAATCGGGATGCCGTACGGTCACCACGTCGCCCACGCCCGTCGGTCCGTGCGGGTCGACGACGATGACGTCACCGATCTGCAGGGCGGGCGTCATGGACGCGCCTTGGACGACGATCCACTGATCGCCGGTGAGCGCCGGTCCCGCGACGGGGAGGGCGAGAAGGGCGAAGAGAAGGCCCAGGATGCCCCACCTCACCCGGAGCGCCTTCCGGGCTGACGGGCGCCCGATGGCGCGTCGTGCGACCCTCACGGCGTTCCCGCCCGGATGGAGGCGACACCGCTCGACGCGGTCCAAGGTCCGAGCGTGGTCGTCACGGTGTAGTCGTAAACCGTTCCGGAGACGAGGCTGCAGGCCGATCCGTCGTCCACCGGTACGGAGCCGGAGGGGCATGCCCGCAGGCCCTCGGTCGTCGTCGCGACGGCCGGTACGCTCCGTTGCTTCGTGTCGCCCATGCCGAGTTGGCCGGAGGAGTTATGGCCCCAGGCCCACACGGTGCCCGAACCGACCGCCAGCGAGAAGCCCGAGCCCACGGCGACGGAGTCGGCGAGAAGGCCGTTGGCCGTCTCGGTGGGGTGATCGATCACGTCGCCGTCGCTCGCGCCATTGCCGAGCGCTCCGTATCCCGGAATGCCCCATGCCCACACACGCTTGTCCCCGTCGATGGCCAGGACGTGTCCCGTCCCCGCGGTGACCGTGCTCGCGTGAAACGTTCGTCCGTCGGGGAAGGTGACGGGTTCCGGGCTGATTTGATTGAGGCGCGTACCGTTGCCCAGCTGGCCGGTCGTCCCCACTCCCCACGCCATGACGGTGTCGTCTGCGGCGATGGCGAGCGACGCCCAGCCGCCGGCGGAGATCGATGTCGCCGGCAGGGCGGAAGCGTCGGCGAGTTGCGCTTTGACCGGGACGTCTCGGTTCGTGAAGGTGTCGTCTCCGAGCTGACCGAGCCGATTCATCCCCCAGCCGACGACCTCGTGGTCCGTGTCGATCGCAAGTGAATGGCCGGTGCCGGCCGCCACAGCGGTGGCGAGAAGAGGCGATCCGTCGGCGAGCCTGACCGTGGTGGCGTCGCTGGTCCACCTCCCCGCCCCTCGTGCGACCTGTCCGTACTCATTGTCGCCCCAGGCGCGCACCCGCCCGTCCGTATCAATGGCCAGGGAGTGGTCACCGCCGGCGGCGATGGCCGTCGCGCGGAGGGGTCCGCCGTCGTCGCGACGGATCTTGTCGGCAAGCGGGATGACGCCGCCGGCAAGGCGGGGGTCGCGTCCCGCCTGCCCGAGCTGATTGGCTCCCCACGCCCAGACGTTGTTGTTCGAATCGAGCGCCAGCGAGTGATTCTTTCCCGCGGCGATGTCGGTGATGACGGCGCCGCCCGGGAACAGCACCTGCTGCGGGGTTGCGCCATCCGACGTGAAGTTCCCGAGTTGTCCGGAGGAGTGGGAGCCCCACGCCCACACGTCGCCGGCGTCGTCGAGACCCAGCACGTGATTCTCGCCCGCAGCCACCTTCGTGATGGTGCGCGCTTGCATCGGGAAGTTTCCTTGGTCGACGAAGCTGGGAAGGAGGCCCGTGTAGATGGTGGTGGGAGCGCCGCCGGACACCGAACGCTCCACGGTGTAGGTGATGGCCGCCTCGAGGCCGAAGGTGGGCTGCCACCACAGGCCGATGCCGTTCTCTTCTTGCGCGATCGAGGTGAATCGCGGCTCTACCAGCGCGGCGGTGCCGACCACGTTGCCCGACGTGCGGGCATCCGCGGTGAAAGATGCGGCGGTGCCCGGGAGCGGGGAGCTCAGGGCGACGGTCAAGAGCAGGACGATCGCGACGAGTCCGCTGATGAGATGGCGGCTCGAGCGCGGGCGTCGGGTCGCACCCCGCCGTGAGGAACGGGGAGGGGCGGTTGTCGAGCGAAGGGTCATGTGGCTGCTTCTTCCTCTGCGGAGGGATGTTCGGGGATCGTCCGGACCCCGCTCGCCACGTCGCCGGATGCCGCGCGGCCTCGTTCCGCCGGCGTCCTGTCCTCGACGGGGGTGCTGCTGACCGAGACGGCGGTCGTCATTGCGTCGGGGTGGAGACGCTGAGGGGGACGCTGGTGTATGTCCAGCCGCCCACGGTGGTGGTGACGGTGTAGCGGTAGGCCTGGTTGCTTCGGAGGGAGCAGGTCGTTCCGTCGGCGAGGAGGATCGATCGGGTGGGGCAGGCGCGGGACGTCATATCCAAGCTGGTTGGGGTCGACTGAGCGGTCGTGTTGCCGGTGCCGAGTTGTCTGGAGGAGTTGTTTCCCCAGGCGTATACGCGGTGGTCGGTGTCGAGAGCGAGGGAGTGATACGAGCCCGCGACGAGGGTGGTGGTGGTGATTCCGGCCGGGAAGGTGACGGGGGTGGGCGTTGGTCGGTCGGTTTTGTCGCCGGTGCCGAGTTGGCCGGAGTTGTTGTTCCCCCAGGCGTATACGCGGTGGTCGGTGTCGAGAGCGAGGGAGTGATACGAGCCCGCGACGAGGGTGGTGATGGTGACTCCGTCGGGGAGGGTGATGGGCGTGGGTGTCGATCGGTTGGTTTGGTCGCCGGTGCCGAGTTGGCCGGAGGAGTTGTTTCCCCAGGCGTAGACGTGGTGGTCGGTGTCGATGGCGAATGATTGATAGCCGCCTGCGATGACGGAGACGATGATGACTCCGTCGGGGAAAGAGATGGGAGTGGGTGTCGATCGGTAGGTCATGTCGCCGGTGCCGAGTTGGCCGTAGACGTTGTTTCCCCAGGCGTAGACGTGGTGGTCGGAGTCGAGAGCGAGGGAGTGAAAGGTGCCGGTCGAGACCGCGATGATGTCTCGCGACGTCAGTTCCGCGGGGATGCCGCCCAGGTCGGTGTAGGTGGTGTCCGCTCCGGTGTAGATGGTGGTGGGATCAGAGCCGTCGCCGTCGCTGCGGGTGACCGAATACGTCGGGGTCGCACCTCCGGTGGGCGCGGCGTTCCAGGTGAGGGTCGCACTGTCGTCGGTGACCGGGTCGGCGTTGGGCTGCGCGTCCTCGAGCGCCCCGGTGGCGATGCTGTTGGCGGGGGTCGATGCGGAGGCGGTGAACGACGCGCTGGTCGAGCTCATCGTCCCGCCGAAGCCGACGACGAGCAATAGCAGGGAGGCGAGGGCGAGGCGGGACCTGTTCACGGGAGGTGGCTTTCGTCGATCAATCGGAACCAGGAAGCGCCGCCGAGACGCGAGGCGGCCCGGCGGCACTTCGGCGCGGCGGTTCAGGAAGTGGGAACCTGCGAGGCGGTGACGACGAGGTCGAAGCCGGCGGTGTTGTTCTGCGCGCTGTTGTCGGCGTTCGCATCGAGACCGACCGTGACCGAGATGGCCCCTGTGGCAGAGGTTCCGAAGGCACTCTTCGACTTCAGCGTGGGAGGGGCTGCGAGGGTTCCGGTCTCCTTCGTCGTGCCGTCCGAGATGGTCACGGGGATCCATTTCAGGAGGTTGCTGGATGCTCCGGTGCCCGCCGTCACGTTGGCGAGGGTCACCTCGTAGGTGAAGGGCACGGTGCCTCCGTTCGTGAAGGTCAGGACGTCCGGGGTGGTCGCGCTCCCGCCGGGAAGCAGGTTCTGTGCCTTCACGGGGGTCGTGACGGGAGCGCCGATCTTGAGCGAGGCGGTTCCGACGGTGTTGCCGCTGATCGACTGCTGGTCGGTGAAGGCGGCGCCCGTGAGGGCGTATCCGCCTCCGGCGAGGAGCAGGGCGGCGGCGGCGCACACACCGGCGATGCGGAGGCGATGCGAGGAGCGGGTGCTGTGGTGGGACATGGGTTTCTCCTAGGTGAGCGGGTGAAGCGGGACGGGTGAGGTGAGGATCAGTCCGAGGTGGCGGTGAAGACGGTGTCGAAGGTGGCGCTCGCCCCCGGCTGAGCGCCGTCGGGAACCTCCACCCACACCGTCGTCGCGACCTGATCGCCGGGGGCGACAACGACGGCGGTCGTCGTGGGGCGCGACGACAGCGGGCCGGTGACGCTGGCGGACGCACCCGTCGAGAGCGCGGCGATGAAGGCATCCGATGCGCCCGTGGTCGGTTCGAGGGCGGCGCGCACGTGGATCGGCATCCCGGAGACGTTTCTCACGGTGACGCGGAGCACCTGGACGCGTTCTCCCGGCAACAGATTCGAGGTGGCGGCGGTGTCGCCGCGCTCGAGGTCGCTGAGCGCGATGAGCGAACACGACGCGGATTCCGCGTGCGACGGCGGGGTGTCCAGGGTGACGATCCCCAGGCCCAGCAGCACCGCCAGCCCGGCGGCGATCGAGGCCGTTCCGAGGGGGTGACGACGACGCGCGCACACGAGAAGGATGATTCCCGCGGTCACCACGATCGCGGCAGCGGCGATGAGCCACAGCGTCAGAGTCGCATCCGAGCCCGTTGCGGCCAGGTGCGGCGAGGTCGTTCCGGGAACGACCGTCACGCAGGGAGCGGCGGGGTGCGGGTTCATTCATCGTCCTTCGGTGGGGTGATGGGGACCCGATCGCGTCGATGCCGCGCTCGGGAGGGTGGAGAGCAAACGGATGCCGTCCGGGGCGGGTTCTGTCGGGACGCTAGCGAGGCGATTTCGCTGCCGCCATGTCGCTGCGGTCGGACCGTAACGAAGATGTGTGGCGGCCCGGGGTGGGGCATAAATGGTCGCGGGTGCGACGTCGAACGTTCCGTCGCCACCAGCAAATTCAGTTATACACTGCTATAGTCAATTTGTGGATCGGGATGGCTCGCACCCCGGTCGCGATCCTCGCCCCTGCCCGAAGGAGTCACCCATGACCGCTCCCGCCGCCGCCGTCCGCCCTTCTCCCGAGAACATCTCGCACCCGTCGTGGCCGCGGGTCGCGGGCATCCTGATCGTCGCCGGCGGTGTGCTGCTGACCGCCGCCACCGCCCTCGAGATCGGGACCGACGTATCCACCGATCCGGGCCCGGCGACGGCCTTCTGGGTGCTGTTCCTCGCCAGCACGCTCGCCCACGTCGTGGCGATGTTCCCGCTCGCCCTCGGCCGCGGCGACGGTCAGGGCGCCGTCGGCTCGTCTCTCGTCGGCAAGATCGCACTGCTCGGGTTCGGCGCCTTCTTCCTCGCGAACCAGAGCCTGTACCTGCTCGCCGCGTACCTGCTGCCGACCGCGGAACCGACCGACGGCGCGATGGCCTTCCTCTTCGGGATGAGCGCCGTGCAGGGGGTCCTGCTCCTCATCGGCGGCATCGTCATCGTGCGGGCCCGGGTGCTGGGGGGTGCGGCGCGCTGGACGATCCTCGCGCTCGCGCTCGTCGGCTTCGCGCTCGGGGTCGTGGCGAACAACAGTGCGATCGAGTCGTTGACGAACACGATGTACTTCACGTCGACCGGAGCGCAGATCGTCGCGGGACTCCTCATCGCTCGGGCGGGCCGCACCGCGGCGAAGTAGCGTGAGGGGCGTGCCCCGCAGCTATCAATCCCCCAAGCGACAGGCGGATGCCGCCGCGACGCGCGCGAACATCGTCGATGCGGCGAAGCGGCTCTTCGTGAAGGACGGATACGTCGCGACCTCCATCAAGGCCATCGCGGCCGAGGCGGGGGTGTCGATCCCGACGGTGCACCTGAACGGCCCCAAGCACGCTCTGCTCATCGCCGCGTTCGAGCGCACCTTCGCGGGCGACGAGGGGCGGCACTCCCTCGCTGAGCGCCCCGAGCTCGTCGCCATCATGGGCGAGCCCGACACCGACACGGCGATCGAGCGGTACGTCGACTTCCTCATCGAGGCGAATCAGAGGTCCGCGGCGGTCGTGCGGGCGATGCTCGCCGCGGCCGACAGCGATCCCGACGTCCGGGCCGCCTACCTCGACCTGGAGATGCGCCGCCACCGCGACATGACCATCGCGGCCGGCTGGTTTCTGCAGCGCGGGCGCATCCGCGTCGATCAGGTCGCGATCGCCGCCGACGTGCTCGGCCTCATCACCGGCCCCGACCCGTGGACGCACTTCACGGTCGTCCGCGGCTGGGATGTCGCGGCCTACCGGTCGTGGCTCACCGGCCAACTCGTCCGCCTCGCCGACCACCTCCAGTAGATCGTCGGCGGGGTCACTCGGAAGACAGGAACATGACCCCCTCCGCCCTCATCTGCAGCATGCCCGCCGTCGGCCACGTCGGCCCGCTCCTCGTCGTCGCCCGCGAACTCCGGCGACGCGGGTGGGATGTGCGCCTGCTCACCGGAGCGCGATATCGATCGATGGTCGAGGCCGCCGGCATCCGGTTCGTGTCCCTCCCGCCCGAAGCCGACACGCTCGACGGCATCGGAACGGGAGACGACGGGCGCGAACGGGGTCTCGCGGTCATCAACCGGGGCGTCGAGCGGGCGTTCCTCGACCCCGCGGGTCCCGCCGCGGCCACGCTGGAGCACCTTCTCGACGAAGAGCCCGCCGATGTCGTGTTCCACGACATGCTCTTCCTCGGGGTGCAGACCCTGTTCGCCCGACAGCGCTCCGACCGTCCTCTCACGGTGATGTGCGGCATCACGGCCGCGGGGTACTCCAGCCGTGACGCCCCGCCCTACGGCCTCGGGATCACGCCGCTTCGCCAGCCGGTGCTGAACCGACTGCGCAATCGTCTGCTGAGTGCGACGTCGAAGATCGTTCTGCGGCCCGTGCATCGCTCGATGGACCTCTTCCTCGCCGGTGTGGGTGCGCCGGGCTTGGACGGGGCGTTCTTCATGGACGTGCTCACGCGCAGCGACCTGCTCGCGCAGTTCACGGTGCCCGAGTTCGAGTACGCCCGTTCCGACGCCCCGGAGAATCTGCGCTTCTACGGGCCGATGGCCACGGCAGCTGTGCGCCCCACGCCGGCGCCGGCGTGGTTCGACGACCTCGATCCCGCCCTCCCTCTCGTGCACGTCACGCAGGGCACCGTGGCCAACACCGACTTCGGCGAGGTCGTCGAGCCCACCCTCACGGCCCTCGCCGACCTGCCCGTACAGGTCGCCGTGACCACAGGGGGGCGCCCCCTCGATGCGCTTCCGCCCCTGCCTGCCAACTCCTTCGCCGCGAGCTACCTGCCCTACGACGACCTGCTCGCCCGCACGAGCGTGCTCGTCACCAACGGTGGATACGGCGGGCTCCACCACGCGATGCGCCACGGGGTGCCGATCGTCATCGCCGGCGACTCCGAAGACAAAGTCGAGACCTCCGCCCGCGTGCAGCACGCTGGCGTGGGCGTGAATCTGCGAACGGGTCGTCCGACTCCGGATGCCATCCGCGCGGCCGTGCAGCGGATCCTCGCCGACCCGAGCTACGCCGCCCGCGCGCGCCGAGTGGGGGACGCGATCGCGGTCGCCCGCGGTGCGACGGGGCTCGTCGACGACGTCGAGGCGATGCTCGCCTCGCGCTCCTGAGCTCTCGTCACGCCCTCCGTTCCCCGATCAGCGTGCCGACCGGCCGCGCACCCCGCGTCGCGCGCGTGTGCGTCTCGACGATGTCGAAGCCCGCGGCATCCACTCTCTCCGAAAGGTCGTCGAGCGGCCACCGCCAGGCGCGCGTGACGGCGTGATCGAAGGGCTCGAGCACCCTCCCGACGAAGAAGCCGAGCAGCAGGCCCCCGTCAGGACGGACCGTGCGCGCGAACTCGCGCAGGGGCCTCGAGACGGCGTCGGGCGCGTGATGGATCGTCGAGAACCACGACAGGATGCCACCGAGCCCGCCGGCGGCCTGCTCGAGGTCGTCGATGGTGCCGACGTCGAAGCGGATGCCGGGATGCGTCGCTCG
>NZ_CAJYPF010000158.1 GCF_913776565.1 uncultured Microbacterium sp. | reverse complement strand
CCCGCCTCGCGCTGGTGGCGCGTGGCGGTGTAGCCGTTCGCTTCGGCGGCGAACTCGGCCTCCTGCAGCTCGACGTACGCGCTCATGGCGCGCTCGGCGTAGCCGCGGGCGAGGTCGAACATCGAGTGGTTCACGGCGTGGAAACCGGCCAGCGTGATGAACTGGAAGGCGTAGCCGAGGGCGGCCAGGTCGGCCTGGAACGTGGCGATCTGCTCGTCGTCGAGGTGGCGCTTCCAGTTGAAGCTCGGCGAGCAGTTGTACGCGAGCTTCTTGCCGGGGTAGCGGGCGTGGATCGCCTCGGCGAAGGCGCGGGCCAGCTCGATGTCGGGTTCGCCCGTCTCGACCCAGATCAGATCGGCGTAGGGGGCGAAAGCGAGACCGCGCGAGATCACGGCATCCAGTCCGGGACGCACCCGGTAGAAGCCTTCGCCCGTGCGCTCGCCGGTGAGGAACGCGGCGTCGCGCTCGTCGACATCGCTGGTGAGCAGGTCGGCCGCCAGGGCATCCGTGCGCGCGATGATCACGGTCGGCACCCCCGCGACGTCCGCCGCCAGTCGCGCGGCATTGAGCGTTCGGATGTGCTGCTGTGTGGGCACGAGCACCTTGCCCCCGAGGTGACCGCACTTCTTCTCGCTCGCGAGCTGGTCTTCCCAGTGGATGCCGGCGGCCCCCGCCGCGATCAGCGACTGCGCCAGCTCGTACGCGTTCAGCGGACCGCCGAAGCCCGCTTCGGCGTCGGCGACGATGGGGGCGAGCCAGTCCTGCGTGATCTCTCCCTCGGCGCGCTCGATCTGGTCCTGTCGAAGCAGCGCGTTGTTGATGCGACGCACCACGGCGGGAACGCTGTTGGCGGGGTACAGGCTCTGGTCGGGGTAGGTCTGACCCGCGAGGTTGCCGTCGGCGGCGACCTGCCAGCCGCTGAGGTAGATGGCCTTGAGTCCGGCGCGCACCTGCTGCACGGCCTGACCGCCCGTGTACGCGCCGAGGGCGCGGACGTACTCCTCGGTGTGGATCAGGTTCCACAGGTTCTCGGCTCCGCGGCGGGCGAGGGTGGACTCCTCGCGGACGCTCCCGCGGAGGCGGACGACGTCTTCGGCGGTGTAGGTCCGCTCGATGCCGTCCCAGCGCGGGTCGGACTCCCACGCGGCGCGGATCTCATCGGCGGTCTCGGTCTGGTCGCCGGGGCGCAGGGGCTGCTGGGCGGGGGTGGCCTGGATCGTCATGTCGTCCTCCTTCGGGTGACGGGGCGTCGGTGCCCCGTGGAGACCACTGTCGGCGAAGATCCACCCGCTCGAACACGATTCTTCGTGTGAAGATCGACCGATCTTCCGTTGTCGTGAGATCCTGCCGGTATGGACACCGGCGTCTCCCTGCCCTCGGCATCCCTCCCGCTCGACCATGAAGAGGTGGACACCCTCACCATCGGTCGGCGCATCCGGCAGCTGCGCACCGCGCGCGGCCTGACCCTCGACGACCTCGCCGCCGCGGTGGGGCGCGCGCCGAGTCAGATGTCGATGATCGAGAACGGTCGTCGTGAGGCGAAGCTCACGCTGCTGCAGGCGATCGCGCGGGCCCTCGGATGCACGTTGGACCAGATCCTGGATGCCGAGCCCCTCGACGCCCGCGCCACCCTCGAGCTGTCCGTCGAACGCGCCATGCGCGGGCAGACGTTCCAAGCCCTCGGTATCGCCCCTTTCCGCGTCGGGCGGTCCGTCCCCGATGAGGCGCTCGCCGCGATGCTCGCGCTGCAGGCCGAGATCGAACGGCTTCGCGAAGAGCGTTCCGCGACACCCGAGGAGGCGCGTCGGGCGAATGTGGCCCTGCGCCGGCTCATGCGCACGCAGGACAACCACTTCCCGGAGCTCGAGCGCGTGGCATCCGAGATGCTCACCGCGATCGCACACCCCGGCGGACCTCTCACGCAGCGTGGGGCGAGCGACATCGCCGCGCACCTCGGGTTCACGCTGCACTACGTCCCGGATCTCCCCTCGTCGACGCGGAGCATCGCCGACGTGAAGAACGGCCGGCTCTACCTCTCGACGAAGGTCGCGAAGGGCGATCCGCGCGCCGCGGTGCTGCAGGCGCTGTCGAGCCGCATGCTCGGTCACGGCGAGCCGACGAGCTACGACGAGTTCCTGCGTCAGCGTGTCGAGACGAACTACCTCACCGGGGCCCTGCTCATGCCCGAGGCGCACGTCGTCCCGGCCCTGCGCGAGGCGAAGGAGCGGCGCGCGCTCAGCATCGAGGACCTGCGCGACGCCTATTCGGTGTCGTACGAGACCGCCGCGCACCGCTTCACCAATCTCGCCACCGTGCACCTCGGCATCCCGGTGCACTTCTTGAAAGTGCACGAGTCGGGCACGATCACGAAGGCGTACGAGAACGACGACGTGAACTTCCCCACCGATCGACTGGGCTCGATCGAGGGGCAGATGTGCTGCCGGCGCTGGACGAGCCGCGTGGTCTTCGACGAGGACGACCTCTTCAACCCGTACTACCAGTACACCGACACCGGTAACGGCACCTACTGGTGCACCGCGCGCGTGGAGCAGTCGAGCGAGGGGGCCCACTCGGTCAGCGTGGGTGTGCGCTTCGATGACACCCGATGGTTCCGCGGCCGGGACACGACCAATCGGGCCGTCTCGCGGCACGCGGTCGAGACCTGCTGCCGCCGCGCGCCCGCCGACCTCGAGAACGCCTGGCGCGGGCAGGCGTGGCCGAACGTCCGGACCCCGCGCACGCTGCTGGCGACCCTGCCGACGGGGTCGTTCCCGGGGGTCGACACGACCGAGATGTACGAGTTCCTGGAGGCGCACGCGCCGGGGTGAGCCCGCCGGCGGGGGGACGTGCTTCGGTCGTGCGGCGGCGGGTGCTGTCGCGGCGGCGGCGGTGCCGCTGGGCGTGCACAGCGGCGGGTGGCGGGTGCGACTCGCCGGGGGACGGGTGTCGTGGCGCGGCGTGTCGGAGAAGGGCCCGCCGTTGTGCTCGGGTGCTCCCCGGCCGGGGATGCCGGTCGGGGAGCGTCGTCGGACGGCGAGGACGTCAGCGGCCCAGGTGCAGACCGCGATCGACGTAGGCGAGGATGGCCGCTTCGACGGTCGGCCAGTCGTGCACGATCAACGCGTAATCGAATCGGAGTGTCACGAAGCCCCACACGGCCGCCCGCGCGTCACGTCTGAGGTCACGGTGCCGCTGGCTTCCTCCCTCATGAAACGGTGCACCATCGGCCTCGACGATGAGCCGGTCGCCGATGAGGAGGTCGACCCGGCCCCCCGAGACGACGCGCGTCTGCGTGCGTACGGCGAGCGCGTGCGTGCGGAGCCGCCATCTCATCAATGATTCGAGACCGCTATCGGCATCCGATCGAGCAAAGGCCAGCGCCGCGCGTCCGGATTCGTTGATGTGACCGTGGAGCCAGGCCCGGTCCGCCGCCGTGAGCAGTCGCTTCCGTAGTGCCGACTCCACCGCCACGAAGAACTCCTCGACGCCGAGGCACCTCAAAATCTGGCGAAGGGCCACCGCGACCGCGGGGAGGTCGAACAAGCGGCCGGTGGGAAGGTCGTCCCAGTGCGGGCGGCACGCGCAATTCTCGTGGGCGTGCGTGTGCCCCGAGCCGTGCATCCACACGTGGACTACGTCGGTCGCGTCCAAGACCCAGAGTCCGAGGTGACGAGCCGCCGTCACGCAGGCGAGCGCGCCGCCGTGCCGTGCCGCCGATACGACCGGTCGGCACGCGCCCGCATCGACGTAGACGCCGCGACGGAGATGGAGCAGGGAGCCCGACGACACAGCGGTGGCGAGGGCGCGGCGCGTCAGTCCCTCTGCGCGCAGCTCGGCGTAGGTCCGGACCGGGGTTCGAGTGGTGCACATCCCTCCACCACTCGGTTGCGCATCCGCGCCACGGGGCCCGCGACCGCTGGCTGTGGAGAACTCGCCCCTGGGGAGGGCAGGTCGAGATCGCCCCCGACCCTGGTCCTGTCACCCTCTCCGCCGTGCACAGCGGCGGGCCGATCGTCCGACACGCCGTGTTCGATCGCCGTGTCGACGGCGAGTCGTCGAAACTCCCGCCGTTGTGTCCGGTGGAGGATCGGCCGAATCCTGCCCGTCCGTCAGACCCTTCGTTGCCTCGGTCCTGGTCCTGTCGCCCTCTCCGCCGTGCACAGCGGCGGGCCGATCGTCCGACACGCCGTATTGGACCGTCGTGTCGTCGGCGAGTCGTCGAAGTTCCCGCCGTTGTGCCCACCCGACCCCGACCCCCCGACCCCGACCCCCCCGACCCCGGCGCCGCTCACTCCGCCAGCCGCAGCGCGGCCCACAGCTCGGCGCGCGCGGCGAAGGTCGACAGGTCGCGCCCGAGAATGCGCTCGGCCTGGGCGACGCGGGCGCGAACGGTGTGGCGGTGGATGCCGAGAGCCTGCGCGGTCGCCTCGTGCGAGCAGTCGTGCGTCAGCCATGCGTCGAGGGTCTCGAGCAGCGCCGAGCCCTGGGCCGCATCGTGGGTGCGCAGCGGCGTGAGCGCCCCGAGCGCGACCGTGCGGGCGGCCTCGGAGCCGAGCGCGGCGAGCAGTCCCGCGCGCGCCGTGTCGGTGAAGTCGGCGACACCGGGTGTCGTCAGGCGGTCGCGGGCGGTCCGCGCCTGCGTGAGCGCGTTCGAGAATCCGTCGTAGCCGGTGGGGGCCGAGCATCCGACCACCAGCTCGAAGCGCTCGGCGATCTCGTTCAGCGGCCCACGAGCACCGGACGGGACGACGAGCACCATCCCGTCGTCGCCCCGACCGAAGAACAGCTCGCCCCGTCCTTCCTGGGCGCGGACCTCGAGCCACTCGCTCAGCGCCGTCGAGCGGGCGGATGCCGCGGGCGTCAGCGCCACGACGACGGGCGCGGCGGGCAGGGGGCCGAACAGGTCGCGGCCCGCGCGACGCGCCAGGGCGGGGTCGTCCGTGCAGAGCGACTGGACCAGGCCCGCGCGGAAAGTGCCGATCGCCCGGCCCAGCCCGTCCTGCTGCTCGAGGGCGAGGGCGGCCATCGCGACGACCGCGGTCACGACGCTGCGGGCCTCGTGATCGAGGTCGTCCGCGGCGATCGCGAGCGCGCCGCGCAGGTGGCCGCCGCGGCCGAGGGTCTGCAGCGTCACCGACACGCCCTCGGTGCGCAGCGGCGAGGCGGCGCGCGTCCCGCGGCGGAGCAAGGCGATCACCTCGCCGGTCACCGCCTCGACGGCCCCCGCCCCGAGGCCGTCTCGGGGGTACTCGGTGCGCAGGGCTCCGGCGGCGTCGAACAGACCCACCCAGCAGCCGAGCTGGCGGGACAGCTCGGCGAGCGTCGCCGAGAGCCCGTCGGGACGCAGTGCGGCGAGCGAGACGGCGCGTTGGGCGGCGAGAGACCAGCTGCGGCGGGCGTAGGCGTCGGCGGCGATGGCCTCGGCGCCGGCGCGCGCCACCGCGATGAAGGGTGTGCGGTACGGGACCTCGAACAGCGGCATCCCGCCCTCGAGACAGGCCGCCGTCAGGCCGGAGGGGATGCCGTCGCGCACGACCTCCGTGCCGAAGCCCAGACCGCGGACCCCGCGGGCCAGCAGACGCCCGACGTAGCCGGGGTAGTCGGCCGCCTCGGTGAACTGCGTGCCGGTGGTCAGCAGGACCAGCCCCTCGCTGAGGAAGGGCGTCGGGTCGGCGAGGTCGCTGGAGTGCACCCAGCGCACCGGGCGGTCGATGCTCCCGGCGGGCAGGTCGCCTTCTGCGACGACGAGGCGCAGGCGCAGGTCGGTGCGCGCGAGCAGCGCGCGCAGGCTCGGCGGGGCGACGGCGGCGTCGGCCATGGACACTCCTGTACAACTCGTATACGGCGGCGCCTGCGACTGTACACGCAGGAGAGTGCGGGGCGCGTCGCGCCGTCCGTAGCATCGCGGCCATGAGCCTCGACACCCTCCCCCTCGTCGGCGGTCCGTCCCTCGCCCAGGAGCGCCGCCTCGTCACCGCCATCCCCGGTCCGCGCTCGCAGGAGCTGCTGGAGCGCAAGGCCGCTGCCGTGGCATCCGGCGTCGGTCACACCGTGCCCATCCAGGCCGTCGCCGCCGGCGGCGGGGTCGTCGTCGACGCCGACGGCAACTCGCTCATCGACCTCGGCTCGGGCATCGCCGTCACCAGCGTCGGCAACGCCCACCCCGCTGTCGTCAAGGCCGTGCAGGAGCAGGTCGCCGCGTTCACCCACACCTGCTTCATGGTGTCGCCCTACGACTCGTACGTGTCGGTCGCCGAGGCGCTCAACCGCCTCACCCCCGGCGACCACGCCAAGAAGAGCGCGCTGTTCAACTCGGGCGCCGAGGCCGTCGAGAACGCCGTCAAGATCGCCCGCAAGTACACCAAGCGCCAGGCCGTCGTCGCCTTCGACCACGGCTACCACGGCCGCACCAACCTGACGATGGCGCTCACGGCGAAGAACATGCCGTACAAGAGCGGCTTCGGTCCCTTCGCCGCCGAGGTCTACCGTGCCCCGCTGTCGTACCCCTTCCGCGACGGACTGACCGGCCCCGAGGCCGCGGCCAAGGCGATCTCGGTCATCGAGAAGCAGGTCGGCGCCGAGAACCTCGCCGCCGTCATCATCGAGCCCATCCAGGGCGAGGGCGGCTTCATCGTCCCCGCCGACGGCTTCCTCAACGCGATCGTCGACTGGTGCCGCGACAACGGCGTCGTCTTCATCGCCGACGAGGTGCAGTCCGGCTTCGCCCGCGCCGGCGCGATGTTCGCGAGCGAGCACTTCGGCATCGTCCCCGACCTCGTCACCACCGCCAAGGGCATCGCGGGCGGCCTCCCGCTCGCGGCCGTGACCGGCCGCGCCGAGATCATGGATGCCACCCACACCGGCGGTCTGGGCGGCACGTACGGCGGTAACCCGATCGCGTGCGCCGCGGCTCTGGCATCCATCGACGCCTTCGAGAACGAGGGCTTCGTCGAGCGCGCGCGCGAGATCGGCGTGCTGCTGAAGGACCGCCTGCACGCGCTGCAGCAGAACGACCCGCGCATCGGCGACGTCCGCGGGCACGGCGCGATGATCGCCGTCGAGTTCGTCGACCCGACCACGGGCGCGCCCGACGCCGCGCTCACCTCGTCGGTGGCCAAGGCCGCGATCGCCGAGGGCGTCATCGTCCTCACGTGCGGCACGTACGGCAACGTCATCCGATTCCTTCCGCCGCTGTCGATCGGCGACGAGCTGCTGAACGAGGGCCTCGACGTCGTCGCGGCCGCCCTCGCCCGCAGCTGACCGGCGTCCCGACGGCGGCGGAAGACCCGAAGAGCCCGCCGTCGTCGGGGCCATCCCCTTGAACGCGAACGCGAAAGAGAAAGCAGATCCCATGGACGAGATCACCCGCGACGTCGTCGTGATCGGTGCCGGCGCCGCCGGCCTCACCGCCGCGAACGACCTGCGAAAGGCCGGCCTCTCGGTCGTCGTGCTCGAGGCGCGCGACCGCGTGGGCGGACGCCTGTGGACGGACGTCATCGACGGCGCCATGCTCGAGCTCGGCGGGCAGTGGGTCTCGCCCGACCAGACCGCGCTGATCGACACGGTCGCCGAGCTGGGGCTGTCGACCTACAGCCGCTACCGCGAGGGCGACAGCGTCTACGTCGGCGCCGACGGCCAGACCAAGCGCTTCACCGGCGAGATGTTCCCCGTCGCTCCCGAGACCGAGAAGGTCATCGACGAGATCACGGCGAAGCTCGACGCGATGGTCGCCGAGATCGACCCCGACAAGCCCTGGGAGCACCCCCGCGCCGACGAGTGGGACAAGATCTCGTGGGACGCGTGGCTGCGCCAGCAGACCGACGACGACGAGGCCGTGCGAAACCTCGCCTTCGCGACCGGTTCGGCGATGCTCACCAAGCCGACCCACACGTTCTCCCTGCTGCAGTCGCTGCTGATGGCGGCATCCGCGGGCTCGTATTCGCACCTGGTGGATGCCGACTTCATCCTCGACAAGCGCGTCACCGGTGGGCTGCAGCAGGTGCCCGAGCTGCTCGCCGAGCGTCTCGGCGACGACGTGCTGCTCAATCAGCCCGTCCGCCGCATCATCTGGGGCGAGGAGTCCGTCGCCGTCGAGCGCTCGGCCGACGCGGGCACGGGGCGGCGGGTCGAGGACCTGCGGGCGCTGACCGCGCGCGTCGAGACGGCCAAGGCGGCGTCCGCGGGCGTCACCGTCGTCGCCGACGGCGTGACGGTGCGCGCGCGCTTCGCGATCCTGGCGCTCGCACCGGTGCTCTACTCGCGCATCTCGTTCGAGCCGCCGCTGCCGCGCCTGCAGCACCAGATGCACCAGCACATCTCGATGGGCTTCGTCATCAAGGTGCACGCCGTCTACGACACGCCGTTCTGGCGCGAGCAGGGCCTGTCCGGTACCGCCTTCAGCCCCTACGAGCTGTGCCACGAGGCCTACGACAACACCAACCACGGCGATGAGCGCGGCACGCTCGTCGGTTTCGTCTCGGACCAGAACGCCGACGACCTCTTCCGCCTGAGCGCCGAAGAGCGCAAGGAGCGCATCCTCGAGTCGCTGTCGCACTACTACGGCCCCGAGGCGAAGAACCCCTCGGTGTACTACGAGAGCGACTGGGGCACCGAGGAGTGGACCCGCGGCGCCTACGCCGCGAGCTTCGACCTCGGCGGCCTGCACCGCTACGGCGCCGACCAGCGTCAGCCCGTCGGCGCGATCCACCTCGCGTGCAGCGACATGGCCGGCGCCGGCTACCAGCACGTCGACGGGGCGATCCGCCAGGGTCACCGCGCCGCCGACGAGATCCTCGAGCGGACACGCGGATGAGCGGCGACCGCGTCGTCGTCGGCTACACGGCGACCGACGCGGGCGCGGACGCCCTCGCGTTGGGCGCCCGCCTGGGCGCGGCCCTCGAGACCTCGGTCCATGCCGTCGTCGTCCTGCCGTCGGCGCAGGGCAACGTCTCGATCCCCAGCGACGCCTCGTACGACCGGCTCGTCGAGGACACCGCCCGCGGGTGGTTGCGCGACGCCCTGGCGCCGTTCCCCGGCATCCGGGGACACGTCCGCTACGCCGCCGATGTGTCCGACGGTCTGGTGGCCGCCGCCGAGGAGTTCGGAGCGGCCGTGCTGGTCGTGGGCACCGGCGGGGGAGGCCCGCGGGGGCGCCACCGCCTCGGCACGACCGCCGAGGAGCTCGTGCACTCGGCGCCCGTCCCCGTCGCCCTGGCGCCGGAGGGGGCTCGCCACGTCGATCCGTCGGTGGGGCTGCCGCGCATCACCACCGCGATCGGCACGCGACCCGGTGCCGACGTGCTGCTCGACACCGCGGTGGCGACGGCGCGGCGGGCGCACGCTCCGCTGCGGCTGCTCTCGCTCGCGGGCGTCGACCTGCCCGGCCGCGTCGACGCGGGCCTGACCCGCCTGACGGCGCAGACGCACGCGCAGGACGTCCTCGACACCGTCCGCGGCTCGCTGCCCGCCGGGATCGAGGCCGAGGCGCTGGTCGGCGCCGGCAGCGACATCGAGGATGCCGTGTCGCGCATCGACTGGCTGCCCGGCGAGGTCGCGCTGGTCGGCTCGAGCCGCCTCGCGCAGCCGCGCCGACTGTTCCTCGGCTCCACCGCAGGGCGGATCCTGCGCGCCCTGCCCGTCCCCATGATCGTGGTGCCCCGCACCTCGGAGGCTTCCTCATGACCTCATCTCGCAACGACGCGAGCCCCGGACCCGACAGCGCCGTCACCACCGGCATCTCGAACAAGGGGCTTCGTGTCGGCTCGATCGGCATGATCGGTGCCGTCGTCATCGGCATCTCGACCATCGCCCCGGCCTACACGCTCACCGGCGCCCTCGGACCCACCGTGTCCGCGGTGGGCTTCCAGGTGCCGGCGATCATCCTGGTCGGCTTCATCCCCATGCTCCTGGTCGCGCTCGGTTATCGCGAACTGAATTCCCGGATGCCGGATGCCGGCACCTCGTTCACCTGGGCCGCTCGGGCCTTCGGTCCCTGGGTCGGCTGGATGGCCGGGTGGGGTCTTGTGGCGGCGACGGTGATCGTGCTGTCGAACCTGGCCGGGATCGCGGTGGACTTCCTCTTCCTGCTCATCGCCCAGATCAGCGGCAACGCCGAGATCGCCGAGCTCACGCGGGTCGTGCCGATCAACATCGCGGTCTGCCTGCTGTTCATGCTGCTCG
>NZ_CAJYPF010000157.1 GCF_913776565.1 uncultured Microbacterium sp. | reverse complement strand
ACATCATGTTCTTCGCCGCCCTCGGTCTCGTCGCCCTGTTGGCGATGCGCGAGACCGCGAAGCGCCCCCTGCTGGGGTCGATGCCCACGGTCGAGACGCCCGCCGAGGCGGAGGCCCTGGTGGAGCGACAGGACAGCGACCCTCTCATCGACACCTCGACCATGCCGCTGACGGTCCGTCGCGGCTGACCGCGGGGGGACGGATGCCGGGCCCCGGCATCCACCCCCTCCGTCCTCGTCAGCGCCGCCGGCCGTTGCCGAACAGCCCGCGGATGACGCCCGTCACGATCGACTTCGTCGCCCCGCGCCCCAGCAGGCCGTCGAGTCCCGGCGCGGGGGCGCTCGTGCGTCCGCGCGGTGCCGCGGTCGACTTCAGGATGCGCTCGTACTCGCGCTGCGCCTTCTTCTGCGCCTCGGCATGCGCCTTGTCGATCGCGGCCTTCTGCCTGGCGTACTCGGCCTGATCGGCGGCGGCCTTCTTCGCGCGTTCCTCGGCCTCGCGCGCGTCCGTGGCTGCCTGCATGCGCGCGGCGAGGATCTCGCGCGCCGACTCGCGATCGATCGGCGTGCCGTAGTCCGCGAAGAGGGGGGATGCCGCGACCGCCGCCGCCATCGCGTTCGGCGCGATGGGCGACATCGACGCCCGCGGGGCGAACATGCGCGTCCACGCGACCGGCGTCGGCGCCCCCTTCTCGCTCATCACCGTGACGATGGCCTCGCCCGTGCCGAGTTCCTGCAGCACCCGCTCGAGGTCGTAGCCGGACGCGGGATATGTCCGCACCGAGGCGCGCAGGGCGGTGGCGTCGTCGGGGGTGAAGGCGCGCAGCGCGTGCTGCACGCGCGAGCCGAGCTGGGCGAGCACGTCACCGGGGACGTCCTTGGGCGTCTGGGTGACGAAGAACACCCCGACCCCCTTGGAGCGGATGAGGCGGACGGTCTGCGTGATCGCCTCGAGGAACGCCTTCGACGCGTCGCGGAACAGCAGATGCGCCTCGTCGAAGAAGAACACCAGCTTGGGCTTGTCGAGATCGCCGACCTCGGGCAGCACCTCGTACAGTTCGGCGAGCAGGTACATCAGGAACGTCGAGTACAGCTCGGGTCGGGCGGCGACGTTCGGCACCTCGAGCAGGCTCACGATGCCCGCGCCGGTGGCATCCGTCCGCAGGAACACCGTCACGTCGAGCTCGGGCTCGCCGAAGAAGGTGTCGGCGCCGGCGGCCGAGAACGCCACGAGCTCGCGCAGGATCACCCCGGCGGTGGCCCCCGACAGTCCCCCGATGCCCTTCAGCTCGGGCTTTCCCTCGTCGCTGGTCAGGAAGGTGAGCACGGCCCGCAGGTCGGACAGGTCGACGAGCGCGAGTCCCTTCTGGTCGGCGTAGTGGAACACCAGGCCGAGGCTGGACTCCTGGGTCGCGTTCAGCCCGAGCACGCGGCTGAGCAGCAGCGGACCGAAGCCCGACACCGTCGCACGCACCGGGATGCCCGAACCGACGTCGTCGCCCAGCGCGTAGAACTCGACGGGGAAAGCGCGCGGCGACCAGTCCTGCCCGAGCGCCGCGGTGCGGGCCGACAGCTTGTCGCTCGGCGTCCCCGCCGCGGCGATCCCCGACAGGTCGCCCTTGATGTCGGCGGCGAAGACGGGCACGCCGTTCTCGGACAGCTGCTCGGCCAGCAGCTGCAGCGTCCGCGTCTTGCCCGTGCCGGTCGCGCCGGCGACGAGTCCGTGGCGGTTGGTCATCGCGAGCGGGATCCGGACGGGGACGGATGCCACGGGCCCCCCGTTGACGAGGACGCCGAGGTCGAGCGCCGCACCGTCGAGCGCGTACCCGGCGGCGATCGTCGAGACCTGCGCACTCGTCAGCGGTCCCTCGGCGGGGATCGCGGGCGCGGCGGCAGGAGTCGCGGCGGGCGGGTCCGCGGCGGGGCTCGTGGCCGCGGCGGGCTCGTGAGCCGTCGGCGCATCGGGCACCGCGTCGACGACCGGTGCCGAGCGCTCATCCGCTGCCGCGACAGCGGGCCCCGCGGCATCCGCCCCCGCAGCGGCCGCCCGCGCGCGGGCCGCGGCCGCTTCGGCCTCGGCGTGGTCGGCGCGAGCCCGGGCGAGGCGCAACTCGGCCTCGGCGGCCTCGGCCGCGGCCCTCAGCCGGGCCATCTCGGCCTCGGCGTCGGAGGGAACGGCGGGCACGTCACCGGGCGCGGTCATGCGCGTCAGCCTACGACGACGCCGCCTCCACGGCATCCGTCTTGCGTGCGCGTCGGATGGTCAGCCGATCCTCGTCGCGGGCGCGCAGACGCGAGAACGCCGCGGCCAGCACCAGTGCCGCCCCCGCACCCACCAGGGCTCCGCCCACGGTGTCCGAGAGCCAGTGCGCGTGCAGGTACGTGCGGCTGAAGGCCATGAGGATCACCCACGCCGCGCCCACGACGCGCACCCAGGCCCGGGGGAAGAGCACGCCCGCCACCACGGCGATGGTCGCCGCGTTCGCCGTGTGCCCCGACGGGAACGAGCCGTAGTCGCTGAGGATCAGGATGTCCTCGGGTCGGGCCCGCCCGAAGGTGTGCTTGAGCACCTGCACGAGCAGGGCGCTGCCCACCGACGCGGTGAGGAAGTACAGGGCCGACCATCTTCGTCGCGTGGCGAAGATCGCCGCCGCCCCCAGCAGCGGAACGATCAGCACCGCCGTGAGGTGACCGCCGACCTGATCCATCGCCAGAGCGAAGACGTACAGCGGTTCGGAGGGCGCGGCCGCGAACAACTGGTTCCACCACACGTCGACGGCGAAGGGACTCGGACCTCGCGCGTAGACCCACGCGCCCAGCGCCGAGGCGAGGGCGATGAGCACGATCCCGACGGTCGCCCGGAAACGCTGCGGACGCGTGTCGAGCACGTCGTCGATCGCCGTGGCATCCATCGCCTCATGATGCCCGGTCCCCGCCCCCGGCGGAACCGTCCACCCCGCGGAAGAGCCGCCGCGGTCGCTCTGCTACTGTTCGCGACCGCGACGGCTGATGCGAGGGATGCCGGGACTCAGGGCGCGAGGCGCTCGACCGTGCGCGGGCGCACGAGCAGCCACAGCGACAGCACGCCGATCGCCGCGCAGCCCACCATGACCGAGGCCATGGTCGTCGCCGTGATCCCCGATCCGGTGGCCAGCAGGCCCACGAGGGGCGAGATGACGCCCGCGACGCCGAAGTTGGCGGCGCCGATGATCGACTGCGCGGTGCCGGCGGCCTTGCCGTGGCGGTCCAGCGCGAGCACCTGCGCGCACGGGAAGGTGAAGCCGCACGCGGTCATGAAGAAGAACAGCGGCACGATGGTGCCCCACAGGCCGAGGCCCAGCTGGTCGGTCAGAACGATGGCCCCACCCGCGACGACGAGCACCGCGGTCGAGACGGCGAGCACCCACTGCGGCCCGAACCGCGCAGCCAGGCGCGAGGCGACCTGGACGCCGACGACGACGCCGATGGAGTTCGCGGCGAACAGCACGCCGTACTGCTGGGGGTTGAAGCCGTAGGTGACTTGGAAGAGGAACGAGGATGCCGACAGGTAGGAGAACAGTCCGCTGAAGGTCATGGCGCCGATGACGAGCACGCCGATGAAGACGCGGTCGCGGAAGACGCTGCCGTAGCGCTGCCAGACGGTCGTCGCCCCGGGCCCGCCGCGCCGAGCGGCCGGGAGGGTCTCGGGGATGAAGAGGATCGCCGAGACGAGCATGACGGCGCCGTACACGGCCAGCACGACGAAGATGCCGCGCCAGTTCATCACCAGCAGCAGGGCCGACCCGGCAAGGGGGGCGAGGACGGGGGCGACTCCCGACACCATCGCCATCCGCGAGAGCATGACCACCAGGCGGCGTCCGCCGAACAGGTCGCGGATGATCGCGGCGGCGACGACACCGCCCGCGGCGGCTCCGGCACCCATGAGCACGCGCGCGATCGACAGCGTGCCCAGGGTCGGGGCGAGCGCGGCGAAGATGCTCGCGGCGACGTGCAGGGCGGTGACCGACAGCAGAGGGATCCTCCGGCCGACCTTGTCGCTCAGCGGCCCGACGATGAGCTGACCCAGCGCGAATCCGACCATCGTGCCCGTGAGCGTCAGCTGGATCGCCGCGGCCGTGGTCTGGAAGTCGGCCTCGAGCACCGGGAAAGCCGGCAGGTACAGGTCGATCGTGAAGGGGCCCAGGGCCGTCAAGGCGCCCAGGACGATGATGTACAGCACGCGGCGCGACGCGGGGATGGCGTCACCGGGGTGCAGCACGATGGGGGCGGTGGCGGGGTTCGATCCGAGCGTGCGGATCGCACCCGTCGCGGGGGTCTTGTGGCCGGAGCGCACCGAGCCGGTGGGGGTCTTGTCGCTCGCGAGAGCGGAGTGGTCGTCGGTGGGGCGGGACGACGAGGGGATCACGGGGTGGGAGGCAGTATCGAGCACGCGTCTGGTTTCGTTTCGCAACACGGACAGCCCGGCGGAGCCGGGCTGAGGAAAGTGGGGGGATCGTCGAACCTCGAATCGATTCGACATCGTCATACTACCGTGACACCCGCGCGCGCCACCATCCCCGCTCGCGGTTTCCTCCCAGGCCACCGGCTCATTCACCCGCATAGGCTGGGATCGTCGGCGGATGCCGATGTGTCCCGCCCCGAAGAGAGACTGAACACAGCGCATGACCTCCCCCTCCGATAAGCGAGCGAGCGGCAACCCCGCCAAGCAGGCTCAGATCGAGCTGACCCAGAAGCAGCAGCGCGAGCAGAAGCGCCAAGAGAAGCTGGCCCAGTACCAGAAGGAGATGGCTCGTCGTCAGCGCGGCAAGGCCGTCTGGTGGGTCGTCGGATCGGTCGCGACGCTGGCCGTCGTCGGCCTGGTCGTCGCATCCTTCGTCTTCGCCCCCGCTCCCCCGACCAGCTACGAGGCCGGCAATAGTACGGGGCGTGAGATCACCGAGGTGCAGACGTTCCAGAATCGCTCGGACCACGTGCAGGGCACCGTCGAGTACGAGCAGACACCCCCCGCGGGCGGTCCGCACAACCCGGTCTGGCTCAACTGCGGCGTGTACACCGAGCCGCAGCAGAACGAGAATGCCGTCCACTCCCTCGAGCACGGGGCCATCTGGATCACGTACGACCCCGAGCGGGTCGACCAGGCCGGCATCGACGCGCTCAAGGCCTTCATGCCTTCGAGCTACGCCGTCCTCTCGCCCTACCCGGGCATGGACACCCCCGTCGCAGTGAGCGCGTGGAACCACCAGCTCAAGCTCGACGACCCCACCGACGCCCGGATCGGCGAGTTCTTCACCGAGTTCTGGCGCAGCCAGAACGCCCCCGAGCCCAACGCCCCCTGCTCGGGCGGCGTCGACGGCCCCGGCAAGGCCTGACGTGACGGACGACACCCCGGTCGCGCGCCCCGCGGTCCGCTGGGCCGTCGTCGCGCTCGTCACCGTCGCCGTCGTGGCCGTCGCCTTCGCGATCGGGCGCTTCACGGCGTTCGGGGCGACGGCGGCGCCGGCACATCCCGCCGACACCTCGGCCGATGCCGGCTTCGCTCGTGACATGCAGGTGCACCACACGCAGGCCGTGCTCATGGCCATGGAGATCTACCGCAAGACCGGCGACGAAGAACTGCGCACCCTGTCGTACGACATCGCCACGACTCAGGCCGGTCAGCGCGGCGAGATGTACGGGTGGCTCGTCGAGTGGGGCCTGCCGCAGGCGTCGAGCCAGCCGCTCATGACGTGGATGGAGAAGTCGGGCGCGCACAGCCACGGCGACACCGCCACGCAGACCGAGCAGCAGCTGCTCGACCAGATGGGCATGGCGACGGACGCGCAGCTCGACGAGTTGCGCGCGCTGCGGGGCCAGCCGGCCGACTGCCTGTTCCTCGATCTCATGATCCGTCATCACGAGGGCGCGATCCCGATGGCCCAGGCCGTCATCGAACTCGGCGAGGACGCGCGCGTCAAGGAAGTCGCCGGTTCGATCGTGACGGGTCAGTCGGCGGAGCTCGACGCGATGCGCGACATCCGGTCGCGTCTCGCCTGCACCGGCTGACGCCCTCTCGCCGCGCCCGACGTCCGCGCGACCGCCGGCATCCCCTCGAGAAGGGGCGGCTCGGAATGACAGACGAAGGGGCGCGACATCCGTACGGATGCCGCGCCCCTTCGTCGCAGAGGGTCAGCCCTTCGTGGCTCCCGCCAGCAGACCGCGCACGAAGAAGCGCTGCAGCAGGAAGAACACGATCAGCGGGACCAGGATCGAGATGAACGTTCCCGCGGACTGCAGGAACCACTGGTCACCCCAGGTGCCCGACAGCGAGTTCAACGATTGCGTCAGGGGCAGAGAGGAGGACGGCGCGAAGATCGTCGCCACCAGCAGGTCGTTCCACACCCAGATGAACTCGAGCACCGCGAAGGACGCCAGTGCGGGAGCGGCCAGGGGCAGGATGAGGCGGAAGAAGATCTGCCCGTGCCCGGCGCCGTCCACGCGTGCGGCCTCGATGACCTCGGCGGGGATCTCGGCGATGAAGTTGTGCAGCAGGAAGATGGCCAGCGGCATCGCGAAGATCACGTGCGCGATCCACACCGTCGCGAAGCTGTGCTCCACGCCGCGCAGGTCGAAGCCCGGGAAGATCGTGACGTCGTTGATCGTCAGTCCGCGCGAGAACAGGCTCAGAAGCGGCACGAGGGCCATCTGCAGCGGCACGATCTGCAACGCGAAGATGAAGATGAAGAAGAAGTTCCGACCCTTGAACTCGATCCATGCGAAGGCGTACGCGATGAGCGAGGCGACCGCGAGGGCGAACAGCACCACCGGGATGGTGATGGCCAGGGAGTTCAGGAACGACTGCGCGAGCGTCAGGGCGGTCCCACCCGACGTCAACGCGAGCCGGTAGTTGTCGAGCGTGAACGACGGGTCCGTGAACACCGTCCACCAACCGGTGGACTGGGTGTCGGATCCGGGTCGGAACGACGTGATGAACAGGCCGAACGTCGGGATCGTCCAGAAGAACGCGATGACGATCGCGGCGATCGTCGCACCCTTCGAGGTCAGGCGCTTTCGCGCCATCGCCTCGTGCTTGCGGGTGTCGCGAGCGACCTGACGAGCCGAGCGGGTGTCGGTGGTGGGCTCGAGCACGACGGTGGAGGTGGTCATCGCACTTCCCTCTGCTTCCGGATCTGGCGCACGTTGAAGATGATCAGCGGCAGCACGAAAAGGAACAGCACGACGGCCAGGGCGGCGGAGTGCCCGTAGCTCTGGAACCGCTGCTGCTGGTTGACCATCTCGAACGCGAGCACGGTCGAGTCGTTGCGACCACCGGTCATCACGGCGACGATGTCGTAGATCTTCAGGGCGCCGATGGCGATCGTGGTGAGGACCACGATGAGCGACGAGCGGATGCCGGGAACGGTCACGTTGATGAAACGCTCCCAGGCGCTCGCGCCGTCGAGTTCGGCGGCCTCGTTCTGCTCCGGCGGCACGGCCTTGATGGCGGCCGACAGGATGACCATCGCCAGGCCCGTCTGGCTCCAGATGAAGACGACGACGAGCAGCAGGGTGCTGACGAGCGGTGTCGCGGACAACCACGAGATGGGCTGTCCGCCGAACGCGGTGACGATGGCGTTCAGGATGCCGAGCTGGTCACCCTGACGGAAGTCGTAGACGAACTTCCAGATGATGCCGGCACCGACGAACGAGATGGCGAAGGGCATGAAGATCAGCACCTTGAGGTACTTCTCGCCCGCCGCGCGATCGATGAAGACCGCGTACGCCAGTCCGATCGCGGTGGCGATGGTGGGAGCCAGCAGCACCCAGATGAGGGTGTTGATGACGGACCAGAAGCCCTCGGGGTTCGTGAACGTCCAGATGTAGTTCTCGAGACCGACGAAGTTGTCACCCGTCTTGTCGAAGAACGACTGGAAGAAGGTGGTGATCGCCGGGTAGACCAGACCGATCAGCAGCAGGATCGACGCCGGAGCCGCGAAGAGGATGAGCTGGAAGAGGTACCCGGCGCCCTGGCGGGAGCGGTAGTCGGCGTAGAAGAGGATCGCGCCGAGGATCACCGCGATGCCGAGAACGTAGACCACGGCGTTCTGGTAGGGCCGCAGCAGCATGAAGGCCAGCACCGGGATGGCGAAGCAGGCGATGAGGCGGAGCCAGAAGTAGCCCTTGCCCGAGCGCGGCGCGTACTCGATGAGCAGCAGCAGCAGGCCGACCACCGCGCCGAAGACGACCAGGACGAGCGGGATCTGCACGATCGGGCTCAGGCCCCCGAGCCAGATGAAGAAGCTGTTGAGCGAGAAGCCCAGGGTGGTGGGCTTGGTCTCCGCAGGTGCTCGCGTCACCATGAACAGGAAGAGGGCCACCACGAGGATGAGGCCCACCAGCACCACCAGCAGGGTGGTTCTCCGCGTGGACGCGGAGCCACGCCGAGGGCGGACCTCCCGCCCGCGGGACGGCGGCGCCGACGCCGACGGCGTCGTCTCCGCGTTCTTGATATCGGTCATGACGTCCCTCCCGAACACGCCTTCGTGCTCATCGATGAGTGCCCGCGTGGTGCGTGGGGCGGAATAGAAGTATGGACCTGATGGGCCGCCCGCGTCGCGAGCGGCCCATCAGTCGAACGGGTGAATTAGTTGTTGTACCCGGCCTGGATGTCGCTGAGCACCTGGTCGGTGGGCGTGCCGTCGATCCAGCTGACCATGCCCTTCCAGAAGGAGCCCGCACCGACGGTCGCCGGCATGAGGTCGGACGCGTCGAAGCGGAGCGTCGTGTTCGGGTCCTGCAGCGTCTTCATCGCCTCGGTGAGGAACTCGCTGGAGGCGAGCGACGGGTCGGCACCCTTGTTGGCCGAGATGACGCCGCCGAGCTTGACGCGGGCGTTCGCGAAGTCGGGCGTCGACATGAACTCGACGACCTTCTGCACGTTCGGGTCCTCGGAGAAGGCCGCGACGAACTCGCCGCCACCCTCGACCGCCAGCTCGCCTTCCTTGACGCCCGGGAGCAGGAACGCGTAGACGTCGCCGTCGGGCGCGATCGTCGGGGTCTGACCCGCGGCGTTCTTGACCGTGAGGAAGTTGGCCGAGAGGAACGACGCCTGGTGGGTCATCGGGCAGCTGCCGTCGGCGACCTTGGCGGCCACGTCCGCGAACGCGGTGGAGTTGATGCTCTTGACGTCACCGAAACCGGCATTCACGTACGACGGGTTGAGCAGGATGCCGCCCACGGCGTCGAAGGCCTGCTTGATCTGCGGGTCGGTGAACTTGACCTCGTTGGCGACCCACTGGTCGTAGACGTCGGGGCCGGACTGGCGGAGCACCATGTCCTCGATCCAGTCGGTTCCGGGCCATCCCGAAGCGGCGTCCGAGGCGAATCCGGCGCACCACGGGGCGGCGCCGGTCTTCTGCTGGATGGTCTGGGTCAGCGTCATGAGCTGGTCGAAGGTCTTGGGGACCTCGACGCCCCACTCCTTGAATTTCGCCGGCGAGTACCAGACGTAGCCCTTGAGGTTGGCGAGCATCGGAGCGGCGTAGAACGTGCCGCCATCGGTGCCGTAGGACTTCCAGTCCTCGCCCCAGTACTGATCGACGTTCGACGAGACGGCGTCGGAGGCCTTCTGCACCTCGCCCGTGCCGATGAGGGTCTTGAGCAGACCCGGCTGCGGGACGATCGCGATGTCGGGGGCGTCGCCACCCGACACCTTGGTGACGATGTTGCCCTCGAAGCTCTTGTCGCCGGTGTAGACGACCTTGATGCCGGTGTCCTTGGTGAACTGCTCGAAGCTCTGGTTCAGAGCGTCGGCCTCGGTACCGGTGATACCGCCCGCGATGCGGACCGTGGTCTCGCCGCCGCTGCCGCTCGATCCGCTGCTGTCGCTCTCGGCGCAGCCCGCGAGAGCGATCGCACCGACCGCCAGCAGCCCGACGGGCGCCAGCAGGCGAGTCCGCTGTGACATACCCATGTGGTCTCTCCTCTTTGAGTTCTGTGGTGCACCGGATCCGTTCGGGAACCGATTCCAGGCAACCGTAGAGGCAAACCTCCGCCGTCGCAACCGGCGTCAGGTCACGAACCGATAACTGGCGGAATGACGAGGGAAAATCACCCTCGCCTCACCCGGAACCGGTTCCAGTTTCGCGCGATGTCGGATACTCTTCTTCGACGTCGACACGGACGTCGACGCTGAACGAGGAAGATCACGCATGAGCGGAATCGCCGATGTGGCACGCCTGGCCGGCGTGTCCAAGTCGACGGCGAGCCGCGCTCTCACGGGCGGCGGCTACGTCTCGGACGACACGCGACGACGCGTCACCGACGCCGCGGCATCCCTGGGTTATGTGCCCTCCACGAGCGCGGTGAGCCTGGCGACCGGACGGACCCGGACCATCGCCCTGATCGTGCCCAAGGTCAACCGCTGGTACTTCGGCTCGATCGTCGAGGGCGTGGAACGCACGCTCATCCCCCTCGGCTACGACGTCACCCTCTACGTCGCCGAGCCCGGGTCCAACGACCGCGAGAGCCTGTACTCCACCTACCTCGCCCGCAAGCGCTTCGACGGCATCATCGCCGTGGCCCTCGAGCCGGACGACGCCGACCTGGAACGCCTCGCCAACATCGGCAAGCCCGTCGTCAGCATCGGCAACGCCCTGACGGGCGTCCCCACGCTCGGTCTCGACAACATCGCCATCACGCGCATCATCACGCAGCACCTCATCGCCCTCGGCCACACCGACATCGCCTTCGTGGGGAGCACACCGCCGACGGACGCCCCCGCCAAGGACGTCGACGAACGCTCGATCGGCTATCGCAACGCGATGAACGATCACGGCCTGGCCGTGCGCATCCGCAACGTCCCCTCGACCCTGACCATCACCGACGCCTACGCCGCGGCGGCATCCTTCCTCGCCGACGCGGCATCGCGCCCCACCGGGGTGGTCGCGGCGTGCGACGAGGTCGCCATCGGCGTCATCATCGCCGCCCGCCGCATGGGCATCTCGGTGCCCACCGAGCTCAGTGTCGTGGGGATCGACGGCCACGACTACGCCGAGATGTTCTCGCTCACCACGATCGAACAGTTCCCCGAGGCGCAGGGGGTCGAAGCGACGCGCATCCTGGTCTCGATGATCGAGGGCACGGGTGAACCGTCGTGGCGCACCGAGGCCGACACGCGGCTCGTCGTGCGCACGTCGACCGCTCCCCCGCGCACGTCGGCCTGATCGCGGCCCGGAACGCGGAAGACCCCGGATGCCGTGGCATCCGGGGTCTTCCGATGTTCCTCGATCAGTCGAGCTGACGCGTCGCGCGTCGGCGGGCCACCAGTCCGAGTCCCAGCAGGGCGAGGGCCGCGAGCACGCCCGCACCCATCCACCCGGTGTCGGAACCGGTCACCGCCAGCGGGCCGGTGTTCGAACCCGACCCGGCGGAGCCGCCCTGGCCCGAACCGCCCTGACCCGCACCGGCGCCGGGCGTACCCGCACCGTCGCCGGCGAGGGCGACCGGTACCGGAACCGTGACCGTCGTCGCCGTGGGCTGCGCCGTCAGGCGAAGCTGCAGCGTTCCGGTCGCGTCCGCGGGGACCCCGACGGTGACCGTCGCCGAGCCGCCCACGACCGCGACGCTCGTGGCCGCCGGAGCGGCCAGGGCCGAGGCGCTGGCTCCGGGGGCGACGAGGTCGGCGACGCGGGTCGAGGCCGCCGCCGCGCCGAACGAGGCGTCGAGGGTGGTGTTGGCCGGCGCCCCGAGCGAGGTGAGGTCGAGGTTCGAGACGGTGACGCTGACGTCCGAGCCCGCCGCGACGGGCTGCGCGAGGGCCGAGACCTGCACACCCCGCGCCGTGAAGTCGGGGGTCAGGCCCGGGTCCTTGTTCTCGTCGAGATAGTCGATCCACGCGTCGCGGTCGATGAGCCCCGAGTCGCGGGTGTCGGTCCCCTGCGCGAAGACGGAGAAGCTGTCTCCGCCGCCCAGCAGGAAGTTGAACGAACCGACACGGTATCCCTTCGCCGGGTCGACGGCGGCGCCGTCGATCCAGATGCCGGTGACGCGCTGGCCCGCCGGGCGCGAGGCGTCGTAGGTGTAGCGGAGGTTCTCCGACACACCGAGCGACAGGTTCGCCGCGTCCTTGCGCTGGGCGAAGTCGCCCCACTGCTGCTCGAGCACGCGGCGCAGCTGATCACCCGTCAGCGTGGTCGTCCACAGGTTGTTCAGGAACGGCAGCACCGCATTCGCCTCCGCAAGGGTGATGACGCCGTCGGTGCCGTACAGCAGCTCCTCCCGCAGACCGCCCGCGTTGACGAATGACACCTCCGCTCCACCGCGATCCGCGTCCGAGAGCGAGTCCAGCAGCGCGTCCGCCACGAGGCCGCCGAGGGCGGACTGCTTGGTGCGGTCGCCGCGTGTACCACCGGTGTAGACACCGTCGACGTAGGCGCCGCCGCTGAACGCGGTGGTGATGTCGGCGGTGATCTTTCCCACGGGCTGCTGGCCCACCACGTCGGCGCGCTCGCGAGCGTCGGCGACGATCTCGGACACCTCCTTCACGCGGGGGTAGGTGTCGATCAGCTGCGTGTCGAGCTGCGCGGCCGTCTGCTTCTCGGCCGGGACGACACGCGCGACGTTGCGGGCGGTGTAGTCCACCACATCGCCGTCGCGGTCGACGTCCAGGACGATCTGACCGACGTTCTCGCCGTAGCTGCCGGTCTGCACGATCGGGCGGGTGCCCTCGCGGCCGGGGATCGGTGCGTCCCACGCGTAGAGCTGGTGCGTGTGGCCGGTGAAGATGGCATCCACTTCGGGAGAGGTCTCGTTCACGATGTCGGCGAAGGGACCGCCGGCGGCGACGGCCTGTTCGATCGTCGTGGTCTTCTGCCCGGTGCCGGAGCCCTCGTGGTACTGCGCGACGATGACGTCGACCTGGTCGTCGATCTCGGCGACGACGCGGTTGACCTCGGCGACCGGCTCGCGGAACTCGATTCCCTGGATGCCGGAAGGCGTCACCAGCGTCGGGGTCGACTCCGTGATGGCTCCGATGACGCCGACGCGTACGCCGTCGACCTCGAAGATCGCGTACTCGGGCAGCAGGGGCTTGCCGTCCTTGAACACGTTCGCGGCGAGGTAGGGGAAGTCCGCGCGATCCGAGACGCGGCCCGTGAGATCGGCCGCGCCCTTGTCGAACTCGTGGTTGCCCGTGGCCGAAGCCGCCAGCTCCAGCGCGTTCAGCACGTCGATGGTCGGCTCGTCGCCGAAGTACGACGAGGCGAACACCGAAGCGCCGATGTTGTCCCCGTTGGAGACGAAGAGCGAGTTGGCGTCGCCGTACTCGGCGCGCAGCTGCTCGACCGTCCCGGCGAATTTCACCGTGTTGGCGTCGATGCGACCGTGGAAGTCGTTGATGCCGATGAGGTTCACCGGGGTGACCGTGTCGCCCAGGTCGAGACCCACGACCACCGGGTCGTGGTCGCTGGAGCGGTAGGGCGAGGCGTCGTAGAAGTTCGTCGCGTTGTAGTTGTAACGGCTGTACTCCAGGGCGAGCGCCTCGACGGCGTTGATGTTCCAGATGTCGGTGCCCGTGACAAGCTCGCGCGCCGAGGCGGAGCCGAGGACGTGGTCGAGCGAACCGGACTGCCCGCTGAACGAGTACGAGTATTTGCCCGTGCCCGCCTCGAGCGTCTCGAAGCCGTACTGGCGCAGCGTCATGATCGGGTCCTCCTGCGCGTAGGAGTTGAAGTCGCCCAGCAGGAAGACGTCCTCGGTACCCACGGCCGCGGAGCGGGCCTTCGCGAACTTCCCGAGAGCGTCGGCCTGACGCACGCGGTCGCCGTTGAAGGCGCCCTGGATGCCGTTGGCGTTGTCACCGGTGGCCTTCGGGTTGCTGTCGCCCTTGGACTTGAAGTGGTTGACGATCGCGAGGATCTTGGCATCCGGCGATCCGATCGGGGCGAAGGCCTGCGCGAGCGGCTGGCGGGCGTTGCGGAACGCCGCGTCATCCAGGATGACGCTGTCGCCGACGGGCGCGACCACGTCCTTCTTGTAGATGAAGGCGGTGCGGATGACGTCCTCGGTGGCCGGCAGCGCGGCGGGCGAGGGCACGAAGGCCCACCGCTCCGAGCCGGCCGCGGCGTTGAGGGCGGCGACCAACGTCGACAGGGCGGCGTCGCGGTTCTTGCCGAACTTCGCCGAGTTCTCGATCTCTTCGAGCGAGACGACATCGGCTCCCAGGCCGTTGACCGCGGCGACGATCTTGTCCTGCTGACGCTTCAGGTTCGCGGCGTCCGCGGCACCACGCGGGCCCGGGGCGGGGCACGTGTCGGCGGTGACGGGGTTGCCCTCGCGGTCCTTGTACGTCGAGGTGCAGCCGACGCTCTCGGCCGTGGTGGTGAAGTAGTTCAGCACGTTGAAGCTCGAGATCTTGACGGTGCCGCCCACCTCGGCGGGCGCCGCAGTGCGGGTGTTCGCGAAGGTCGCGGGCTGGACCGTCGCGGCATTGTCGACCGTGAGCTGCTGGGTCGGCTGCAACTTCCACGCGTTGTTGCGGTAGTCCAGGATCACCGGCTGCGTGAACGTGACGGGCGCGCCCACGCGAACCGGGTCGGTCAGCGAGAGATACGGCAGCGGGATGCCCTGGTTCGCCTTGCTCAAGAAGTTGATCGAGGCACCGTCGTCGAGAACGACGGCCCGCGCGTTGTTGTCCGCCACCGCGGCGACGTACTCCGGGGAGTCCGGGCGCGCGACGTCGGTGGGCGTGCGCAGCGGGGTCGTGCCGGCGGCGAGCCCCACCTCGGCGTACTGGTTGGTCGAGTAGCTGTTGGTGACGGTGAAGTCTCCCTGCGGCGCGAGGAGCATGCCCTCGAAGCGCTCACGCTCTTCGTCGGTCTTGGGCCACGACACCTTCGCCGGAGTCACGGCCTCGGCCTGCTCGGTCAGGACGGTGACCGCGGCGGCATCCGTCGTGATCTGCGTCTGACCCGAGAACTCGCCCGCCGTCCCCGTCACCTCGACGTGCTCGCCGATCTTCACCTTCGCGGTCGCGGCGGAGCCGTAGACGAAGACGGCGTCCGAGGCGCGGTGCGTGGCAGGGTCGAGGACTCCGCCGGTGCCCGGGGTCTGGATGAAGAAGCCGTTGTACCCGCCCGTGGGGTACGCCGCCGTCACGACGCCACGCGTCGTGACGGTCTGTCCCGCGAGGGGCGTGGTGGCACCGGTGCCCTGGATGTCGCGGATCGGCGTGACGACCCCCGGGGTGGGGGCGGTCGTGGGCGAGGGACTGGCGCTTTGCGTCGGCGACGGCGAAACGCTGGGGCTCTGGGTCGGGGCGGGGGTGGAACCGGCCGAGCCCTGGGGGGTCACCGTCGTGGTGTTGGTGAAGTCGGCGGAGTTGTCGTTCGTGTCGGCGAAGCCGGTGCGCACGAGGGCGTTCGGGGTGCTGTTGCCACCGGTGACCGTGGCGGCCGCCGTCTCGTAGGTGGTGGCGGTGCCGTACCCGAGGAAGTCGACGACGCGGCTGTCCGAGACGTTGCCCGCCGGGAGGGCGAGCGACTCGGCGACATTGGCGAGGACCAGCTGTCCGCGCTCACCACCGGGGTTCAGGCCGGTGCTCGTGATGTCGGTCGCCGGCAGGGGGGCGCCGTTCTCGCCATTGCTCGTCAGCCCGATGAGGTAGTAGCCGCCGGCGGCGATCGATCCGGTCAGCTTCAGGGTGTTGGCGGCGTTGGGCGCCGCCGTCGACGTCGCAGCACGATACTGCAGCGACCAGCCATTCAGGTCCTGAGCGGTGTCGCCGGCGTTGTAGAGCTCGACGAACTTGTTCGTGTAGAACGCGTTCGCGCTCCCGCCCTTCAGGTAGGCCTCATTGATCACCACCTTCGGGCCGACTGCGGCCATGGCCGGGAGGGGTACGAGGGCCGAGCCGAGCAGGGCGACGCCGAGAGCGGCGCTGAGTGCGGTCGTGAAACGGCGTGCGGGCACGCGCGAAGCATCCGAAGGCATGGGTCTCCAAGGACCGGCGTGCACGGGGCGACGTCGGAGGTGGGGGGATCGACGGGGGGTCTCAACGACCGTAAACGATCCCCATACCCTTTTCCCAGACTTCTTTATTTCGATCCGGTGAACATCGGTTCCTCAATGGATGACACCGCGTCCCAGCCTGTGCGCTCCCCGTCCCGCCCCCTCGACATCGAGGCCGTGAACGACGAAGACCCGGATGCCTGTGGCATCCGGGTCTCCGGTGTCGCGGGAAGCGACGGTGTTGCTGAAATTACTTCAGGGTCACCGTGGCGCCGGCCTCCTCGAGGGCAGCCTTCGCCTTGTCGGCGGTCTCCTTGTTCGCGCCCTCGAGCACGGCCTTGGGGGCACCGTCGACGACGGCCTTGGCCTCGCCGAGGCCGAGCGAGGTGAGCTCGCGGACGACCTTGATGACCTGGATCTTCTTGTCGCCGGCGGCCTCGAGGACGACGTCGAACGAGTCCTTCTCCTCGACCTCTTCGGCGGGGGCGCCACCGGCAGCGCCGGCAGCGGCCACGGCCACGGGGGCGGCGGCGGTGACGTCGAAGGTCTCCTCGAACGCCTTGACGAACTCGGACAGCTCGATGAGCGTGAGCTCCTTGAACGCGTCGAGCAGCTCTTCGGTGCTGAGCTTAGCCATGTTGTATCTCCTTGATCGGGTTAATCAGCCGGGCCGGTTCAGGCCGCGGTGTCCTGCTTCTCGCGCAGCGCGTCGACCGTGCGAACGGCCTTCGACGGAAGCGCCTGGAAGACGTATGCCGCCTTGGTCATCGTCGCCTTCATCGCGCCGGCGAGCTTCGCCAGCAGGACTTCACGGCTCTCGAGATCGGCGAGCTTGTTGACCTCATCCGCGGAGAGGGGGGCGCCATCGAAGTAGCCGCCCTTCACCACGAGCTGAGGGTTAGCCTTGGCGAAGGCACGCAGGCTCTTCGCGACGGCGACAGGGTCGCCGTGCACGAACGCGATGGCAGACGGGCCCTTGAGCTCGTCGTCCAGTCCCGTGACCCCCGCGTTGTTCGCGGCGATCTTGGTCAGCGTGTTCTTCACCACGGCGTAATCCGCGTCCTGACGGATGTCGTTGCGCAGCTGCTTGAGCTGGGCAACCGTCAGACCGCGGTACTCGGTCAGCAGAACGGCGGTCGAGTTCTCGAAGTTCTTCGTGAGCTCGGCGACCGATGCATCCTTCTGCGCCATGGCCACTCCTTGTGTGTACGAGGCGCTCCGCGGAGGCGGGGCGCCGGCCGAAGACACCCGGGGTCCGGACAAAAAGAAGAGCTCCGGCGCAGGCGCACGGAGCTCGGAAGAGTTTCGTTTACCTGCGTAGGTCCCCTGCTTTTCAGCAGACGCTTCGATCGACATGCGAGCACGACGATGACCGACGGTCTTTGGCTTGGGCTCCACTGTACCCGATCCCTCGCCGCCGCGCGAATCCGACGGCATCCCGGGTCCCGCTCCGCCCGTCCCGGGGCCCGCCGCCCCGGCCCGCCGCCCGGTCGGTCGCCGAAACCGCACGTGGTCGTCGAACCCGCACGCCCCTGGCCGCCATCGACGACGGGTTCAACCATCACATGCGTCCTCGCGGGACGCCGGACGCGCGATGCCGGACGCGCGATGCCGGACGCCGGACGCGCGACGCGCGACGCGCGGACGCGCGGACGCGGGACGCGGGACGCGGGATCAGCGAGGCGGCTGGACGCCGAACGCCGCCAATCTCGCGGCGAGCCTCTCGGGCGAGGCGATGTCGGCGAACCCGCCACGACACAGTCCCCATCTCGTGCGGCCGCGGATCCAGTCCTCACGCCGCTTCTCGGCGAGCAGCACGTCTTCGAGCGACCTCCCGTTGCGAAGCGCTTCGTCCCGGTACTTCCCTTCACCGTCGAATTCCCAGAACGTCTTCGCTCCGGGCAGCCCGATGTCGACGAAGTAGTCGCGACCGCGCGGTCCCGCGACCGCGACCTGCAGGTCGAAGTCGCGGAACCCCAGACGGTGGAGCTGCAGACGACTCACGCTCTCGCCGGGCAGCTCGGCCCGCCCGTCGGCGAACGCACCGACCCAGGACGCTCGGCGTACGCCGCGGCGACCGCAGGCGCGTTCCGCCCGACGCGAGAGCGCCTCCCGCCAGACACCTTGCGCATCGGCGTCGAACTCCCGGCCTCTCACGACATCCCGCCGCAGTGCGGCATCGGCGCACGGCACGGAGGTCTCGAACGGTTCCGTCCGCGCCACGTCGAAGATCGTGCGCTCCATCGACGTGCACCGGATGCCGTGGATCTCGACCACGTCCTGGGCGGACAACTCATCGGTGTGCCGACGCAGACCCGCGCGACTCGGCGGGTGGGTGGCATCCGGCACCGTCATCGAGATGGGCCGCGGCCGGAACCGATACGGGGGAAGACCGTGCAGGACCGAGGCGGAGAGGTGGGAGACCACGCCGACCGAGCCCCGGGACCGCCCGATGGCGGCCAAGATAGTGATCAGATGGCGGTCCACGGGTCGCAGCGCATCGAAGGCCGCCCGGTCGATGTACGCACCCGGCTGAATGCGCAGCCACCTGCCGCCCTCGTGCGCGCCCGCAGCCCGCAACTCACTCAGCGCGACCTCGCGGTTCTCCAACTCATCCCGGGTGAGGATCATCCGTCGTGCCCGCGGAATGTCCAGGGCATCCGTCATCCACCCACACTGCCCGCTCACGCATGCGCCACCGCCGATATCCACAGGCCCGCACCTGGGGAGGAACGTGTGCGGCATCGACGGCCACCCATTCGAACCGCAGGCGATGAGCGAAACCGCACGTATTTGCCCGCGAGCAGATGCGGTCTCGACGACGGCGTGCGGTCTCGCCGGTGGA
>NZ_CAJYPF010000156.1 GCF_913776565.1 uncultured Microbacterium sp. | reverse complement strand
CCGAGCGCTTCCTCGAGACGTGCGAGATCGTCGTGCAGGAGCGCGGCGACCGCGGGCGGCGCACCCTCGCGCAGTTCGTGGTGGAGCTGCGCTCGGTCATGCCGGCGCTCATCATCGGCTCGCTGCTCGCGGGGGCGGTGCAGGTGCTCGTACCGCGCAGCGCCCTGCTGGCGATCGGATCGGACCCCGCCCTGTCGATCGCGGCGATGATGGTGCTCGCGATCGTGGTGTCGCTGTGTTCGAACGTCGACGCGTTCTTCGCGCTGTCGTTCGCGTCGACCTTCACGCCGGGTTCGATCGTGGCGTTCCTCGTCGTCGGCCCGATCGTCGACCTGAAGATGATGGCGCTGCTGCGCACCACCTTCACCACGCGGGTGCTCGCGGGCATGACGGTCGTGGTGGTGCTGTTCGCCTTCGCCCTGGGAACGGTGGTGAATCTGCTTGTCTAGGACCGGAGCACTGGCGACCCGCTGGCTCGGTGTGGGCCTGACCGCCTGCCTGTCGATCACCACGGTCACGCTGTGGCTGACGGGCCGCATGTCGCTGTACATCAACCCGGACTCGGCGTGGTTCGCCGTGGGCATGTCGATCGTCGCGCTGATCGGCGCGATCGCGTCATTCGCGCTCCCCCTGGGCGCCGAGGCCGACCACGGACACGACCACGAGCACGGCCACGCCCCGGCCGCCGCCTCGGCGCGGCGCGAGGCGTTCGCGCACGCCGACCACGAGCATTCCGACCCCCTCGACGCGCACGATCGCGCCGCGCACGAGCACCTCGCGGCCCGACCGCGGCTCACCCCCGGCGGCATCGCCGCGTTCACGGGCGGGGTGATCGCTTCGGGCGCGGTCATCGCCGTGCTGTTGACCCCGGCGGCATCGCTGTCGACCGAGCTCGCCGTCTCGCGCGACGTGGGCGCACCGCCGCTGTTCGCGGGCAGCGACGTGGTGACCCTGGCCGCCTCCGGCGACACCTCGCAGTTCGGCATCGGCGACTGGTCGGCGGTGTTCGCCCACGCCACCAACCCCGAGACCTTCGACGGCAAACCCGTCACCCTGACCGGCTTCATCACGCCCGGCGGCGACGGTGCGAGCTTCGACCTCACGCGCCTGGTCATCACGCACTGCGTCATCGACGCGCAGACCGCGCGACTGCCCATCGCCGCCTCGGGGAGCACCCCCTCGACCGGCCAATGGGTCACCGTCACCGGAACCGTGCGTTCCAGCGGCGACGGCAAGCTCGAGGTGCAGGCGGAGCAGGTGGCGGCGATCGACGAACCGGCGGACCCCTATGAGTACTGACTCCCGCCGCTCGCGCGCACGCAAGCGGCGCGGTCGCGGCTTCGCGGTCGCGTTCGCGGCGGTGCTCGTGGCGCTCGTGGTCGTCGGCGGTCTCGGCGGCGTCGTCGCCGTCGCGCAGGGACCGCGCGTCACGGACGTGCAGGTCGACCCCGCGGCCGCGATCGCGGCATCCGGATCCCGCGTGATCCTCACCACGACCCAGTCGCTCCAGAGCGTGGATCCCGCGCAGGTCGAGGTCGACCCGGCGACGCCGTTCACGGTCGACACGGCGGGCCGGAGCGTCGGCGTGCGCTTCACCCTGCCGCTGCGCGACGACACCGATTACCGCATCACGATCGACGGGGTGAGCGGTCTGGGCGCGGGGCCGTCGTCGACGCTCACCGAGACGTTCCGCACGCCACCCCTGCAGGCCTATCTCATGCAGCGCGGCACCCCTGAGGGCGACACGATCTTCCGCACCGACCTGCAGGGGGAGGCGGGACTGCCGGTGTTCGTCCACCCGCACATCGAGGACTTCCGGGCGACGGCGAACCACCTGGTCATCTCGGTGCGCGACGGCGACACCGCGCGCGTGATCGTGACCGATCCCGACGGCGGCAACCAGCGTGACATCGCCCTGCCGGGGCCGGGGTACGTCACCAACCTGCAGTCGGCGGATCGCGGGGAACGCATCGGCTTCACCTTCTCGGATGCCGACCTGAGCGCCGCGGGAGGCCGCGAGAGTCGCCTGTTCACGGCGTCGGCGGCCGACGACGCGCCGCCCACCGAGGTGGGCCTGAACGGCGGCGACGTGCGCATCGCGGACTACCGCTTCGTCCCCGACACCGACAGCATGCTCGTGCTGACGTTCGACTCCCGTCTGCTGCTCACCGATGCGCAGGGCGGCAACGCGGCCCCACTGGGAAGCGCCGTCTCGATCGACGGGATCGCGCGCGGCTCCTCGGTCGCGATCGTCGAACGACTGGAGGGCATTCGCGAGATCGACCTGACCGACGGGTCGGAGACGGGGCTCGTCACTCCCGTGGACCCGCCGGGGCTTGCCGGCCGGGCGACCCCGGTGCCGGGGGCGGGCGCGGGAACCATCCGCTCGTTCGCCGACATCAGCACCGACGGGGTGTCGCGTTCGACGACGATCGCCCACGTCGACACGGCGGGGGCGGTGCGCCCCCTTCTCGAGGTTCCGGGCTCGGACACCGCGCTGCAGACGTGCGTCTCGCCGAGCGGCCGCTACGCGGCGGTGCTGGTCGCGCCGCGCGCCGTCGACAACCCCTTCGACCGGTATCAGCTGCCGCTGCCGGAGCGCCTGCTCACGCACCTGGTCGAGATCGACACGGGTCGCGAGGTCACGGCGCTGCAGGGTTTCGACCTGTCGTGGTGCCAGGTCCCCCCGCAGTGATGCGACCGGCGACCCGCGCGGACCTGTCGCTGCTGCCCGTCGAGGCCGCCCCCCTGCTGCTGGGTGGGCTGCTCGAGACGGTCGTCGCGGGGGAGCGCGTGGTCGTCCGCCTCACCGAGGTCGAGGCGTACCACGGGCTCGGCACCGGCGATCGACCCGACCCGGCGTCGCATGCCCGCATGGGACCGACCGCGCGCAACGCGACGATGTGGGGCGAACCCGGTCATCTGTACGTGTACCTGAGCCACGGCATCCACTCGTGCGTCAACGTCGTCTGCGGGCCCGAGGGGGTCGCGGGGGGTGTGCTGCTGCGCGGGGCCGAGGTGGTCGAGGGCGCGGACATCGCCCAGCGGCGCCGCCTCGCGCGCGGCGGGGTGGTGCGTTCGCGCCGGGAGATCGCCCGGGGCCCGGGCCGCCTGGGTGATGCGGTGGGTCTGCGCCATCCCGTCCACGACGGTATCGACGCCGTCGCCGGCGCGGAGCGGGCGGGGGCGCGAGCCCGGCTGCTGCTGCCGGAGACGCCGGCCGCGGGGGTGGCGACCGGCCCGCGCGTGGGTGTCGCGGGCATCGCCGGGACCTCGGCGTTCCCCTGGCGGTTCTGGATCGAGGGGGATGCCACGGTCTCGCCGTTCCGATGGGGACGCGGGGCCGCCGAAGCGGCGGCCCGTCAAGCCGACACGCCGCCCGTGCTAGACTGACCCCTTGTCTGCGCGCACTCCAGCACGCAGTTCGCATCCCACACCCTGATCACGGCCTTCGGTCGCGCTCGGACGGGGTGCAGACAAGGGATCTTGGGTGGCACCGTCCGGTGTCACGGTACAGAAGGAGACATCACCATGGCAGCAGTGTGCCAGGTGACTGGAGCGGTTCCCGGCTTCGGTCACAACATCTCGCACTCGCACCGCCGGACGAAGCGCCGCTTCGACCCGAACGTGCAGAAGAAGACCTACTTCGTTCCGTCGCTGGGTCGCAACATCAAGCTCAACGTTTCGGCGAAGGGCATCAAGGTCATCGACGCTCGCGGCATCGAGTCCGTCGTGCGTGACCTGCAGGCGAAGGGCGTGAAGCTGTAATGGCGAAGAAGGCTCAGGACGTCCGTCCGATCATCAAGCTGCGTTCGACCGCCGGCACGGGGTACACCTACGTGACGCGCAAGAACCGCCGCAACAACCCCGACCGCATCGTGCTCAAGAAGTACGACCCCGTGGTCCGCAAGCACGTCGACTTCCGAGAGGAGCGCTAAGCACATGGCTAAGAAGAGCAAGATCGCGCGCAACGAGCAGCGCAAGGTCGTCGTCGAGCGCTACGCCGCGAAGCGCGCCGAGCTGAAGAAGACCCTGGTCGACCCCAACGCGACCGACGAGGCCCGCGAGGCCGCCCGCGTGGGCCTGCAGAAGCTCCCCCGCAACGCGTCGCCCGCGCGCGTGCGCAGCCGCGACGTCATCGACGGCCGCCCCCGTGGTGTCCTCACGAAGTTCGGCGTCTCGCGCGTCCGCTTCCGTGACATGGCCCACCGTGGCGAGCTGCCCGGTGTGACCAAGTCGAGCTGGTAAGCACCAGACACCCGTTCGAAGGGCGGGGTTTCCGAGAGGAGCCCCCGCCCTTCGTCGTCCGTCAGTCGTCCGTCCCGTCGAGCCGCCCGATCACCTCGGCGCGCGTGGCGACCCCCAGCTTGCGGTAGATCGATCGCAGTTGGCTCTTGACCGTGTTCGGTGACACGCCTCGTGCGCGCGCGATCTCGTCATTGGTCCGCCCGCGACGCAGCAGCTGCACCAGTTCGTGCTCCGTCGGCGTCAGCGCGACCGGGGAATCCCCCCGTACGTCGCTCACCGTGACGAGATGCAGCTGCCGCAGCACGGGAGCGAGGGGTCCGGCCAACTCGGGATGCGAGCGGAGCGCGTCGTCGACGAGCGCTCCGGCTTCTTCACCGGGCAGCATGAGGAAGGGCGCCGCCGACATCCCGTTGCGGGCGACGAGCAAGAGAGCGGTGCGCATGCTCTCTCGCGCCGACCGCTCGTTGCCCGTGCGGAGCAGGGCGATCGCCCGTCGCGCGAGCACGGGTACCAGTGTGCGCAGGCAGTGATCGAGGTCGGCCGACACGCAGCCCTCCGTGCCGTCGAGGAGCTCCTGCTCGCGCCCGAGGGCGAGCAGAGCCGCCGAGCGCTGCATCGCGAAGCACGCGCCGTGTCCCTCGGGGCTGTCGTAGGGACGCAGCAGATCGAGAGCGCCCAGGTGATCGCCGTGAGCGACCATGAGATCGGACATCACCGACACGACGAAGTACCGCAGCATGCGGTGACTGCTGCGACGACGTCCGCTGAGCAGCAGATTGCGCCCCGCGGCGAGGGCGGCCGCGAAATCGTGCGTGAACATCATCGCGCCGACCTCGAGCGCGTCGGCGGTGAAGAGGGCATACGCGTCGTCGTGATGGACCGCGCGCAGCTGATCGGCGACGCCCTTCAGCCCCGCGGCGTCCATGCGGATGACCGCGATCGTGCCTCTCGCGGTCATCTCGGCGTAGGCGACCTCGGATGCGTCCCACCCGTTGTCGCGGAACAGCGTCAGCGCCTCGTCGATGCTGGCCTGCGCTGCGCGGATCTCGCCGTTGAGCGCTCGGCCGAGGGCCATGACCGAGAGGGCGCGGTAGCGCAGAGCGGGCGTATCGGCGAAGAGCAGCGCCTCGGCGCCGAAGCGTGCACCCATCTGCGGTCGGCCGGCGGCGGTGCAGTACTCGCCCGCCCCGGCGTACAGCTGCGACCGTGCGGCCGAGGACAGCTGGGCCGGACGGCGCAGGCGCACGCCGTCGAAGGCGCGGCGAACGAGGTCGGCGCCGTCCGACAGGGCATCCCGTCGCGCTCGGGCCGAGAAGCACGCCGCTGCAGTCAGCGCCTCGGCGTCCGTCCAGACGCGCGGCGCGGTCGGCGGGAGGCACTCGGCGAGCAGCGTCAGGTGACGAGCGAGCGGCACGCCCCGTCCGGGGACGAGCCGCGCGGACGTGGCGGCGGCCGCGGCCCGCAGCGTGGCTCCGATCGGCGGTGAGGGGACGGCATCCGGGGTGGTGTCCGCGGGCTCGCGGCGTCCCTTCGCCCCGGCCGCACGCAGGTGAACGATCGGGGACGGGGCCTGGTCGTCCCCGGGGGGCCGCGGCCAGGGGGTCATCGATCGGTCATCGATGAGGAGGTGAGCCTCTGGACCGCCTCGGCCCGCCCGTTCACGCCGAGCTTGACGTAGATGGAGCGCACCTGACTCCTGACCGTGTTCAGCGAGACGCCTCGGTCTCGGGCGATCTCGGCGAGGCTCGAGGGGGTCGCCAACGCGGACGCGAGAGTGCGCTCGGTCGGCGTGAGCCCGGCGGCCCACGTGTTCTCCGTCCCGTCCGCGGTCGCCGGGACGGCGTTCTCGAGCAGGGTCAGCAGCTCGTCGACGACCGGGCGGGCCGACGCGCGCTCCGCCGCGACGGCGTCGAAGAGGAACCGCAGCTCGTCGAGCGGCAGCGAGAGGAAGGGGACGGCGGACGCGCCGATGCGTTCCGTCAGCAGCACGACCGCCTCCATGCACCTCAGCGCGCGTCGGTGCGCCCCCAGACGCTGGAACGCGAGGGCGCGGCGAACCAGCAGGGGGCCGAGGGTACGCGGGTTGTGCCCCGCTTCGTCCGCGGCGCAGAGGTCGGTGTCGGCGATGAGCTCGCGATCGCGACGCAGGTGCAGCAGAACGGTCGCCCGGTGCGTCGGGAAGCAGACCCCGTGCCCCTCGGGACTCTGCCACGGCGCGAGCAGCGCCAGCGCCTCTTCGAGTTGTCCGCTGGCGACGAGCAGGTCGGCGTGCATGCAGACGACATGCAGTCGGCACCCTCTCCAGCTGCTGTGGATGCCGCTGCTGTGCAGCAGGTGCGCGCTGCCGGCGAGGGCGCCGGCGATGTCGCCGCGGAAGAGGCGCGCGATCACGTCGGCCATCCCGGCCGTGAAGTCCCAGAAGGCGTCACCGGGCTGCGTCGCGCGCAGATCGGCCGCGATCTGTTCCAACGCGTCCGCGTCCGCGCGTGCGGCGGCGACGGTGATGCGCGCGAAGAAGGTGACGAGCATGCGCTCTGTCGACGGCCACCCCTGCGCGCGGTACAGCTCGTCGGCGTCCTGCAGCAGGCGTTCGGTCTTGTCGACATCGCCGTCCAGACCCGCCGCGAAAGCGCCCGCTGCCAGCGCGCGATATGTCAGCCCGGGAGTATCGGCGAACAGCAGGGCCTCGTCCGCGAACCGCGCCGCGACGTCGGCGAGCGCGAGGCTGCAGGTGTACTCGGAGACGCTGGAGTACAGCAGCGAGCGAGCGCCCGCCGACAGGGAGGCGGGGCGGGTGAGGCGGACGTCGTCGAAGAAGCGGTCGACGAGTCCCGACCCGAGGGTGAGGGCGTCCTGGCGTGCACGGGCGGTCAGCTGGGCGGCGAGGATGCCGGCCGCGTCGTCGGTCCACAGCGCCGGCGGACTCAGCGGTTCGCACTCCGCGAGCAGGGCGAGGTCGCGAGCGGGGGGAAGGCCGTTACCGGGTGAGAGTCGGGCCGCCGTCCGCGCCGCCGCGGCACGGAGGTCTCCCCCCACCTCGGAGATGTCCAGGGCCGAAGTCATGACGGGTCTCCGTTCGTGCCGGGAGCTCCTCGTCCGTCGGGTGAGGATACGTGGTGGCGGTCATTCTAATGCGCGCCTCGCCCTCTTCTTCACCCGGGTGAGGGCACGCGTCGTGTGCTCACCGCGGGTCGAACGGTGCGCGACGCGAGAGCCACGGCGCTCTCGGGAGGGAGAGGCCGCCTCCGGGGGTCGTCACCGACGCGACACGCCGCGCAGAAACGGACCAAATCGGTCAGAATCCGCGTAATTCCGCGGTTCGGTTGATACTGTCGAGGCGGTCTCCCGACCACCGAGGAGAATTCCTCCTCGTCCGCGTAACGAGAGGCGACGCGCGCCGTCGCCTGGAGGACAACCACATGGCCGACAAGTCCATCACCAAGACCGAGCTCGTCGCGAGCATCGCCAGCGCGACCGGGCAGAGCCAGTCCGCCGTGTCGGGCGTGCTCGACTCCCTCTTCTCCACCGTCTCCGAGGCGGTCGCCAAGGGCAGCAAGGTTTCGATCCCCGGCTGGATCGCCTTCGAGCAGGTCGCGACCTCGGCTCGCACCGGCCGCAACCCGCAGACGGGTGAGGAGATCTCCATCCCCGCCGGCAAGCGCGTCAAGGTCACCGCGGGCTCGAAGCTCAAGGCCGCCGTCAAGTAATTCGACCGCGAGTCTTCAGAGGGGGGATGCCATCGGCATCCCCCCTCTGCCATGCGCGTGCGACGTAGGCTGGAGGGGTGAATCCCCGACTCCTGCGCGTCGCGGGACCCGTCATCCTGATCGTGGTCTCGCTGATCGCCGTCGTCGCGGGGCTCGCGTACGGCGGGGGCGCGGCCGAAGCGCAGCTCGCCGACCCCGGGCCGTTCGTGCGCTGGGGGCTGCCGATCGCCACGGTGGTGGTCAACCTGTCGGCGGCGACCATGGTCGGATCGCTCGTTCTCGCGCTCTTCGCGCTGCGCGCGGGGGAGCGACCGTTCGAGATCGCCCTGGACACGGCATCCATCGGCGCGGCGATCTTCACCGTCTCGGCGGGTGTGACGGGATTCCTCACGTTCCTGAACGTGATCCCCGCCTCTCCCACCCTCGACGCGGTCTTCGGCCAGCAGCTCGGGCGGTTCCTGGTCGAGAGCGAGGTCGGGCCCGCGTGGCTGATCACCACGATCGCCGGAGCGGTGCTGACCGTGCTGACCTTCGCCGTGCGCTCGTGGGTGCCCACCCTGATCGTGGCGATCCTCGCTCTCGCGGCGCTCGTCCCGATGGGCACCCAGGGGCACGCGGGCGACGAGGCGAGCCACAACGCCGCCGTCACCTCTCTCGTGCTGCACATCATCGCCGCGGCGGTGTGGCTCGGCGGGCTCATCCTGCTCGTCGTCGTACGCCCCGCCATGTCGCGGACCGACCTGCAGAAGACGCTGCTGCGCTACTCGTCGATCGCGCTGGTGGCGTTCATCGTGGTCGCCGTGTCGGGCACCGTGCGCGCCTCGATCGGCCTGCTCGGGCTGCAGAACATCTGGTCGGCCTACGGCGTGCTCGTCCTGGTCAAGGTGGCTGCCCTGATCGCGATGGGCGTGCTCGGCGCCTGGTATCGCCGACGTCTCATCTCGCGCATGGGTGACGAAACCGGCTCGCGTCGCTTCTGGGGTGTCATCTCGCTCGAGCTGGTCTTCATGGGCATCGCCAGCGGCGTCGCCGCGGCCCTGGCCCGTACACCTCCTCCGGTCGAGGCGCCGCTGGTCGGTCGCACGCCGGCCGAAGTGCTGACGGGCTCGCCGCTGCCCCTCGACCTCACCCCCGAACGCTGGTTCACCGCGTGGGACGTCGACCTGCTGTGGACCCTCGTGGTCGCCTTCGCCCTGTTCTTCTACCTCGCGGGTGTCTGGCGCCTGCTGCGTCGCGGCGACTCGTGGCCGATCTACCGCACGGTCCTGTGGGCCCTGGGTCTGTTCGGGGTGTTCTGGGTGACGTCCGGTCCGATCAACGTGTACCAGGACTACCTGTTCAGCATGCACATGATCGGTCACATGCTGCTGTCGATGGCGATCCCGCTCATGCTGGTGGCGGGGGCTCCGGTGTCGCTCGCGGCCCGCGCGATCCGCAAGCGCGACGACGGCACTCGCGGCGGTCGCGAGTGGATCCTCTGGGCCGTGCACAACCCGGTCGCCAAGGTGCTGACCAACCCCTACGTCGCGGCCGGGCTGTTCATCGGCTCGCTGTGGGCGTTCTACTACACCGACCTCTTCCGCTGGTCGCTGTACGACCACGTCGGCCACATCTGGATGGTCGCGCACTTCCTCGTCACGGGGTACCTGTTCGTGCTGAGCCTCATCGGCATCGACCCCGTCCCGTACCGGCTGCCGTATCCGCTGCGTCTGCTCGTGCTCATCGCGATCATGGCGATGCACGCGTTCTTCGGCATCGCGATCATGATGAACTCCGGCCTGATGGTGGCGGAGTGGTTCGGGGCGATGGGGCGCACGTGGGGAGCGACTCCGCTGCAGGACCAGTATGTCGGCGGAGGTGTCGCGTGGTCGGTGGGTGAGATCCCGACCCTGATCCTCGCGATCGCGGTCGCGATCCAGTGGAGCCGCAGCGACGAGCGCCAGCAGAAGCGCCGCGACCGCCACGTCGATCGTGTCGGAGACGCCGAGCTGGACGCGTACAACGAGGAGCTCGCCCGCCTGGCCGCGCGCGACGCCCGCCTGGCCGAGCGCCGCGGCTGACCCTGCTCCCCCGGCGCCCCGTCCCGCCGCCGGTGAGGGGTCAGTCGGCCGAGCCGCCGATGAGGATGGAGGCCGACCCGTCGGGCAGGACGGAGATCTGGCCGTTGACGGTGAAGGCGACATCCTCTTCGACGGTGCGCACGGTGCCGTCGAAGATCGAACGGATGTCGACGTCGATGTGCGCGACCGCCGCGGCGTCGGGGATGCGCCACCCCGCCCCGTCGGGGACGACGGTGACCTGCGGCTGAGCGACGATCGACCAGGTGGGGGCGTCGTCGATGCGGTTGCGCACGGTGAAGCCGAAGGGGCAGCCGGTGGGCTGCAGCACCTTCTGTTCGGCGCACGCGCTCAGGAACTCCTCGACCCGCTGCTGCACGACGCCGACGAACTCGCTCGTGGGCTGGGCCTGCACATCGACCGGGATGCCGGTCATCGGCGCATCGGCCAGGACGGCGACGCCGGGGGTCGACGAGATGGCGGTGTCGACGGCGACCGAGTACAGCCCGGGCGAGAAGACCAGCAGGGGGAGCGCGGCGGTGGGATCGGCATCCGCCCCGTCGATCGAGACCTGGCGCTTGTCGACCTCGAAGCCGTTCACGGCGAAACGCATCGAGCCCTCGACCGAGAGCTTCACGACCGCGAGCGGACTGCGGGCGAACCTCCAGCGCGGCAGCAGCCCGGCCGTGGTGTCGGGTTGCACGTCGAAGGTGGTGGTGCCGGCGTAGTCCCCGGCGCGGTAGGACACCGTGACGCGCGTGCGGTCGCCGTCGACCTGCTCCCCGGTGACCGCGGCATCCGTGAGCGTCGTCAGGGACTCGGGTCGCAGCAGCGCCTCCGAGGCGGTCGCGGGCAGGCCGGCGGCCTCGAGCTCCGCCGAGTCCACGGCGACGCCGGGGACGGCGAGGGCCTCGGCACTGCGGCGATCCTGCAGCAGCTCGAGGTAGTGCAGCACGAAGGCGCGGGGGCTGTAGAACTCGCGGTACAGCGAGGCCGCGCCCGCCCCGATCGCGGCGATCAGCAGGACGCCGATCAGCGCGATGGTCACGAGGGCGCGCGCGCGTGCGGCCCCGACACCCCTGGGCGTCGCGGGGCCCCCGCCGGCAATGTCCACGGACCCAGTCTAGGAACGGCACCTGTGCGGTGCCCCCGCGCGTCAGTCCATGACGAGCGAGTGCACCACGGCGACGGCGGCGAGCTGGCCGCCGGAGATGGCCGCGGCCAGCGAGAACAACGGGCCGGGAAGGTGGTCGGGCTGCGCGATGTCGCCGACCGCGTACACGCCCTCGACGCTCGTGCGGCCGAATGCATCGGTGCGCAGGGCCCCGCTGTCCTGGCGCAGCAGGGCGAGACCGTCGAGGAAGGCGCCCCGCACGCTCCAGGTGGGCGCGACGAACGCCCCGGCGACCTCGGGCGCGGAGCCGTCGGTCAGGTGCAGGCGCAGTCCGCCCTCGATGCCGAGGACCTCGCGCACGGAGGCCGGGTCGATCACCTGGACCTCGGATGCCACGGGCTCGAGCATCCGGGAGAGGACGGCGGCGTGCGGCGAGGCGTTGAGGACCGCGACAGGGCGACCGGCGAACTCGTGCCCGTGGCAGAAGGGGCAGTTGGCGACCGTGTCGCCCCAGTGCGCGGCGAGACCGGGGATCGGCGGGAGGTCGTCGGTGACCCCGGTGGCGAGGATCACCGCGTGGGCGCGGAGCCGTCCGCCCGCGGTCTCGACCGTCAGCGCGCCGTCGGTGCGCCAGACGGCGGTTGCGGCGGCATCCCGGATCTCGACCGTTTCGTACGCGGCGATCTCGGCGCGGGCGATCCGGCGCAGCTCGGCGGGATCGCGTCCGTCGTTGGTGAGCAGGTTGTGCGCGTGGCGAACGGTGGCGTTGCGGTACTCGCCCGAGTCCAGCACGAGGGTGCTGCGGTGCATGCGCCCCAGCGTGAGGGCCGCCTGCAGGCCCGCCGGGCCGCCCCCGATGATGATCGCGTCGTACATGATGAGCTCCTTCCGCTTGTGTTCGCGTCCATGGTGTGACTTCATGTCGACATGAAGTCAAGCGGTGAGTCCATCGGAGACGCCGCGGCACGGTTCGGCCTCGACACCCACGTGCTGCGGTACTGGGAGGACGAGGGGCTGCTCCGCCCCGCGCGCGACGGCGCCGGACGACGCCTCTTCGCGGAGGACGACGTCGTGCGTGTCGCGGTCATCCTGCGCAACAAGGCGGCGGGGATGTCGCTCGAGCAGATCCGCGTGCTGCTCGACGAGGCGGCGCCCGACCGGCACCGGGTGCTCGAGGAGCACATCGCCGAGCTCGACCGGCGCGCCGCCGACATCGCCGAGGCGCGTGCGATGACCGAGCATGCGCTGCGTTGCCGCTCGCACGACATCACGCAGTGCCCGCGCTTCCGCAGCCACGTCGGCGACGTGCTGTCGGGCGAGGCGCGCTGGCTGCTCGACCGCACCGAGCCGAGGGGCGGCCCGGTCGGCGCGGCATCCGGGTCCGCTCCCACGTGATGGAAGAGGGCGGTCGACGAGAGCACCGATCCACACGGGGCCGCCGCCCTCGGGCGGCGCGAACTAGCATGAACCGGTGACCACGCCGCCCCTCTCCGCCGAGCAGCAGGCGCTGTTCCGGCTGATCGAGGACACGCGTGAGCACGTCTTCGTCACGGGCCGCGCCGGCACCGGTAAATCGACCCTGCTGCAGCACCTCGCCTGGAACACGAAGAAGCAGATCGCCGTCTGCGCGCCGACGGGTGTGGCGGCGCTCAACGTCGAGGGCCAGACGATCCACTCCCTCTTCCGCCTGCCGATCGGCCTGATCGCGAACGGCGACATCGATCAGAACGACGCCACCCGCAAGATCCTGAACGCCATCGACACCCTCGTGATCGACGAGATCTCGATGGTCAACGCCGATCTGATGGATGCCATCGATCGCTCGCTCCGCCAGGCGCGGGGTCGGCGCGCCGAGCCGTTCGGCGGGACGCAGATCGTCATGTTCGGCGACCCGTACCAGCTCGCCCCCGTCCCGCCCCGCGGCGACGAGATGCGCTACATCCGCGACCATTACCGCTCGTTCTGGTTCTTCGACGCGAAGGTGTGGTCGGGCGAGGCAGCCGCCGACGGGCTGATCGACATCGGTCGGCACGGGGCCGATCTGCACGTGAACGAGCTCGTCGAGATCCACCGGCAGTCCGATCCCGGGTTCAAGCAGCTGCTCAACGCGGTGCGCTACGGACGCGTGACGGCCGAGATGGCGGGCGTGCTCAACGCCGCGGGGGCGCGGACGCCGCCGCACCCCACCGACGGCGAGCACCCGATCATCACGCTGGCCACGCGCAACGACCGGGTCAACACCATCAACCGCCGCCATCTCGACGAGCTGGTCGGCCGCACGCAGACCGCCAACGCCGAGATCTCGGGGGACTTCGGTCGCGGAGAGGCGAACTACCCGGCCGAGATGGAGCTCACCCTCAAGGTGGGCGCGCAGGTCATGTTCCTGCGCAACGACAGCGCGCAGTTCGGCGAGGCGCCGCGGTGGGTCAACGGCACGATCGGCACCGTCACCCGCATCGCGGGCGACAGCGTGCGGGTCGAGGTGGACGGTATCGCCCACGACGTCGAGCCGGCCGTGTGGGAGAGGTATCGCTACGCCTACGACCCGGGGACCAAGAACCTCTCGCGCGAGATCGTCGCGGAGTTCACGCAGTTCCCGCTGCGTCTCGCCTGGGCCGTGACGATCCACAAATCGCAGGGCAAGACCTACGACCGCGCGGTGGTCGACCTGGGGGCGGGGGCGTTCGCCCCGGGGCAGACCTACGTCGCACTCAGCCGGCTGACCTCGCTCGACGGCCTGTACCTGACGCGGCCGCTGCGGCCCGCCGACATCCGCGTCGACGAGGACGTGCGCCGCTTCATGAAGCAGGCCTGGCTCGCGCGACAGGATGCGGCGCAGGCGTGAGCCTCAGGCGACGCGCGCGGCCTTGGCGCGGGTGAGATCGGCGAACAGCTCAGTGGTGAAACGGTAGGCCACGAGGACCTCGGCGATGACCCGCTCCTTCTCGTCGTCGTCCCACGGGGCGGCGTCGAGCTGCTCGCGGTAGATGCTCTTGAAGGCCTTGGGGTCGGCGATGTCGCCGAAGAGCAGGAACCCGATGCCGTTGGTCTCGAACCCGAACCGGCGCTGCATCAGGCGCCCGATCGAGGGTCCGCCGGACAGGTCGCCCACGAAGCGCGTGTAGTGGTGCGCGACGAAGCCGCCCGGCCACGTCGCCGCGACCCGGCGGATGCGCGAGACGTACGCCTGCGTGGTCGGCAGAGGATGGATCAGCTCGCGCCAGTCGGGACCCCGCAGAAAAGCGAGGTCGGCCTCGAGGGCCGGGAGTCGGGAGTGGTGATCTCGGACGAAGACGGATGCCACCGGGTCGGTGCGCATGCGGATCGCCGCCTCTTCGAGCGCGGCGTAGAGGAACCAGTGCTGCGCGATCAGGGCGATGTAGTCCTCGCGTGTGCCGGCCCCGGTGAGCAGGTCGGTCATGAATCCGTCGCACTCGCGCGCGGAGTGCGCCGCGCTGGAGCGTTCGCGCAGAGCCGTGGAGAACGGGGCGACGGCGTTCATGCGGCCATCATACGCAGAAAGTTAGGATCGCCTAACCCCTCTTTCCGCCGCCGGGGCGCTTTCGAGCGACAGTCGTGATGCACCCGTGACGCCGCATCGGCGCAAGGGGCGGTCGCGTTCAGGTGCCGTGTGTTTGAATCTTTCGGGAGCGGGCTTCGTCGCGCTCGGAAATGCTGGGGGTACACATGCGCGGATGGCGTCGTTCCGCGGCCATCGCGATCGCGGGCGCGAGCATGCTCGCCGTCGTCCTGAGCGGCTGCACGTCCCAGGGGTCCGTCACGATCGACGTCCCCACCCAGGTGGACGGGCCCCTCCCCGACGAGACGGTCGCCGAGATGCGCGACGCGGTCACCGCCGCCATCGCCGCGACCGGGTCCACCGGCGCGATCGTGGGCGTGTGGGCCCCGTGGAGCGGCAGCTGGGTGTCGGGCGTGGGCACGCAATCCCCCGGTGGCGCCGAGGTGACCCCCGACCTGACCTTCCGCGCGGGTGAGGTCACCGGCGCGATGACCTGCGACGCGCTCTACACCCTCGAGGCCGACCGGACCCTGTCGATGGACGACCCCGTCACCACCTGGGTGAGCGGTCTGCCCGGCTACGAGGACATCACGCTGCGCCAGCTCTGCGACGGCACCTCGGGACTGGGGTCGTACACGACGATCCTCGACCGCATGGTCCTGAACAACCCCGACCGCGTATGGAACCCTCGCGAGCTCGTCGCCTACGGCATCTCCCAGCCGCGGCGCAACGCGCCCGGAGAAGCCTTCTCGGCCTCGGCCACCAACGCCGATCTGGCGGGCCTGGCCGTCGAGCGGGCGACCGGGGAGCCGCTCGCCACCGTCATCGCCGAGCGGGTCACCGGGCCCCTCGGTCTGTCGGCCACCGGCATCCCCGCCCCCGCCGCCGCCACCCCGGGGCCGTCGTCGCTCACCGGTCACTGGTCGCAGCCCAACGCCGAGGGCGCGTTCGACTGCTCCGCCCCGCTCGAGTTCAGCACGATGTCGTCGAGCTACGGCGGGGCGTCCGCCGGTGCCGTGACCGACATCGACGACCTCGGTCGGTACGCGCAGGCGCTCGCGACGGGTGCGCTGCTGCCGTCCGAGAACGACCGGTTCGCCGCGCCCGTCCCGGTCGGCGGCGACCAGCCCACGTGGTTCACCGCGGCGGGCGGTGCCTACCAGGCCGGCTCGCTCATCGGACAGTACGGCTGGACGCCCGGCTACCTCGCGGGCGCGTTCGCCGACCCCCAGACCGGCATGTCGGTCGCCGTCGTGCTGAACAACTCGGCCGGCAACAAGAACACCGGCGCGTGGTTGGCCTGGCAGCTCGCAGCGATCGCCTCGAAGGCTCCCGCCGCGGCGGGACAGACGATGCCCGAGGCGGGGCTGCCGTGGACCGCCGAGCAGATGCGCGACAACATCGCGGGCAACGCGATCTGCGCTCCGCCCGCGGGATGATCCGCCGGTGACCGGGCGGGGCGGCCCGGGTTCGGCCGCATCCCTCGTGCTGGTCGGGCTGGTGTGCCAAGAGGTCGGCGCGTCGTTCGCCGTCATGCTGTTCCCGCAGACGGGGCCGCTCGGCATCGTCATGCTACGGCTGCTCTTCTCGGCGATACTGCTGCTGGTGATCGCGCGCCCGCGCCTGCGAGGACACTCGGGCCCCGCCTGGCGGTCGGTCGTCGGGTTCGGGCTGGTGCTGGCATCCATGAACGCTCTGTTCTACCTGGCCCTCGAACGGCTGCCGCTGGGCGTCACCGTGACCATCGAGGTGCTCGGGCCCCTCACGCTGTCGATCCTCACCGCGACCGGACTCGCGCGCTGGCTCTGGGCGGGCCTGGCGCTGGCCGGGGTCGTCGCCCTGGGCGCGGGCGGATGGGACCGGCTGGACCCTCTGGGCGTCGCGTTCGCGCTGGGGGCGGCGGTCAGCTGGGCGCTGTACATCCTGGCGTCCGCCCGGGTCGGCCGCGAATTCCCCCGCCTGGACGGTCTCGCCCTCGCGATGGCGATCGGCGCCGCTGTCGCCCTGCCCTTCGGCATCTGGCAGGCGGGTCCGGCGCTGCTGCGCCTGGACATCCTCGCCCTGGGCGCGGCGGTCGCGCTGCTGTCGTCGACCATCCCCTACGCGCTCGAGCTCGTGGCGCTGCGGCGACTGGCGGCATCCGCCTTCGCGATCCTCATGAGCCTGGGCCCCGCGACCGCGTCGATCGCCGGGTTCCTTCTGCTCGGGCAGCGGTTGTCGTGGCTGGAGATCCTGGGCATCGCGCTGGTGATCACCGCCAGCATCGGCGCGGTCCTGGCCGCCGCCCGCCGCGGCACAGGCGCCCGGCAGGCCGGCCCCGACATCGACGAGCCGCTCAGCGAGCCCGTCGGCTGATCCGCTTCGAGCGGGATGCCATCGCGGCGGCGCGCGTGCAAGGGGGCCGCGGCGCGCGTCCGGGGCCGGGAGGATGGCGGCATGAGCGATGAGGATCAGACCCGCGAGGATTTCGACGAGGCCGTCAACATGACCGCGAGCGAGTTGAAGAAGTGGCTCGACACGGACGAATCGAAATCGGTCGGGCAGAAGAAGGACGGCGGGGAGTCCACCGGGCACGAGAGCGGGCGACACATCGTGCGCATCCTCGAGAAGAAGGCGTCCGACCTGACCGACGACGACTACGCGCACATGCGGAAGGTCGTGGGCTACGTCAAGCGGCACAGCGCCCAGCGACCCAAGGGCGATGTGACCGAGACCGACTGGCGGTACTCGCTGATGAACTGGGGCAACGACCCGAAGAAGTGACGGCCGTCAGGATGTCGTGAGGATCGCCCTCTCGTCATAGCCGCGCACGGTACAACGGTAGACATGCCCATCATCGACAGCGCTGTGTACGTCGGCGGCCGACGGATCGAGAATCCGGCGAGCCTCGACCAGACGTTCGAGTACATGGAGGCGCACGGGGGCATGGCCTGGATCGGCCTGCTGCGCCCGTCGCCCGACGAACTCGAGCGCGTCGCCGCCGAGTTCTCGTTGCATCCGCTCGCTGTCGAGGACGCTCTGACCGGGCACCAGCGCGCGAAGCTCGAACGCTACGGCAGCAATCTGTTCGCCGTCCTTCGCCCGGCGCGGTACGTCGACTCGAGCGAGACGGTCGAGTTCGGCGAGCTGCACGTGTTCATCGGACCCGACTACGTCGTCACGGTCCGCCACGCCGAGGTCCCCGACCTGTCCGAGGTCCGGCGGCGGCTCGAGAAGAACCCCGAACTGCTCGCGCGGGGGCCCGAGGCCGTGCTCTACGCCATCCTCGACGAGGTCGTCGACCAGTACGACCCGGTGGCGCGCGGCATCCAGAACGACGTGGACGAGATCGAGGATCAGCTGTTCAGCTCGGAGGGCGCCGAGCTGACCCAGCGCATCTACGAGCTGGCCCGCGAGGTCATCCACTTCCAACGCGCGGTCGAGCCGCTGCGCGACATGCTCGAGGCCCTGCTGCGCGGAGCCGGCAAGTACGGCGTCGACATCGAGCTGCAGCGCTCCCTTCGCGACGTGCTCGACCACGTACTGCGTCAGTGCGAGAAGTTGACGGCCCTGCGCGCGATCCTCGACAACGCGCTCACGGTCAACGCCACGCTCGTCACACAGCGTCAGACCGAGACCTCGCTCGAGCAGAACGAGCAGGTGAAGAAGATCTCGGGCTGGGCGGCGATCCTGTTCGGGCCGTCCCTGATCGGGGCGATCTACGGGATGAACGTCACCAACATGCCCGAGCTCAACTGGACGTTCGGATACCCGATGGCGCTCGGCCTGATGGCCGCCACCTCGTACGGACTCTGGCTGACGTTCAAGCGCAAACACTGGCTCTGACCCCCGCGCGGCGCCCGGCACGCCGATCTCTTCGCGCTTGTCGGACGCCGATTGCGCGAATCGAGTGGTTCGATGGGGGCATGACCGACACTCCCTCGCGTCGCGGCGACGCCGAGCCGCCCACCACCTCGACCGTGCAGCTGGAGGACAGCGGCTACCACAAGCGTCTGTCGTCGCGGCAGGTGCAGATGATCGCGATCGGCGGTGCGATCGGAACCGGCCTGTTCCTCGGCGCCGGAGGTCGTCTCGCCCAGGCGGGGCCCGCGATCGTGCTCTCGTACGCCGTATGCGGACTGTTCGCGTTCTTCATCCTGCGCGCGCTCGGCGAGCTGGTGCTGCACCGCCCCACCTCGGGGTCGTTCGTGTCCTACGCGCGCGAGTTCTTCGGTGAGAAGGCGGCGTTCGTCTCGGGCTGGTTCTACTGGATCAACTGGGCCACCACGACGATGGTCGACATCACCGCGGCCGCGCTGTACATGAACTTCTTCGGCAAATACGTGCCGTGGATCGCCGCCGTTCCCCAGTGGGTGTGGGCGCTCGCCGCGCTCGTGACCGTGCTGGCGGTCAACCTCGTGTCGGTGAAGGTGTTCGGCGAGCTGGAGTTCTGGTTCGCGCTCATCAAGGTGACCGCCCTCGTGGCGTTCCTGCTCGTGGGCATCTACTTCGTCGTCTTCGGCACGCCGACGGGGGCACCCACCGGCTTCTCGCTGATCGCCGACAACGGCGGGTTCTTCCCCAACGGCATCCTGCCCGCCATCATCCTCATGCAGGGTGTGGTGTTCGCCTACGCCTCGATCGAGCTGATCGGCACCGCGGCGGGCGAGACGAAGAACCCCGAGAAGGTCATGCCGCGCGCGATCAACTCGGTCATCTTCCGCGTCGCGGTGTTCTACGTCGGGTCGGTGCTGCTTCTCTCGCTGCTGCTGCCGTTCACGGCCTACTCGAAGGACGAGAGTCCCTTCGTGACGTTCTTCGCCTCGATCGGGGTGCCCGGCGTGGACGTCATCATGAACCTCGTCGTGCTGACGGCGGCGCTGTCGTCGTTGAACGCCGGACTGTACTCGACCGGTCGCATCCTGCGCTCGATGGCGGTCGCCGGTTCCGCGCCGAAGTTCGCCGCACGCATGAACAAGGCCGGCGTGCCCTACGGCGGTATCGCGATCACGGCCTTCGTCGCGCTGTTCGGCGTCGTGATCAACTACGTCAACCCGTCCGACGCGTTCGAGACGGTCCTGAACGTCGCCGCCGTCGGCATCCTGGTCACCTGGGCGACGATCATCGTCTGCCAGATGCGCCTCAAGCAGCTCGCCGACCGCGGACAGCTGGTCCGGCCGTCGTTCCGGCTGTTCTGGGCGCCGTACACGAGCTACCTGACCCTCGCGTTCCTGCTGGTGGTGCTCGTGCTGGTCTTCATCGACTCACCCGCGACGCTGGTCGTGGCGATCGTGGCGAGCCTGCTCATCACCGCCGGCTGGTTCGCATGCCGAAAGCGCATCGCCGCTCTCGCCGCCGAGCGCGAGGGCTACACCGGCACGGTGCCGGTGGTGCCGAGCCCGTTCCCGCGGTCGCGCGACGGCGAGGACTGAGTTCGGACGTCCTCTCGCGGCGGCGCTCGTGCTCCGGCTCGGGCGCCGCCGTCGTACGCGCGGCGAGGGCGATGGAGTATCCCGGACACCCGGGTGATTTCGAGAACCGTCCGGGTGTTCTGGACACTCGCGGGCGCGGGCGCGGGCGCGGGCGGGGGTGGGGCGGAGGTCAGTCGTCGAACGGCCAGCCGCAGTAGGCCTCGGCCAGATAGGCGCGGCCGTGGGCGGAATCCACCACCGAGCGCAACTCGCCGACCTGCCGCCGACGGTCGAAGGCGGTGGCATCCGGGGCCACGTGCAGCAGGCTCGTCATCCACCATGAGAAGTGCTGCGCCTTCCAGATGCGGGCGAGCGCCCGCTCGGGGTAGGCGTCGAACGCGCGCTCGTCGTCTTCGAGCAGCAGACGTCGCAGGGCCTCGGCGAGCAGACGCACGTCGGCGATCGCCAGGTTCATCCCCTTCGCACCCGTCGGGGGGACCGTGTGCGCGGCGTCGCCGACGAGCGCGACGCGGCCGCGGCGCAGCTCGTGGGCGACGAAGCTGCGGAAGCGCAGGACGTCGCGCTGGAAGATGGGCCCGCGCAGGAGTTCGGTGCCCGGGACGCGCTTCTGCAGCTCGTCCCACAGCTGCTGTTCGCTGTACGCCGCGGTGTCGGTGTCGGGGGCGCACTGGAAATACATGCGCTGCACGGTGGGGGAACGCTGGCTCACCAGCGCGAAGCCGTCGGGGGAGTTGCTGTAGATGAGCTCGTCCGCACTCGGCGGCGCCTCGCACAGGATGCCGAACCAGGCGAAGGGGTACTCACGGAAGAACCCGCCCTGGCTCGAGCCGGTCACCGCGGCGCGCGCGACGCTGCGCGACCCGTCGGACCCCACGACCACGTCGGCCTCGATCTCGAGAACGTCGCCGTCCGCGTCACGGGCTCTCACGCGGGGCCGGGTCGTGTCGGCATCCTCGACGCCCTCGGCGGTGACGCCGAAGCGCAGGTCCTGCCCGGCGGCGAGGCGTGCGGCGATGAGATCCTTCAGCACCTCGTGCTGCGGGTAGAGCCACACGGCGCGGCCCACGGTCTCGGCGAAGTCGATGCGGTGGCCCTCGCCCTCGAAACGCAGTTCGATGCCGTCGTGCCGGTGCCCGACGGTGCGCGCGCGGGAGTGCGGGCCGAGGGTGTCGAGCAGCTCGACGGTGCCCTGCTCGAGGATGCCGGCGCGGATGGTGCTCTCGATCTCGTCGCGCGAACGCCGGTCGATCACGACCGAGGCGATGCCGGCGCGATCGAGCAGGTGCGCGAGCAGGAGTCCGGCGGGGCCCGCGCCGATGATCGCGACGCGGGTGCGGAGGGTGGTGGTCATGGCGTCTCCTTCGACGGTGGCTGTGTCGATGGTGCCTTTCCCGCAGACGCGCTGCCGCGGGGCTCTCATTGAACGGGATGTGGCTCGACGTGGTTCATCTGCAGGACCGGGCGGCCGCGGGGCGCCCCGTGCGGCACTTCGGGTGCCACACGCCCCACGGATCATGCAGATGGGCGTGCGACGTCGGCGGCCGGGCGGGGCCGGGGACCAGGCGCGTCAGCGCCGGTAGCCGAGGGCGCGCTCGGTGTCGCGCGCGGCGCGGTGCAACTCGACGAGGGCGAACTGCGTCTCGGCGTCTCGCGGCAGCACAGCCGACAGGGCGGCGATGACCGCCCCCGTCTCGTCGCGGATCGGCACCGCGACGCCAGTCGACACCTCGTCGACGTAGCCCGGGGCGATCACCCGGCCGAGCGTGCGGATCTCGGCGAGGGCGCGACGCAGGGCGGCCGGATCGACGATCGTCGACGGCGTGACCGCGGCGAGCGGGCCCGCGAGGACGCGCTCCTGCAGATCGCGCGGTCCGAAAGCGAGGAGCACCAGTCCCGACGACGACGCGTGCAGGGGCAGTCGGCCCGCCACCCGCGTGACGTTGGCGCCCGAGTCGGGGGCGCTCAGGCGCTCGAGGAACAACGCCTCGTCCTTCTCGAGGATCGCGAGCTGCGTGTGCTCGCGCACGCGCTGCTGCACGCGTTCCATGGCGGGCAGCGCCGCCTGCCGCAGGCGCAGCGCGTGGGACGAACGGGTGGCCAGCTCCCACAACCGCATGCCCACGCGGACGCGACGCTCCTCGTCGCGCTCGAGGAGTCCGGCATCCACCAGTTCGTTCACGATCCGGTGCGCCGACGAGCTCGGTAGACCGGCCCGGCGCCCGATCTCGGCCGTCGTCTGCGCCGTGCGCGTGGGCGTGAAGGTCTCGAGGATGCGCACCAGACGGTCCGTCACGGAGTCGCCCGAGGAGGAGTTCGCCACGGTACCACCATGGCACGACTCCCATTCAGCGGGAACGCTCTGCCGCAGCCCCGTCGCATGTCCGAGCATGGAGGGGTCGAAGGAGACCCATGACGAACCGCCCCGCCGCAGCACCCGAATCGCTGCTCGCCGCGCCCGACCAGGCGACGCAGGACGACATCGTCCGCGAGATCCGGGCCCGTCACGCCGAACTCGACCGCGCCGATGCCGCGGGCGAGGACGTGCCGGCGACCGCCCACGACTTCCCGGCCTACCGGTCGAGCGTGCTGCGGCATCCCACCAAGAACCCGAAGCTCGTGGACCCCGAGACGATCGAGCTGTTCTCGCCCGCGTTCGGGCAGCGCGACGTCGCCGCGATCGAGTCGGACCTGACACTGCAGCACGCCGGAGAGCCCCTGGGCGAGCGGATGACGGTGCAGGGCCGACTGCTCGACTCGTGGGGGCGCCCGGTGGCGAACCAGCTGATCGAGATCTGGCAGGCCAACTCCGCCGGTCGCTACATCCACCAGCGCGACCAGCACCCCGCCCCGCTCGACCCGAATTTCACCGGCGCCGGTCGCGCGATCACGGACGAGAACGGCGAGTACCGCTTCACGACGATCAAGCCGGGCCCGTACCCCTGGAAGAACCACCGCAACGCGTGGCGGCCCGCCCACATCCACTTCTCGGTGTTCGGGTCCTCTTTCACGCAGCGCCTGGTGACGCAGATGTACTTCCCGGGCGACCCGCTCTTCGCCCTCGACCCGATCTACAACAGCATCCACCGGCAGAAGGACCGCGACGCCCTCGTCGGCGTGTACGACCACGACCTGACCTCGCCCGAGTGGGCGACGGGATACCGTTTCGACATCGTCGTGGACGGACCCGACCGCACGTACTTCGAGGCGGAGGACGAGTGAGATGACGAGCACATCGAGGCACGATGCGGTCTCCGAGCCGGTCGAAGGGCGCGCAGGAGGGCCGGGCATGATCCCCGCCAAGACGCATCGCGCGACACCCGGCCAGACCGTCGGGCCGTTCTTCGCCTACGGCCTGGAGTACCCGAAGCAGCACGAGGTCGTCTTCCCCCATTCGCCCGGCGCGATCGTGCTGTCGGGCACGGTGCGCGACGGAGCAGGGGCGCCGATCCCCGACGCGCTGGTGGAGATCTTCGGGGCGGATGCCGACGGCTCGGTGCCGCGGGCGCGCGGGGCGTTCCGCCGCGACGACCACACCTTCACCGGTTTCGGTCGCGCCTTCACCGACGACGAGGGGCGCTACACGTTCTGGACGAGGGAACCCGGCATCCAGTCCGGTCGCGCGGGATTCTTCGCCGCGATCGTGTTCGCGCGCGGCCTGCCCGACAAGCTGCACACCCGCATCTACTCGCCGGCCGACGCCGCGGCGCTCGCCGCCGACCCCCTGCTGGCCTCGCTCGACGAGACCGAGCGCGCCAGCCTGATCGCGACCCGCACGCCCGAGGGGTACCTGACGCACGACATCCGGCTGCAGGGCGAGAACGAGACGGTGTTCCTTGCCTTCTGACACTCCGTCCGTCCTCGACATCGGCCTTCTCTCGCCCGTGAGCGTCGGGCACGACGACCTGCTGTCGGACGCCTTCGTGCTGCGCACGCTCGTCGACGTGGAGTGCGCGCTCGTCGCGGCCTACGTCGAGGTGGGCGCAGCCCCCCGCGAGGCGCGTGCGCACATCGATCATGTCTTCGGGCGCGACGAGAAGGGCGGGACGTCGATCCGCGCGCTCGACATCGCCCGGATCGTGCGCGACGCGGTCGCCGGGGGGAACCCCGTCATCCCCCTCGTGGGGATGCTGCGGGCCCAGGTCGATCTCGCCCATCGCGGGTGGATCCACCGCGGCGCGACGAGCCAGGACATCCTCGACACCGCGCTGATGGTCGTGGCGCGCCGCGCCGTCGAGCAGACGCGGCGGTCCACGAGCAACGCGGCCGCGTGGGCGCGACAGCTCGCCGAGCGGCACGCCGACGACGTCGCCGCGGCGCGCACCCTCACGCAGCACGCGGTGCCCACCACGATCGGTGCGCGTGCCGCGACCTGGGCGCGCGGGCTGGAACGCGCCGCCCGGCAGCTCGAGACCCTGACCTTCCCCGCGCAGCTCGCCGGGGCCGGGGGGACCCTCGCCTCGTTCGTCGAGGCGACCGGATCCCCGGATGCCGCCGACGCCCTGCCCGCGACCTTCGCCTGGGCACTCGGACTCGACGCCCCCGACGCCCCGTGGCACGTCTCGCGTGGTCCGGTGACCGAGATCGGCGACGCCCTCGTCCGCGCGATCGACGCGCTCGGCAAGGTGGCCGGGGACGTCGCGACCCTCAGCCGCACCGAGATCGGCGAGGTCTCCGAGGCGATCGGCGGGGGATCGTCCGCCATGCCCCAGAAGCAGAACCCCGCCGAGGCGGTGCTGATCTGCTCCGCCGCCCTGCGCGCGCCGCAGCTGGCTGCGACGCTGCACCTGGCATCCGCCCTCGCCGTCGACGAGCGCCCCGACGGCGCCTGGCACGCCGAGTGGCCGACCCTGCGGGAGCTGCTGCGGCTCGCCGTCGGCGCGTCGGCGCACGGGTCGTCGCTGCTGGCCCACCTGCGCGTGGACGTCGGCGCCGCGGCGGACAACGCCGCCCTGACCCGCGGCCGGCTCGTGAGCGAACGTCTGCGCGGAGTGCTCGTGCCGCTCATCGGCGCCGAGCGGTTCGCCGAGCTGCTCTCGGGCGACGACGATCTGGCGTCGCGCCTGCGCGCCCTGCCCGAGACGACCGGTCTCGACATCGAGTCCCTGGTGGACCCGGCCGGCTACCTGGGGCTGGCGCCTCGGCTCGCGCGGGGCACGACCCACGTCGGCCGCGGCACCGCTCGGGGCGGGAACGGAGAGAACCGATGACGACTCTCATCCGCCTGAACGAACCGGTCGGACCGGAGAACGCGCCCCTCGTCGTGCTCGGCCCTTCGCTCGGAACCTCGACGATCCTGTGGGAGGACGTGATCCCGCTTCTCGCCGACGACTACCGCGTCGCCGCGTGGGACCTGCCCGGACACGGCGCGGGGCCGCGCGTCTCGCACGCGTTCACCGTCGCCGACCTCGCGGATGCCGTGGCCGCCGCCGTGGCCGACGACACCTTCTTGTACGCCGGCGTCTCGCTCGGCGGGGCCACGGGGCTCGAGCTCGCCCGGCGCCACGGCGACCGCGTGCGCGCGGCCGCGATCGTGGCATCCGGAGCCGTTCTGGGCGACCCCGTGTCGTGGGCCGAGCGGGCCGCGCAGGCGCGGTCCCAGAGCACGTCGAGCCTGATCGTCGGCTCGGCGCAGCGCTGGTTCGCCCCCGACTCGATGGCCCGCCGCCCCGACCTGAGCGGCCGCCTGCTGCACGCGCTGCAGGACGCCGACGACGAGGGCTACGCCCGGTGCTGCGAGGCGCTCGCCGCGTACGACGTGCGCTCGACCCTCGCCGGCATCGACGTCCCCGTCCTCGCCGCGTGGGGCGCCCACGACGCCGTCGCCCCCGAGGCGAAGGCCGTCGAGATCGCCGAGGGCGTCGTCGACGGTCGCGTCGCGCGCATCGCGGACGCCGGTCACCTGCCCCCCGCCGAGCAGCCCGAGGCCGTGGCGGCCCTGCTGCGCTCGTTCTTCGCTTCCGTCACCCGAGGAGACTCCTGATGCCCACCGACCGGGAACGCCACGACCAGGGCATGGCCGTGCGGCGCGCCGTACTCGGCGACGCGCACGTCGACCGCGCGCGCGCCGCGACCACCGACCTCACCGCCGACTGGCAGGACTTCATCACCCGCGTCGCCTGGGGCGACGTCTGGTCGCGCCCGGGTCTCGACCGCCGGTCGCGCTCGATCGCGGTGCTGAGCTCGCTCATCGCCCACGGCCACCACGAGGAGCTCGCGATGCACCTGCGCGCGGCGATCCGCAACGGCCTCACGATCGACGAGATCCGCGAGGTCATCCTGCAGTCGGCGGTGTACTCCGGCGTCCCGGCGGCCAACACGGCCTTCCGCATCGCCGCGACGGTGTTCGCCGAGCCGGAGGCCGCGGACGTCCCCGCCGAGGAGGACGCCCGATGATCGACAAGACCGTTCCCGACGTCGCGGCGGCCGTGGCCGGCATCCGCGACGGATCGACCGTGATGATCGGCGGCTTCGGCCGCGCGGGCCAACCGGTCGAGTTGATCGACGCCCTCATCGCCCACGGGGCCGCGGGGCTGACCGTCGTCAACAACAACGCCGGCAACGGCGACACGGGCCTGGCGGCCCTGCTCGCGGCCGGACAGGTGCGCAAGATGATCTGCTCGTTCCCCCGGCAGAGCGACTCGTGGGTGTTCGATCGGCTGTACCGCGCCGGAGAGATCGAGCTCGAGCTCGTCCCGCAGGGCAACCTGGCCGAGCGCATCCGCGCCGCCGGAGCCGGGATCGGCGGGTTCTTCACCCCCACCGGCGTCGGCACGCACTTGGCCGAGGGCAAGGAGACCCGGCAGATCGACGGGCGCGACTACGTGCTCGAGTACCCCATCCGCGCGGACGTCGCCCTCATCAGCGCCCGCGCGGCCGACCGCTGGGGCAACCTGGTGTACCGCGAGACGGCTCGCAACTTCGGGCCCATCATGGCCGCCGCGGCCACCACGACCGTCGCGCAGGTCGACGAGATCGTCGAGCTCGGCTCGCTCGACCCCGAGGCCGTCGTCACGCCGGGGCTCTACGTCGACCGCGTGGTCGCGGTGGGGGAGCGGGCGTGGCTGCGCGACGGGGAATTCGTCGGCGGAGTCGACATCGAAGGCCGCGCCCTGGCATCCGAGGAGGATCGATGACCACCCGCATCTCGCGCACGCAGCTCGCCGCCCGCGTGGCATCCGACATTCCCGAGGGAGCCGTGGTGAACCTCGGCATCGGCGCCCCCACCCTGGTCGCCGACTACCTGCCCGCGGGGCTCGAGATCGTGCTGCACACCGAGAACGGCATGCTCGGCATGGGCCCCGCCCCCGCCCGCGGCAGCGTCGACCCCGACCTCATCAACGCCGGCAAACAGCCCGTCACCGCGCTCGCCGGGGCCGCCTACTTCCATCACGCCGACTCGTTCGCGATGATGCGCGGCGGACACCTCGACGTCTGCGTGCTGGGCGCGTTCCAGGTGTCGGCCGGGGGCGACCTCGCGAACTGGTCGACCGGGGAGCCCGGCGCGATCCCCGCGGTCGGCGGGGCGATGGACCTCGCGATCGGCGCGAAGGACGTCTACGTCATGACCGACCTGCTCACCAAGGGCGGCGAGCCCAAGCTCGTGGCGTCGTGCACCTACCCGCTGACCGGGATCGGATGCGTCTCGCGGGTCTACACCGACCACGGCGTCTTCGACGTCACCCCCGACGGCTTCCGCGTGCGCGAGCTGTTCGGCGACAACACGCACGCCGAGGTCGAGGCGCTGCTCGGCCTGAAGCTGGAGGACTGACCCATGCCCGCCTCGTTCGTCTACGACGCCGTCCGCACCCCGTTCGCCCGACACGCGAAAGCGTTCGCGGACGTGCGCCCGGACGACCTCGCGGCCACCGTCATGGCATCCGTCGTCGAACGGACCGGGATCGACCCCGCCCGCATCGAGGACGTCATCTTCGGCGACGCCAACCAGGCCGGCGAGGACAACCGCAACGTCGCGCGCTTCGGGGCGCTGCTCGCGGGATTCCCGTCGTCGGTGCCCGGAACGACGATCAACCGCCTGTGCGGATCGTCTCTGGATGCCGTGATCCAGGGCTCCCGCGCGATCGAGGCCGGCGACGCCGATCTGATCCTCGCCGGTGGTGTCGAGTCGATGACCCGCGCCCCCTTCGTGGTCGAGAAGAGTCCGCGGCCTTTCCCCGCGGCGAACCAGACGATGTGGAACACCTCGATCGGCTGGCGCATGACCAACCCGCGCCTGCGCAAGGACTGGACGATCTCGAACGGCGAGAGCGCCGAGAAGCTCGCCGAGATCCACGACATCTCGCGCGAGGAGCAGGACGCCTTCGCCGCGCGCAGCCACCGTCTCGCCGCGGCCGCGTGGGCGGACGGTCGTTTCGCCGACGAGATCGTGCAGGTCGAGGGGCACGCCCTCGCGCGCGACGAGGGCATCCGCGACGACTCCACCGCCGAGGTGCTGGCGGGGCTGCGCCCGGCCTTCCGCGCGGGCGGCACGGTCACGGCCGGCAACTCCTCGCCCATCAACGACGGTGCATCGGCCGTGCTGCTGGGTGCCGAGGGAGCGGTGGATGCCGACCCCCTGGCCCGCATCGCCGGTCGGGCCGCGTTCGGCAACGACCCCGACGTGTTCGGCGTCGCCCCCGTCGAGGCGGCGAACCGCGCCCTCGCGCGCGCCGGGCGGACGTGGGCGGACGTGTCGTTCGTCGAGCTGAACGAGGCGTTCGCGTCGCAGACGCTCGCGTGCGCGAAACTGTGGACCGAGCTCGACCCCGACCTGCTCAACCAGAACGGCGGCGCGATCGCGATCGGCCACCCCCTGGGTGCGTCCGGCGGACGCATCATCGCGCGCGCCGCGCACGAGCTGAAACGCCGCGGGGGCGGCGTCGCGGTGACGGCGATCTGCATCGGCGTCGGCCAGGGGCTCGCGGTGGTGCTCGAGCGCTGACGGTGCCGCCACGGCATCCGCCTCATGAGAACAGGGGATGCGGCGGGAACAGGGGATCGGCGCGGAACCCTTCTGTTCGGGGGACGCCGTCTCGTCGTCGTGACGCTCCGCGGTGCGGTCAGGCCGGGGTGACGATGAGCGACACCGTGCGCGCGAGCCGCTCGAGCAGGTCGTCCCAGCCGTACGCCCCGTCGGGAGTCGCGGTCGCGGCGACGCCCAACCCGAGGTAGCGCACGCAGAGGCTGTAGAAGACCTCGAACGCCCAGTCCGCCGTCTGCGGCGGCAGGTCGACGCCGTGCTCCGCCGCCGCGGCGAGCAGGGCCCGCACGAACGCGGCCTGCCCGGCGTCACCGGAGCGATGCCCCCTCTCGAGGATGGCCTCGTCGTCCACGCCGAGCAGGAAGAACGGCGACAGCAGGTCGCGGTTGGTCCGCAAGATCTCGGCGTAGGCGCCGACGATCCGGGTCGTCGCCTGAGCGAAGCTCGGCGCTCCGAGCCCCGCCGCACCGACCCGGAGCGCGGTCTCGTCGTCGAGGCGGTCGAATTCCTGGCTCTGCACGAGACGCAGCAGCTCGGTCTTGCCCGCGACCCGGCCGTAGATCGACCCGATCGACACCTCGGCCCGCGCGCTCACCTCGGCCAGTGAGAACTGCCCGGTCCCGCGTTCCCGGAGCAGCGCGAGCGCCGCCTGGCGCACTTTCGCGAAGGAGTCGCGACTGCGCTGCTGCTTCGGCTCCGACAGGCCGGCGCCGCTCGATCGTGTCGCCACCGTTGCACCTCGCTCCTCGCGCCCCGTCAGCCCGTCAGCTCCACGAGAAGGACCGACTGCGGCGGCAGGGCGAACTCCAGCTGAAGGCTACCGTCGGCGGACACCTCGATGTCGCGCGAGGTGTCGACCGCTCCCGTCATCGAGGCGGCCGACACGGTGACGGTGCGCCCGGCCCAGGGAAGACGGTGCAGGTCGAGGACGATCGACTCCACCCGTGCCGAGGCGAGGTCCGCGCGCTGCGGAGGCAGGGTCAGGCTCAGCTCGATGCGCTGCTCGCCGATCGGGATGCGGAAGGTGAAGCGATCCTCGTCGCGCGGCGCGAGCGCGCTGTCGGGGGCGGCGTAGTTCGCCACGAGCACGCGCACACGGTCGCCGTCTCGACCGGCGATGCCGACGAGACCCGACTCGTCGCCACCGGTGACGGCCAGCCTCCGGCCGCGCATCGCGCGCCCGGCGAGGGCGAGTGCACGGGAGCGTTCGTCGGGTCGGCCGTCCACGTCGCCGACCCCGCCCGGGTCCACGAAGCCGTAGTGCGGATCGCGACCGCTGTCGGCGCGGAAGAAGAACGCGTGGTCGATCACGGTGTCCTGCAGAGCGATGGCGGTCGCCGCCATGAACGCGCCCTTCTCCTCGGCGGGGGCGGAGCTGCTGGGCACCGCGAGGTAGTTCCAGTAGCTGAGCGTCAGATCGGTGTCGGTGAACCCGTGGTCGTCCAGGAGGGTCCGCAGCTCGCGCGCGACGTAGCGGTAGTCGAGCGGATCGCGGGTGCCGTCGGTGAACCAGAGGAACGAGAAGAAGTCGAGGGGGAGGGCGTTCTCGCGGACGAACGACAGGAACCCCTCGCGGTACGGCGCGTCCGCCTCGAGGGAGAACGCCAGAGAAGGACCTCCGACGGTCAGCGACGGGTCGACGCGCTGCACCGCCTCGCAGAAGGCGCGGTACATGGCGTAGAACTCCCGCGGCTCGCCGGCGAAGTGCAGAGGGCCGAAGTCGGGTTGGTCGCCGAACTCGTAGATGCGCACGGGCTTCGCCGGTCCGCCGGCCCACCCGTGCGAGTAGTGGCGCACGATGCGCTCGACGACCCGGCCGTACACCTCGACGTCGGCGGCGGGGAGCTTGTTGCGCGGGATCGAGCTGGCCACCGTGAACATCACCTCGGCGCCGAGGGCGTGCACGGACTCGACCCACTGGTCGGTCGCGGCGAAGTTGTAGCTCGCGGGGTCGTCGACGTCGGCGCTCCAGTCGGGGAAGAGGCTGGAGGGGTCGTTTCGCGTGTCCAGGCGCGAGACCCAGTCGAACGAGCGGACGACCGTGACCCCGGCCTCGCGCCACAGCGGCGTCATGTCGGGGAACTCGGGGTGATCGTCGACGGGTCCGGGGACGCCGCCGACGCCGTTCAGCGATCGGAAGGCGCTCTCGTCCGCGGCATCCACGACGAAAGTCCGGGTGCGGGATGCCGGGGGTGCGGCGGGGGCGTCGGGGTGCGGCATGTCGTGTCCTCGGTCTCAGTAGGGCATCCGCAGGAGGCGGTTGGCGTACTCGTTGGCGATCGGTTCGTCGTGGCGGAGGTGCTCGATGCGCGCCCGGTAGGCCTCGTCGGTGACGGAGTCGAACTCCTCGAGCATCGACTCGATCGAGCGCTCGTGCACGGCGCGCACGCGCGGCAGGCGGCGCTTCATGACATCGAGCTGGGCGTCGAGCACCGAGTCGTTCCGGGCGAGCTCCTGGGCGAGAACCACCCCGTCCTCGATGCTCATCGCCGCTCCGGACCCGAGGTAGGGGGTCATCGTGTGGGCGGCGTCGCCCAGGATCATCACGCGGCCGCGGAACCAGGGATAGGGCACCCACACCGTCGAGTACGGCGTGTAGGCGACGTTCTCGGCGAGGCGGACGTCGTCGAGCGCGTCGGCGAGGAAGTCCGACCCGCGGGTCAGGGCCGCGGCGCGGTCGTGCATGATCTCGGCCATCTTGCTCGCGTCGTAGCGGGGGCGCCCCTCTTCGGCCACGGTGAGCACCATGTACATCAGGTCTTCGGACAGGGGGGTGAGCATGATCTTGCCGCCGTAGCCCTGACAGATGATCGGCTGCATGATCTTGCGGCGGTTCGGAAGGCCCACGCGCCACGCGACCCCGCCGACCGGCCGGGGGTCGTACTTCTCGCCGAAGTAGTCGCGGCGGATCTGCGAGTGCAGGCCGTCGAAGCCGAGGACGAGGTCGTAGTCGGCCCGGTCGCCGGTGCTGAAAGTGACCGTCGCGGTGTCATCGTGTTGCGCGATGTCGGCGACGGTCGTGCTCATGCGGAAGGTGCAGCCGTTCTCGCGGGCGTGCCGGGCGGCGAGCTCGAGGAAGGCGATGCGCGACATCGTCACGCATCCCGGCAGGCCCTCGTCCTGCGTGCCGTAGCTCATCGTGCTGAGCAGGTTCCCCTCGGCGTCGTGATTGTCGATCCCGGGTGCGGGATGCCCGATCTCGAGCACCTCGTCGAGCAGGCCGATCTCGCGCACGGCGCGCAGGCCGTTGATGCGCAAGCCGAAGCCGACGCCGGCGACGCTGATCTCGGGCTTGTCGTCGATCACGTCGACCGTCGCGCCGATGCGGGCGAGTGCCGAGGCGGCGCTGAGGCCTCCGATTCCGGCGCCGACGACGAGAATCCTCAACGGGTGGGCCATGCGTGTGCTCCTCTTCGAGCGGTCGGAACCGCCTCGACGCGTCGGACGGAAAATCAAAACGGTGATTCGGATTCTGAACCTAGGCGTCGTCGGTACCGCCCCGCAAGCGAGCGACGTTCGCCTCGATGATGCGCGGCATCACATCCCCTTATGTCGCAAATCTGCAAAAGCCGAGTAGCGTCGAAGCGACCCCACACAGAAGGAGCGACGATGCTTCTCGAAAGAGACCTCATCCAGTCCGTCGGATTCCGCAACGTCCGGGAGGGCGGCGAGATCACCGGCTTCCAGTTCCGCGTGCGCATGCCCTCGTACCGCGGGATGGCCGCCTCGCTGATCGACGGGATCGCCGTCAACATCCCCGGCCTGGTCGACGTCGCACCCGACGTGCCGCTGTGGACGCTCCAGGGGCGGCAGTACACGCTCGCCCAGCTCTGGGACGGCGACGGCGTGCGCTGGCCGCTCGAGGACGCGGCGATCGTCACCGTCCCGCTGCCCGGGGGCCTCCCCGACGGCGTGCACGAGCTGTCGATCGAACTGCGCCTGCGCATGTCGTACATCCCTCAGGAGCACCAGCCGAGCACCTACCGCGTCACCAAGCACGTCACGCTCGCGCCCGAGGCATCCGGTGCCCCCTTCCGCTACGGCGTCTCGCTCTACAGCTACATGACCGACTTCGGCACGGTCATGGACCTCGAGACCGCGATGGCCTCGATCGCCGACCTCGGCGCGACCGGCATCGAGATCCTCGGCGAGGCGCACGTCCCGAACTACCCGCACCCCTCGGACGAGTGGGTCGCGCAGTGGTTCGCCCTCCTGCAGAAGTACGGCCTCGAGCCGACCAACATGGGCTCGTGGATCGACACGCGCCTGCACTCGAGCGGCCCGAACGGCCGCGACATGACGGTGGAGGAGGGGGCTGCGGCGCTGCAGCGCGATCTGCGTCTCGCGAAGCGCCTCGGCTTCCGCTTCGTGCGGCCCAAGATCGGCGTCGTCTCCAGCGACCTCATCCCGCACCCGATCTGGACCGAGGTCGTCGAGGCGTCCCTGCCGCTCGCCGAGGAGCTCGACGTGATCATCTGCCCCGAGATCCACTCGCCGACCCCCATCAAGCACGAGGTCGTCGACGACTACATCGCCCTCATCCGCCGCACCGGCACGAAGCACTTCGGACTCCTGCTCGACACCGGCATCTTCCAGGACCGCCCCATTCCGCTCAAGCCCGGCGAGCTGCCGGGTCAGCGTCCGGCGTTCCTCGACGGCATCCACGTGGACCCGAACGACGTGTTCGACGTCATCGAGAACGTCGTGTTCATCCAGGCGAAGTTCCACGACATCGACGCCGACCTGCACGACCAGCAGATTCCGTGGGAGCCCGTGCTGCGGGCGCTCAAGGACGCCGGCTACACCGGGTACCTCTCGAGCGAGTACGAGGGCGAACGCGAACCGTGGCGCTCGATCGAGCAGGTGCGCCGCCAGCACACGCTCATCCGCCAGATCGCCGACCGTCTCTGAGGGATCGACATGCCCAACGGACTCATCCACGACGACAGCCTGCGCACGCACCCCGACGGGCTGGCGCTGCGCCTGACGATCCCCTGGTACCGCAGCCTCTGGCTGTCGTCGGTGTCGACCCTCGCCCTGACCGTCGACGGGGAGCAGGTGGATGCCGACGACCTGCGCCTCGAGTTCGCCGACGCCTCGTACCGGCTCGACGAGCTGCCGGAGCACAGCGAACGGCTGTGGTTCCTGCAGGAGCACCCCCGGCTGGTCGCCCGCCGCGCCCGGCCCGTCGTGCTCGGCGAGACCCACGACGTCGTGCTGCACGGCGAGCTGCGCCTGCCGTACATGCAGATCGCCCCGGGCCAGGACGGCGGGCCCGGCATGTACGTGCCCAACGTCGCGCACGACGTCCGCACCCTCGACGTCGTCGACGCGGATGCCGGCATCCCGGCGCTCGTGTCGGACGTCACGCCCCCGCCGCCCGCGGCCGAGGAGGACCCCTTCCAGCTCGGCCTGACGCTGTACTCGGCCAGCGCGGAGTTCCGCGCGGGGTACTTCGACTTCGACGGCCTGCTCGACCGGGTCGCCCAGCTCGGTATCGGCCCCGGCATCGAGATCGTGGCATCCCAGATGGTGCCGACCTACCCGGTGGTCGGCGACGACTTCGTGCGCACGTGGCGCGCGGCGTTCGACCGCCACGGGTTCGTCGAGAGCTCGTTCGGCGCGAACCTCGACATGGGGCGCCGCCGCGATCGCGACATGACGCCCGACGAGGAGTTCGCGTTCTCGAAGCTCATGTTCGAGGGGGCGAAGAAGCTCGGCTTCCCCCTCGTGCGCATCCAGAGCGCCAAGCCCGAGCTGCTGCGTCGCCTGCTGCCGATCGCCGAGGACCTCGAGCTGAAACTCGCGTACGAGATCCATGCGCCGATGGGTCCGAACGCCGAACCGATTCTGCGCGTGCGCGAGACCTACGCCGAGCTCGACTCCCCGCTTCTCGGCTTCGTCGCCGACTTCTCCTCCACCATGCACGCGATGTCGCCGACCCTGCTGCGGGCCGTGCGCCGCGCGGGCCTCGACGACGAGGCGGTCCAGACGCTGCAGAGCATCTGGGCGACGGATGCCGCGATGCAGGCGCGCCAGCAGGAGTTCCTCGCGTACCTCCGCGGGCGGGACTTCGACCCGGGTCGGCTGGGCGCCTTCGCGCACCTGGCCTTCAACATGCACGGACACGTCGATCCGCGCGAGTGGGCCGACATCATGCCGCAGATCGTGCACGTGCACGCGAAGTTCTACGACATCGACGACGCCGGACAGGAGCCGGCGATCGACTATCCCGAGCTCGTGCGCGTGTTCGTCGAGGGCGGCTATCGCGGCTTCTGGTCGAGCGAGTGGGAGGGCCACGCGTTCGCCGAGCTGGGCGAGGTCGACCCGCTGCTGCTCGTGCGTCGCCAGCACGACCTCATCCGTGCGTCGATGCGGGCGGTGACCGCGGGGGTCTGAGGGCGACCGTGGCGCGATGACGGCCGGCGCCCGCCGCTCAGTGCGGCGGGTGGCCGGCCGCGATGCGTCGCCCGGCCTCGGCGAACAGCCCCCGCATCCACTCGTGCTCCGGATCGCGCGTGTGCGAGGGATGCCACCACAGCGCGCTCACGATCGGGGTCGCCGCGAAGGGCAGGGGCACCACGCGGATGCCGCCGATGCGCAGTAGATGCGGCGCGAGGGCCGATTGCACCAGCCCGACGCGGCGCGTCCCGCTGACGAAGTGGCCGACCGACAGGAAGCTCTCGAGCACGACTTCGATGCGCGGTTCGACGCCGAGCTGCTGGATCTGTCGGGCGGCTGACGTGAACGCCGAGCGCGACTGGAAGGTCAGCACCCACGGCATGTCGGCGAGATTCTGCATGGTGAGAGCCTCGCCGACCTCGGCGTTGTCCTCGGCGACGACGGCGAGCCAGTCGTCCTGCCAGAGATCGAGATGGGGCAGTTCCGAGACCGGGCCGTGGGGGATGACCATGGCGTCCGCCGAGCGCAGCCGGTTCGCGGCTTCCTCCACGATCCCGGGATTGTGCAGCATGTAGCGGAACCGCACTCCCGGCGCCTGCTCGGCGGCGAGCTGCGAGACCACGGTGCCGACCGTGACGAAGCCGTAGTCCGAGCCGTAGATCGAGAATTCGCGCGTGGATTCGGCCGGTGACCACGACGCCTGGCTCTCGAACACGCGCCGCGCCGCCTCCAGGGCGGTGCTCGTGTGATCGGTCAGGCGCACGGCGAACGGGGTGAGCTCGTACGTGTTGCCGCGGCGGGCGAGGATCTGGTCGTCGAAGTGCGCGCGCAGGCGCGCGAGCGACGCGCTCAACGCGGGCTGGCTCAGGTGCAGGCTCTCGGCGGCGCGCGTCACACTACGCTCGGTGAGCAGTGCGTCGAGGGCGACGAGGAGGTTGAGATCGAGGCGCGAGAGTGTCGCATGGTCGGTCACCACGGCGTGATCCTTCGCTCGGGGAAGCTGTGCTCGCATCGTATCAACGGCATCTATGCAGGCGCCAGGACGCATATCTCTCGGCGATGCGGCCGCGTTCGTGCGGCCTTATGCGCCGCATCGCGAAGACTTATGTGCTTTTTCGGCGCAACGCGCCGATACTGGGTCACACAGCACAGGCGCTCCCACCGAAGGGCTCGCCGACAACGTCGTCAGAAAGGCTGGCCCATGGCTCCGCAACGCCGCGTCACGCGCATCGCAGGTCTTCTCGCCCTCCCCGTCACCGCCGCTCTCGCCCTCTCGGGCTGCTCGGGCTCGAGCGCGGGGGACTCCGGGGGCGACGCCGAATCGTTCACCTTCACGTTCGCCACCTCCAACAACCTCGAGAGCCCGTACGAGACGCTCGCCAAGGAGTACATGGCGGCGAACCCCGGCGTCACGATCACCTCGAACCCGACCCCGAACGACAAGTACGGCGAGACCATCCGCACGCAGTTGCAGGCGGGGAACGCCTCCGACGTGATCATCACCGCGCCCGGCGCGGGTGACGCACGCGGTCTCAGCGCCCTCGCCCAGGCCGGGTTCTTCGAGCCGCTCGGCGACACGGCGACGTCGCTCGTGCCGACCGGCAGCGACACGCTCTTCGAGATCGACGGCAAGACCTACGGACAGCCGCTGGACTTCACCATCGGCGCCGTCGTCGCCAGCATGGGCACGGCGGGCATGAACGGGATCACGAGCTGGCCCACCACCATGGACGACTTCTACGCCGAATGCGGCAAGCTCGCGGGCGACGGCAAGTCGATGCTCGCCCTCGCCGGCGCCGCCGCCCCGAACGCGGGCCTCACGGCTCAGGGCATCGCGGCGACCCGCGTCTACGCATCGGACCCGAACTTCAACACCGAGCGGGCCGAGGGCAAGACCACCTTCGCCCAGAGCAAGGGCTGGGCCGACACGCTGCAGACCATCATCGACCTCAAGGACAAGGGCTGCTTCCAGGCCGGCGCCGAGGGCGGCGGCTTCGACGCCATCACCAACGGACTCGCGCAGGGCACCTCGGTCGGCAGCTTCATCCCCTCGGGCTCGGCGGTCGAGATCGCCGCGGCGGCTCCCGCGGAGGCCGACTTCAAGGTGCAGCCCTTCCCGGCCGCGGGCGGCGGCAAGCCCTTCGTGCTCGCCAGCTCGAACTACGCCGCGTCGATCAACGCGAAGTCCCAGAAGAAGGACGCCGCGAAGAAGTTCCTCGACTGGCTCGCCACCCCCGACGCGCAGGAGAAGTTCTACGAGGCCTCGGGTCTGCTGCCCATCTCGGAGTACAAGAACCTCGACCTGAGCAACACGATCTACTCCGAGGTCGTCGATGACATCTCGAACGGCTCGTACACCACCCTGCCCTCGAACGTCTGGCCCAACCCGGCCGTGTACGACGCGCTCTCGACGGGCGTCCAGGGACTGCTGACCGGCCAGAGCAGCATCGACCAGGTGCTCCAGAACATGGATGCGGCCTGGGGCAACTGAGTGAATCCGCCGCCCGGGCCCCTGGACCCGGGCGGCGGAGCCGCACCCCATCGAGGATGACGAGGACGCCATGAGCACCACCTTCCGAGCCGGCGAGGTCGCCGCCACCGAGACCGAGCGCGTGGTCCTGCCGCGCCGCGGCGGACGCCGCCGACAGGCTCCCGCCCCGCGGCGCAAGGGCCTGCTGAAGTTCGGCTACTGGTGGTGGGCGCTGCCGGGCATCCTCTTCGTCATCGGCATCCACTACGTCGCCACGAGCGTCGGCGGCTTCTTCGCCTTCACGAACTGGACCGGCATCGGGGCCTTCGAGCTGATCGGGCTCGACAACTTCACGCGCATCTTCCAGGACCCGACGAAGATCGGGGCCCTGTGGAACACGCTGTTCCTCGCCTTCGGATCGGTGATCCTCAGCAACATCCTGGGCCTGGGCATCGCCCTCGGGCTCAACCGGGGGCTCAAGAGCCGCTACATCCTGCGCACGCTCTTCTTCATGCCGGTCGTGCTGAGCCCGCTGGCGACCTCGTACATCTGGAAGTTCATCTTCGACTTCAACGGGCCGCTCAACCTCGTGCTGCGCGGGATCGGCCTGGACTCGATGGCCCGCGCCTGGATCGCCGACCCCACGTGGGCGATCTGGACCATCCTCGTGGTTCTCGTCTGGCAGAACATCGGCTTCTCGATGGTGATCTACATGGCCGGCCTCGCCGCCGTCCCGGTCGAGATCGAGGAGGCCGCAGCCATCGACGGCGCCAACCTGTGGCAGCGCTTCTGGCACGTCACGCTCCCCTCCATCCGCCCGGCCGTCGCGATCGCGACCACCCTCGGGCTGGTGAACGGACTGCGCGTCTTCGACCAGATCATGGCGCTCACCGGCGGCGGCCCCGCCGCGGCGACCGAGACGCTCGCGACGCAGGTCTACAAGCAGTCCTTCGCGCTCGGCAACTTCGGCTACGGCGCCGCCCTCGCGCTGCTGCTCACCCTGATCATCCTCGTCTTCGCCGTCATCCAGCAGCGCGTCACCGCCGACCGTTCGGAGGAGAACTGACATGTTCCGCTACACCAAGCTCACGGGACTGCGCGAGTTCCTGTTCTGGATCGCCGCGCTCGTCTTCCTGCTGCCGTTCTACTTCCTGGTCACGACCTCGCTGAAGTCGGACCGCGAGGTCATCACCTCGTCGACGCTGGCACCGCCGACGGCGCCCGACTTCGGCAACTTCCTCAAGGTGCTCACCGCCACCGGCAACTCGAACGTCGTGATGGGGCTCGTCAACAGCATCATCATCACGGCCGGCAGCATCGTGCTGCTGGTGCTCCTGGGTTCGCTCACCGGTTACGTGATCGCCCGCAGCACGCGCCGGTGGAGCCGCGTCGTCTACTACCTGTTCCTCGTGGCGATCGTGCTCCCCACGCAGCTCGGCACCGTGCCGCTGTACATCGGGGCGCGCGCGCTCGGACTCACCGGCTCGGCCTGGGGCATGATCATCCTCTACACCGGGATGCTCCTGCCGCTCGCGATCTTCCTCTACGCGGGGTTCTTCCGCGGGCTCGGCACCGAGTACGAGGAGGCGGCGACCATCGACGGCGCCAGCCGCACGCAGATCTTCTTCCGCATCGTGCTCCCGTTGATGTCGCCCGCGACGGGGACCGTGGCGATCCTCGCCGGCCTCATCGTGTGGAACGACTTCTTCACGTCGCTGATCTTCCTCGGCGGTTCCGCGAACCAGACCCTCCCGGTCGCCATGTACTACTACATCGGCTCGCTGGTCTCGGCCTGGAACCAGATCTTCGCGATCGTCATCGTCTCGATGATCCCGATCCTCGCCTTCTACCTGTTCGCCCAGAAGCGCTTCATCCAGGGCTTCGCCGGCGGCTTGAAGGGCTGACCCCTCTTCTCACGGGCTGAGCCTGCCCAGATGGATGCCGCGAAGCGCGGCATCCGTCGATCGTCGCGCCCCGCAGTCGAAAGGACACACCCCATGTACCGACTCGCTCCCAACATCGAACTCCTCTTCACCGAGGCCGGCGATTACCACGACCGCGTGCGCGCGGCCGCGGCCGCGGGCTTCGACGCCGTCGAGATGTGGGGTCCCACCGGGGTGGACGCCCCGGCGACGCCCAAGGACCTGCCGGCGCTGAAGGCCGCGCTCGAGGAGACCGGCGTGCAGCTCACCGCGCAGCTGAGCGAGCCGCGCACGCAGTTCATGATCCCGCCGTGGGACCACTCCGAGTTCTTCCGCAAGCTCGACGAGGGCGTCGCGATCGCGCGGGATCTCGGCTGCCCCCGCATCGTGGTGGGAAGCGGCACGGGCTTCGGCGGGTGGAAGCGCCAGGTGCAGCTCGACAAGCTGATCGAGATCTACCGCACGGCGATCGCCCAGATCGAGGGATCGGGCGTCGGTCTCGTGCTCGAGCCGGTCAACGTGCGCGTCGACCACCCCGGCTCGCTGCTGGACCGCACCGCCGAGGGGGTCTACGTCGCCCGCGGCGTCGACTCGCCGCACTTCGGGGTGCTGTACGACATCTACCACTCGGCCGTCGAGGGCGAGGACATGGAGGCCGAGCTCGTGAACGCGGGCGACCTGATCCACTACGTGCAGCTCGCCGACGCTCCCGGTCGGGGGGAGCCCGGAACGGGCTCGCTCGACTGGGCCGAGCGCTTCCGCCTGCTCCGCGACAGCGGCTACGACGGGCCCGTCGGCCTGGAGTACTACCCCACCACCGCGTCGGAGGCCTCGGTCGCCCACGTCGTCGAGATCGCGCGCGCGGCATGAGCGCCCGGGAGTACCCGGCATCCGTCGATGTCGTCATCGTCGGCAGCGGGCCGACGGGTTCGGCGTACGCCCGGATCCTCTCGGAGCGGGTGCCCGGAGCGAGCATCGCGATGTTCGAGGTGGGGCCGACGGTGTCGAACCCGCCCGGCGCGCACGTGAAGAACATCTCCGACACCGCCGAACGCGCTCGCGCGCAGGTGGCGTCGGAGGGCCCGGGGGAGCGCGGCGAGAAGGTCGCCAGCCCCGGGGCCGCCCGTGCCGGGGTGCGGGGGGCGCGCCCCGGCACGTTCCTCCTCGACGAGGGCTACGCCTTCGAGGGCGAGGACGGGATGCCCGTCGCCGCGATGTCGAGCAACGTCGGCGGCATGGCGGCGCACTGGACGGGCGCGTGCCCGCGGCCCAACGACAGCGAGCGCATCGCCTTCCTCGACGACCTCGACGAGCTCCTCGACGAGGGCGACCGCCTGCTGGGGGTGACGCGGGACGCGTTCGACGCGGCGCCCTTCGGCGAGATCGTGCGCGAGCGCCTCTCGGCCGCGGTGGACGCGGGTCGCGTCGACGCCACGAAGGTGCAGCGGATGCCGCTCGCCGTGCACCGCCGCGACGACGGTCGGCTCGTGTGGTCGGGCTCGGACATCGTCCTGGGCGACGTCACGCGCGAGA
>NZ_CAJYPF010000155.1 GCF_913776565.1 uncultured Microbacterium sp. | reverse complement strand
TTCGAGGGCGCGCGTGCGCGCGGCGCGCGCGTCCTCGAACGAGCCAAGCAGCGCGCCGAGCGGGAGGACGCGTCGGCTCGGCGCTGAGGCGCGAAAAAGGGCCCGGTAATGACCGGGCCCTTTCGCGTCGCGCGGCTCAGCCGCCGATCAGGCTGACCAGCAGACGGACCGACAGGGCGACGACCGCCACCAGTCCGATCGCGCCGGCGACGTTCTGCCACCAGCAGTTGCGCAGCGGTCCCATGAGCGAGCGGTTGTTGGCCATGACGATGATCAATGCCGCCAGGATCGGGGCGAACAGCACCGTCAGGGCCTGCGCGATCACGATGAGCTGAACCGGAGATGTGCCGGCGAAGGCGAGCGTGACGCCGATGCCGAACAGCAGGATGAAAGCGCTGCCGAACCGCGCGGTGCGCGTCTCGGCCGAGGCGCCGCGGCCGATGGCATCCGAGAGCATGGTTCCGCCGGCGATGCAGTTGGGGATCATCGACGAGAACGCCGCCCCGAAGAAGCCCAGGGCGAAAATGAACGCGCCCACCGGACCGGCCACGGGCTCGAAGATCCGCGCGAGTCCCGTGAAGGCGCCGGGGGTGTCGGCGCCGGTCTGACCGAGGACGGATGCCGCCACCACGATCACCAGTGCCGTCATGAGGCCGGGCGCGACGATACCGGGGATCGTGTCGACGATAGTGATGTCGCGGTACTCGTTCGCATCGCGATCACGCGCCTTGGTTCCGTACGAGGCGAAGAAGGCGGCGTTGATCGAGAAGTTCGTACCGACGAGACCGATGATGAGCAGCCACGCTCCGCCCGGCACGACCGGGATGAGTCCTGCGCCCGCCGCGGCCCAGTCGGGGTTCGAGGCGAAGGCCGAGGCGATGAAGCAGAACGCCATGAGCGCGACGATGACGATCAGGACCTTCTCGACCACGCCGTAGATCTTCTTCAGCAGCAGGATCGTCCCCACCAGGGCGGTGCAGATGATCGTCCACATAACGGGGGAGGTCCCCGGGACGAGCATCGACAGGCCGACACCCGAGCCGACGGCGTTGCCGACCGAGAAGCACAGGGTGATGAGGAAGACGCCGATGCCGGCGAGCACCCCCGCCCACGTGCCCAGCGAGTCCTTGATGGACGAGATCAGCGAGACGGGCGTGCGGATACCGAGGCGCACGCTCATGTCGGTGAGGAAGATCATGAGGATCGTCGAGACGACGATGACCCAGATGAGGGTGTATCCGTACAGGGCACCGGCGTTCATGGCCGTGGTCAGGTTGCCCGGCCCGAACTGCCAGGCACCCGCAACGAACGCGGGGCCGATGAGGGCGAGTCGACGCCAGAACGTGCGTCGGGTGCGATGGGAGTCCACGATGCTGCGCACCGTTTCGGTGGGGATGCGCCCGTGGCCGGTGCCGGGGGTCGCGGGAGGTCGTGAGGTGGTGCGGTCGCTCATGGGTCGTTCCTTCCGTCATCGTTGACAAAAGCGGGTTCATGAGGGGCGGCCGTCCGCGACGGCCGCCCCGTGCGGTCAGGCCGGGACGACCACGCTTCCGAGGTCGGCCGAGGCGAAGGCGGCGGCGATCTCGGCGTCGGCGCCCGCCGGAAGGGGCAGCAGGGGCTCGCGCACGGTGGCGTGATCCAGGATGCCACGGTTGACCAGGCCCCACTTGAGGGCGACGGTCCCCTCCATGTGCGATCCTCGGTGGTAGACCGCCTTGGTCACCGGCAGCAGGCGCTCGTGGATGGCGTGGGCTGCCGCATAGTCGCGCGCCTTGCCTGCCTCGATCAGGTCGACGAGCAGCTCCGGAGCGATGTTTCCGTATCCGACGAGCAGGCCGTCAACGTCGAACATCGTCGGCAGCAGGTACTCGTCGTGGCACGACAGCACCTGCATGTCGGGGTAGGCGGCGCGCAATGCGGGGATCTCGGTGTACCACCGTCGCATGTTGCGCACGCCGTTCTTGGTGTGGTTGACGCCCTCTTGGCCGGCGATCTCGAGCTGGGTGTCGAGGTCGTACGAGGCCTTGGTGTTGTCGGGGTACTGGAAGAGGATCTCTTCGAGACCCGACTCCTCCCAGATGGCGCGGTAGCGGGTCTGGGGGGCGCCGGGCTGGAAGCCGAAGCGCAGCCAGCCGTGCGAGGGATAGACCAGTGCGCCCTTCGCGCCGGCGGCAGCGGCATCCTTCGCCTCGAGGGCGGCAGTCAGGTTGCCCTCTTTGGTGATGCCCGCGATGATCGGCAGCCGGTCGTCGACGGAGTCGCGGAAGGCCCGGATGACGTCGAGCTGCTCCTTCTCGGTGAGGAAGGTGCCCTCGCCGGCGTGGCCGAGGACGACGAGGCTCTTGACGCCGTCGATCGAGCCGAGCCACGAACCCAGGCGCTGGATGGCAACGTAGTCGACGTCGCCGTCGGGGGTGAACGGGGTAACGGGGGCGGGGTTCAGGCCGCGGAGGTCGAGGACCATGATCGTCTCCTTCTGTCTTCTCTTCGTCGAGGGAACCTGCGTTATGAGAACGTTTGCAGGAACGATTGCAAGTGTGAGCCGTCGCCCGCTGCGGTGTCAAGAGTTCTCGTGAAAACGTTCCCGGGAAGGATCCCCGCCACCGCGGGTAAGGTGGGCGGAGGGAGGCGTCATGGTCGACATCGAAACGGGCGAGCGCCGCATCGTCACCCTGCGCGACGTGGCAACGGCATCCGGTGTCAGCATCTCCACCGTCAGTCGTGTCCTCGACGACCGCACCCCCCGCTCCGCCTCGGCGACGGCCGAGCGCGTGCGGGCCGTCGCCGACGAACTCGGCTACCGCCGCAACGTCTCGGCCTCGAGTCTGCGCCGCGGCGTCACCGCGACCATCGGCGTGCTCGTGCCCCGGCTGACCGACGCCGTCATGGCGCTGATGTTCGAGGCGATCGAGCGAGCCGCGCATCGACGCGGGTACTTCGCCGTGGTCGCGACCTGCGGCGACGACGTCGACGAGGAGCGGCGCGCGACCGAAACGCTCCTCGGCCGCGGCGTCGACGGGCTCGTCCTGGCAACGGCCCGGCTCGACGACGCCCTGCCGGCCTCGCTGCGTGATCGCGGCATCCCGCACGTGCTCGCCCTGCGAACCGACGGCGTCAGTCCGTCATCGCTCGGAGACGATGAGACCGGGGGCTATCTCGCGGTGCGCCATCTGCTCGACCTGGGGCATCGCGACATCGGCATCGTCACGGGTCCCTGGTTCACCTCGAGCGGGCGCGACCGCCGCGCCGGTGCCGAGCGGGCGTTGCGCGAGGCAGGGGTTGAGCTCGCCGAGGAGCGTGTTCTGGCGGTGGGGTACGGTCTCGACCACGGCATCGAGGCCGCTCACAGCCTGCTCGACACCCGCGACCGTCCGACGGCCGTCTTCGCGGCGAACGATAACCTCGCCCTGGGTATGTCCAGTGTCGCGCAGGCACTGGGTATGGCGACAGGCCGCGACCTCTCGCTCGTCGGGTACAACGACATCCCCCTCGTGTCGCGGCTTCCCGTGCCGCTTACCTCGGTGCACACGCATTTCGACCGCATCGCCGAGACGGCCCTCGATCTCTTGCTCGCTCCCGAGACCCCCGCGCGGATCGAACGGACCATGCCGACGCTCATCCCGCGCTCCTCGACCGCCGCCGTCACCCGCTGACGGCGGCGCCGCCACCCGGTGACGGAGGGCTAGCGTAGAACGCGATCGAAGGAGCACCATGATCCCCACCGCCGCGTCCGCGACCGACCTCTACCGCGCCGCGCGCGACGAACTCCTCGCCGCCCGCACCGACCCGC
>NZ_CAJYPF010000154.1 GCF_913776565.1 uncultured Microbacterium sp. | reverse complement strand
GGGAGGGCTTCGGGGCGTGGGGCACCCTCGTGAGCGAGTTCATGCTGCAGCAGACGCCCGTCACCCGCGTCATCCCCCACCTCGAGGCGTGGCTGACGCGCTGGCCCACGCCGGCCGACCTGGCGGCGTCTCCCCCGGGCGACGCGGTGACCCAGTGGGCCAATCTGGGGTATCCCCGGCGGGCGCTGTGGCTGCACCGCGCGGCGGTGGAGATCCGCGACCGCCACGAGGGTGTCGTCCCGCGCGACGTCGACGCGCTGCTCGCGCTGACGGGCATCGGCGACTACACCGCGCGGGCGGTCGCCGTCTTCGCGTACGGGGATCGGCATCCCGTCGTCGACACCAACACCCGCCGGGTGCTCGCCCGCGCGGTCGAGGGTCGCGCGCAGCCCGGCCCGCCGCACCGCCGCGACATGGAGCGGATGGATGCCGAACTCCCCGCCGACCTCGTCGAAGCGGCGACCGTGAACGCGGCGGCGATGGAGCTCGGCGCGATCGTCTGCACGGCGAGGGCGCCGAAGTGCGAAGCCTGCCCGCTGGCCGCTCAATGCGCCTGGCGAGCGGCGGGATACCCCGAGTCCGAGGACCGCCGCCGCAAGCAGGCCGCTTACGAGGGGAGCGACCGACAGGCCCGCGGTGCCGTGCTGAGAACCCTTCGGGCCGCGGCTCCCGCGGCCGTCCCCCTCTTCGCGGTGCTGCCCGACTGGCCGGATGCCGCGCAGCGCGATCGCGCGATCGACTCCCTCGTGGCGGATGGCCTCGCCGAGGCCGTCGACGAGCAGTTGCGCCTGCCGGGCCACCCGGCGTCCTGACCCGCACCCGTCCGAGCCCCGCCAGGCGGCCCCGCGCGAAACTCCTGAGAAACCCACACCTCGCCCCCGCAGAATCCCCCGCTCGCGCCTCGCGCCCCCAGAAACTCAGGAGTTCCGCCCGCCCCGACGAGGCCCGCACCCCGCGGATACGACGCGCTCACGCCCGAGCCCCGCGGCGGCCCCGCGGCGGCCCCGTGCGAAACTCCTGAGAAACCAGCGCCTCGACCCCGCCGAACCCCTACCCGCCCGCCTCGAGGGCGAAATCTCAGGAGTTTCGCCCTCCCCGGCCAGGGAGACCCCCAGAACGCGAAGAAGGCCGGATGCCGCCCGCTCGGGGGTGGCATCCGGCCTCACGGTCCGCACGCTCAGATGCGCGCGGCCTCGTCGTCTTCGTCGTCGTCCTCATCGTCGTCGAGGTCGTCATCCTCGTCCGCGCGGGGCTTCACGTACGGGTCGGCGTCGCCCGCGTAGGCGGCCGATGCCGCGAGACCCGCGACCGACTCATCGCGTTCGCGCGCCTCGCGCAGCAGCGCTGAGATGTGGTCGGCGTTCTCGGGAATGCCGTCCAGGATGAACTCCAGCGACGGGGTGAGTCGCGTGTTGAGGTGCTTGCCGACCTCGCTGCGGAGCATCCCGGTCGCGGACTTCAGCGCCGCCGCCGTGTCGGCGCGGTGCGCCTCGTCGCCCATGACGGTGTAGAACACCGAGGCGCGCTGGAGGTCGCCCGTGACCCGCACGTCGGTGATCGTGACGAACCCGAGCCGCGGGTCGCGCAGCCCCTTCTCGAGCCGCTCCGCGAGCACCACGCGAATCCGATCCGCCACGCGGGCCTGTCGTTCCCCTGCCACTGCCTTCTCCTTCTTCCCTTACCGCCGCGGATGACGAAGCGGGAGCCGCGTCCGAAGACGCGACCCCCGCTCGGTGTGATCAGCCTCGCGGCTTCTCGACCATCTCGGTGGTCTCGATCTCGTCGCCGATCTGGATGTCGTTGAACTTGCCCAGGCCGATACCGCACTCGAAGTCCGTGCGGACCTCGGTGACGTCGTCCTTGAAGCGGCGCAGCGACTCGATGGCCAGGCCGTCGGCCAGCACGACACCGTCGCGGATGACGCGGGCCTTGGCGTTGCGCGTGATCGTTCCCGACCGCACGATGACACCGGCGATGTTGCCGAACTTCGAGGAGCGGAACACCTCGCGGATCTCGGCGACACCCGACTGCACCTCTTCGAACTCCGGCTTGAGCAGGCCCTTGAGCGACTGCTCGACGTCGTCGATCGCGTTGTAGATGACCGAGTAGAACCGCACGTCGACGCCCTCGCGGGCGGCGCGCTCGCGGGCCTTCGTGTCGGGACGGACGTTGAAGCCGATCACGATCGCGTTGTCGATCGTGGCCAGGTTGATGTCCGACTCGGTGATGGCACCCACGCCGCGGTGGATGATGCGCAGCTGGACGCTGTCGTCGACCTCGATCTTGAGCAGCGACTCCTCGAGCGCCTCGACGGCACCCGACACGTCGCCCTTGATGATGAGGTTGAGCGACTCGACCTTGCCCTCTTCGAGCGCACGGGTGAAGTCCTCGAGCGAGATGCGCTTGCGGGCCTTGGCCAGCTGGGCGTTGCGCTCGGCCGCTTCGCGCTTCTCGGCGATCTGACGCGCGGTGCGGTCCTCTTCGGTGACGATGAAGACGTCGCCGGCGCGGGGCACCGAGTTCAGACCCTGCACCTGCACGGGACGCGAGGGGTAGGCCTCTTCGACGGCTTCGCCGTTCTCGTCCATCATCGCGCGGACGCGGCCGTACGCCGTTCCGGCGACGATCGCGTCACCGACGCGCAGGGTTCCGGACTGGATGAGCACCGTGGCGACCGAACCGCGACCCTTGTCGAGCTTCGCCTCGATCGCGACACCGCGGGCCGCCTTGTTGGGGTTGGCCGTCAGGTCGAGACCCGCGTCGGCTGTGAGCAGGACCGCGTCCAGGAGGGCCTGGATGTTGAGGTTCTGTCGCGCCGAGACGTCGACGAACATGACGTCTCCACCGTATTCCTCGGCGACCAGACCGTACTCGGTGAGCTGCTGGCGCACCTTGGCGGGGTTGGCGTCGGGCTTGTCGACCTTGTTGACCGCGACCACGATCGGCACGTTCGCCGCCTGGGCGTGGTTCAGCGCCTCGACCGTCTGGGGCATGATGCCGTCGTCGGCCGCGACCACGAGGATCGCGATGTCGGTCACCTGCGCACCGCGGGCACGCATGGCGGTAAACGCCTCGTGACCCGGGGTGTCGATGAAGGTGATCGCGCGCTCGATGCCCTCGTGCTCGGTCCAGATCTGGTACGCACCGATGTGCTGCGTGATGCCGCCGGCCTCGCCCGCGACCACGTTTGTCTGGCGGATGGCGTCGAGCAGTCGCGTCTTACCGTGGTCGACGTGGCCCATGACGGTGACCACGGGAGGACGGATCTCGAGATCGTCCTCGCTCTCGGCTTCGAGCTCGGCGTCGAGGTCGAGACCGAAGCCCTCGAGGAGCTCCTTGTCCTCGTCCTCGGGCGAGACCATCTGGATCTTGTAGCCGAGCTCCTCGCCGAGCACCTCGAAGGTGGCCTCGTCGAGCGACTCGGTCGCGGTGGCCATCTCGCCCAGGTTGAACAGGATTGTCACGAGCGTGCCGGGCTGCACGGTGTAGCCGCGCAGCGCCTCGAGCTTGTCCGCGAAGTCGGCGATGGAGGCACCGCGACGCAGACGGATGATCTCGCCGTTGCCCTTCGAGACGTTGACGCCGCCGACGACCGGCGCCGACCGCATCTCGAATTCCTGCCGCTTCGCCCGACGCGACTTACGCTGCTTGGACTTGCCGCCGCCCTTACCGAAGGCTCCCGCGGTACCACCGCCGGGACCACGGCCACGGCCACCGCCGCCGCCGGGACGACCGGCGAAACCACCGGCCGGAGCGCCGCCACCGGGGCGCTGGAAGCCGCCTCCGGCACCGCCGGGACGACCGGGGCCGCCGGGACGCTGCTGGAACGGGGCGCCGGGACGACCGCCGCCGCCGGGACGACCGGCACCGCCGGGACGCGGGGCCCCGGGGCGCGGGGCACCCGGGCGCGGGGCCTGGGGACGCGGGATGTTGCCGGGGGTCGGGCGCTGACCCATGCCCTGCGCTGAGGCGAAGGGGTTGTTGCCCGGGCGGGGGCCGGCGGGACGCTGGCCCATGCCCTGCGACGACGCGAAGGGGTTGTTGCCGGGTCGCGCTCCACCCGGGCGCGGGGGCGCGCTGGGGCCGGGCTTGGGCGCGCCACCGCCGGCCGCGGGGGTCGCCGACGGCGCGGCGGGCTTGGCACCCGGCTTGGCGGGAGCTGCGGGTGCGGGGTTCGACGCCGCGGGAGCCGCCTGGGCGGCGGGCGCCGCGGGGGCGGATGCCGCGGGGGCGGGCGCGGCTGCCGGAGCGGCCGGAGCGGCGGGCTTCGCGGGGCCGGGGGTCGGGCCCGAAGGGCGGGCTCCCGGGGTCGCCGCGGGTCGTGCGGGGCCCGGACGGGCGCCGGCGCCGGGGCGCGCCGCGGGGGCGGCGGGCTTGGCATCCGAGGATCCCGACGAGCCTTCGGCCGCCAGGGCGGCGCGGAGCTTACGGGCCACCGGGGGTTCGATGGTGGACGAAGGGCTCTTGACGAACTCGCCGAGCTCCTTCAGCTTCGCAAGCGCGACCTTGCTGTCGACGCCGAGCTCGGAAGCGATCTCGTGCACGCGTGGTTTTGCCACAATTCTCCTGTCTGAGGGCCTACCCCGGACAGGGCAGACCGTTAGTTGCGGACGGGTCTCATTTCGAGCCGTTCACTTCGTGTCCATAGCCGTTCAGCCTTTTCGCTGGAGGTGTGATTCGAAGGTCTGCGTGTCAAGCGGGCCTGACACACGCAATGCTCGTACGAAGGCGCGACGCGCGAGAGCTTTCCTCACGCACGCGTCCGTCTCGTGCACCCACGCTCCCCGCCCCGGCAGCACCGCTCTCTCGTCGGGGACGAGGACCGATCCGTCGGCGATCACACGCAGAAGCGAGGATCGGGGGGCGCGTGCGCGGCATCCGACGCACGTTCGTACGGGAAACATCTTACACCTCGCGCCTACCCGGAAGACGGACGCTCAGTTGTCTTCGAGGATGCTGTCGGGCTGGATGTCGATCTTCGCGCCGGTCAGCTTGGCGGCGAGGCGGGCGTTCTGCCCCTCTTTGCCGATCGCGAGCGATAGCTGGTAGTCGGGTACGAGCGCGCGCACGGCCTTCGTCGAGGCGTCGAGCACGAACGACGAGGTCACCTTGGCCGGCGACAGGGCGTTCGCCACAAAACGGGGCAGCTCGGCGTCGTAGTCGATGATGTCGATCTTCTCGCCCGCGAGCTCTTCTGTGACGGCGCGGACGCGACGGCCGAGCTCGCCGATGCAGGCACCCTTGGCGTTGACCGTGGGATCGTTGGCCTTGACCGCGATCTTGGAACGGTGGCCCGCCTCGCGCGCCAGCGAGACGATCTCGACCAGGCCGGCGGCGATCTCGGGCACCTCGAGCGCGAAGAGCTTGCGGACGAGTCCGGGGTGGGTGCGCGAGACGGTGATCTGCGGCCCCTTGTTGCCCTTCGAGACGCTCGTCACGTAGACGCGCAGACGCGAGCCGTGCGGGTACGTCTCGCCGGGGACCTGCTCCTCGGGCGGCAGGATCGCCTCGACGGTACCGAGGTCGACGTGCACCATGCGGGGGTTCGGCCCCTGCTGGACCACGCCGGCGACGATGTCGCCCTCTCGGCCCTTGAACTCCCCCAGCACCGCGTCGTCGGCGATGTCGCGCAGACGCTGGCTGATGACCTGCTTCGCGGCGAACGCGGCGATGCGGCCGAAGTCGTCGGGGGCCTGCTCCTCTTCGCCGATCACGGCGCCCTCGTCGTCGGTCACGGGCGTGAAGATGCCCACGTGACCGGTCTTGCGGTCGAGCGACGCGCGGGCTCCGGCGGGAATCTCACCCTCGGACGAGATGTGCTTGGCGTAAGCGGTCAGGATCGCCTGCTCGATGATCCGCGCGAGTTCGTCGAAGGGGATCTCCTTCTCGCGTTCGATCGTCTTCAGAAGTGCGAGATCGATGTCCACAAGGCCCTCCGTTGTTCAGCTTTCGTCGGCGCGACCGGCGCCGACAACCCTCCTACGATACCCGGGATGCCACCCTTCCCGCGACTCGTGGAACGTCGGGCCCCTCGCGCACGGCGACACGACGCAGGAGGATCCGGGCGGAATGGCGCATCGCACGAGAACCAAAGGCCTCGGACGCCGGATCTCCTGCGCTGTGTCGATCCGGCTCCACCGCCCTTAGAGACGCTCGAGCGGATTCGCGGCGAGCTTGGCCACTACTCCCCCGTCGACCAGGCGCCGCGCGGCGGTGTCGGGCTTGCGGGCGGCCTGATCGCGCACGCACGCGCCGAACTCCTCGGCGAGAGCGCCGCGCGGGTGGGCGGCGAGCACCTCGCGGCGGAAGTCCTCGGGCAGCGCGTCGGGGCGGGACCCCGAGATGTCGAGGCCCGTCGCGATCTCGAGCAGGTACCCCTCGGCATCCTCTATCGGATCCACGCCCGGCCAGTTGTGCCGCACCACGACCTCGAGCACGCGTTCGCGTCGGGGCTGCGCCCACCCCGCGCCCGCGGTCAGCGCGACGCCGACGTGACCGCCGGCGTGCTCGTACGAGATCGTGTGGTTGTCGAACTCCGTCACCGTTCCGATGTCGTGCAGCACCGCCGCGACGTACAGCAACTCGTGGTCGATGCCCCGGATGCCGTCGACCACCGCGAACGCCTCGGCCCACAGCCACGACCGCAGCACGTGCGCCGTGATCGCGGGCGACTGGTACTGCTGAGCCAGCGCGAGGGCGCCACGGGCGGCGAGCGTGTCGGGCGCGGGGAAGTCGCTGATGCGCACGGGGCCTCCGGGATCGGGTGGACCCCCACTCTCGCGGAACCCGCGCTCGTCGACCAGACGCGCGGCGGCCACCCTTCGCAGCCTTTCCGCCAGCGCGCGGGCAGGACGCAGGAGATCCGGGCGCCGAACGCGACGACGACCGCACGGTTCCGCGGGGCGCGTGGCGCGCGGCATCCGGATCTCCTGCGTTGTGCACCCGCCGCACCCGCCACCGCCCCGCGTCCCGCACCCTCCACGCGTCCCACCGCTGGAACGACGGATGCCGCGGCCTCGGGCGAGCGCCCGGGTCGCGGCATCCGCGGGCCGCGTCAGCTCACCGGTTTGGCGTGCCAGATGCGGTCGAGGTAGTCGCGCATGGCCCGGTCGGACGAGAAGTACCCACTGCGGGCGACGTTCAGGATCGCCGAGCGCACCCACGCGTCCTGGTCGGCGTACGCGGCGTCGACGCGGTCCTGCGCGTCGAGGTACGAGCGGAAGTCGGCG
>NZ_CAJYPF010000153.1 GCF_913776565.1 uncultured Microbacterium sp. | reverse complement strand
CTCCCGCGGCGTTCGATGTCGAGGCGGCGCTCGAACGCACGCGCGAGTGGTGGGCCGCGTGGGCCGATCGCGTGCAGGCGACCGGCGACCACGCCGCGCTGGTCACGCGCTCCCTCATGGTGCTGCGAGCGCTCACGCACTCCGAGACGGGCGGCATCGTGGCGGCGGCGACCACCTCGCTCCCCGAGGCCTTCGGGGGCTCGCGCAACTGGGACTACCGCTACGTCTGGCTGCGCGACGCCGCCCTGACGCTGAGCGCCTACATCGAGCACGGCTACCTCGACGCCGCCCACCGCTGGCGCACCTGGCTGCTGCGTGCGATCGCGGGGGATCCCGCCGACGTGCAGATCATGTACGGCATCGCGGGCGAGCGCGATCTGCCCGAGCGCGAGATCACGAGCCTGCCCGGGTACGGCGGAGCCGCGCCCGTGCGCATCGGCAACGGCGCGGTCGATCAGTACCAGGCCGACGTCATCGGCGAAGTGATGGTCGCTCTCGAGGCGGCGCGCGACGCGGGCGTCGAAGAGACGACGTTCTCGTGGTCCCTGCAGCGCGCGCTGCTCGACCAGCTCGTGCACTGGGTCGATCGACCCGACCTCGGCATCTGGGAGATGCGGGGCGATCCGCACTTCTTCACCCACTCGCGGGCGATGGTGTGGGCGGCGTTCGACCGCGGCATCCGGGCCGTGGAGCAGGGCGGACACGAGGGCGAGGTCGACACGTGGAGGCGGCTGCGCGACGGGGTGCGCGCCGAGATCGACGCGCGCGGCGTGCACGCGGGCGGATGGTTCACCCAGCACTTCGAGACCGACGAGGTCGACGCCTCGCTGCTCGTCCTGCCGCAGGTGGGGTACTGCGCGTACGACGACCCCCGCATGCTCGCCACCGTGGCCCGCATGGAGCAGACGCTCATGCCCGACGGGTGGTTGCTGCGCTACCGCACCACCGGGGTCGACGGGCTGAGCGGCGACGAGCACCCGTTCCTCGCGTGCTCGTTCTGGCTGGTGGGGCAGTACGCGCACAGCGGTCGCCGCGACGACGCCGTCGCCCTGATGCGCCGCCTCACCGCGGTCGCCAACGACCTCGGTCTGCTCTCGGAGGAGTACGACCCGACCTCGGGCCGTCAGGCCGGCAACACCCCGCAGGCGCTGTCGCACCTCGCCCTCGTGGGCGCGGCGGACGCCCTCGAGAAGACGCGGCCGCATCCGGCGGGCTGACCGCCCCGAGGGCCCCGGCGCGGTCATAGAGTCGTCGCATGGACGACGACGTCGAGCTGCGGGCGCTGCGCGAACGCGTCTACGGAGTCGACGGCGCGTCGGCGACGCCCGAGCTGCTCGCGCGCCTCGCGCAGCTCGAGGACCGTCACCGCGAAGAGCCCTCCGCGGCCCCCGAGCGCACCGTCGACGGAACGGATGCCGAGCCCGCGGCCGATCCGCAGCCGGCAGCGGGAGAGCGGAAGACCGTCGACCTCGCACCCACGTCCGTGCGACGGCGAGCCGCGCTGTGGGCCGCGCTCGCCGCGGTCGGCGCGGTGGTGTGCCTCGGCCTCGGTGCCGCCATCGGGGCCGGCGTCATCGCACCCGCCGCCGCCGGCCCGGTGGACCCCCAGACCGCAGCCGCGGCCTATCCGGAACTGACCTTCCCGCAGACCGTCGAGGACGTCATCTCGGCCGACATCCTCCGCGACAGCGGGATCGATCCGTCCAGCACGCGGTACATCGCGACCGTCGACGACTTCCGCATCTACCTCGCCCAGCCCGACGACGGCGACGGCATCTGCATCGCGACGTTCACGTCATCCGACAATCGCCCGTGGTCGGTGGGCTGCGCCTCCGGGGGCGCCGGCCCCTCGGCGGCCTTCGGCGTCGACGCCGACCTCACGGTCGCGGTCGGCGAACCCGATCCGTCGGCCCTCGACGGCATCCCCATCCGCCTGTCCGACAGTGTCACGGCGTTCGTGGCGCGCTGAACCGAGGAGATCCATCATGTTCCACACCGACGGCGCCTTCAGCGGCTTCGCGGTCGACGACCTCGACGCCGCCCGACGCTTCTACGGCGACACGCTCGGCCTCGAGGTCGAGGTGCTCGACGACTCCGGTTTCCTGGCCCTGCATCTCGCCTCCGGCGGACGCGTGCTCGTCTACGGAAAGCCGCATCACGAGCCGGCGTCGTTCACGGTGCTCAACTTCCCCGTCGACGATGTCGAGGCCGCCGTCGACGACCTGCGCGCACGCGGCGTGCAGACGAAGATCTACGACGACGCCGACTTCCCCACCGATTCGCGCGGCATCATGCGCGAGGGGGGTCCGCTCATCGCGTGGTTCCGCGATCCGGCCGGCAACGTGCTCGCCGTGCTGGAGGGATGATCGCCGACAAACGCCTCGGGGAGGGATGCCGACGCCCTGGCATCCCTCCCCATGCTCCCGCCCCACCCGGGGTCGCGGGCGCCTCCTCAGCCCCTCAGCGCCTCCGCGAGCTTGACGCGCGCCCCCATCCGCAGCAGCGAGTTCTGATAGATGCGCGAGGCGAGGCCGATCGCCGCGACGCACGACGCGAGCAGGACGAGCAGCGACAGCACCGGCTCCCACCACTGGGCGTCGCCGAGGTACATGCGCAGCGGCATGCCGACCGGAGCCGAGAACGGCACGTACGACATCACGGTGAGCACGACGGGGTTGTAGTTGAAGAAGATCACGAGGAAGTACGGCGCCATGATCAGCATCGTGATCGGCGTCGTGGTCGCCCCGATGTCCTCTTGGCGGGACACCATCGCGGCCGCCGCGGCGAAGAGCGAGGCCAGCAGCACGAAGCCGAAGAGGAAGAAGATCGCGAACCAGGCGATGGGGGCGCCCAGGGCGGTGAGGACTCCGGCCTGATCGGTCACGGCGAGCCCGATGACCGCGACCGCCGCGAGCAGCACGATCTGCGCCATCGCGAGGATCGTGTTGCCCAGCACCTTGCCCGCCAGCAGCGCCCGCACGGGGATCGCCGAGATGAGGATCTCGACCACGCGCGTCTGCTTCTCCTCGACGACGCTCTGGGCGATCGTCCCGCCGAAGGTCGTCGCGGCGATGAGGAACACGATGCCGAACGCCAGCGCGATGAAGTACCGCAGCACGTCGGCCGCGTTCGACCCGGGATCGATCCGGTCGACCGGCGGCGTCTCGCTCAGCATCTGCAGGAGCGTCGAAGGGACGCTGTCCTTCACCACGACGGTGAAATCGAACGACGAGTCCGACGAGCCGGCCACCAGGGCGGCATCCACCGTCCCGTCGGCGACGAGGGCGCGCGCGGCGTCATCGTCGTCGGCGACGGTCACCTCGAGGCCGTCGAGACCCGAGACGTCGCTCTGGGTCTGCGCGGTGACGGCGACGGGGATGCCGCTCGACGCGGCGGTACCCGCGGTGAAACCGCCCCACAGCACCGAGGCGAGGGCCGCGACGATGAGCACGGCGGTCGAGATCACGAAGGGCTTGCTGCGCAGCTTCGAGCCGATCTCGCGCTCGGCGACGAGCCAGATGCTGTGCAGTTCGCCCGGGCGGGACGGGACGGCGGTCGAGGTGCTCACTGGATGACCTCCTTGAAGATCTCGGCGAGGGTCGGGCGGAGAGGAGCGAAGCTGGCGACGTCGCCGCGCGCCACGGCCCCCTGCAGCACGCGCTGCGCGGTGGCGTCGTCGGCCGCATCGAAGAGCGCGTAGCCGCCGTCGAAGTCGAGCACGCGCACGCCGGGCTCTTCACGCAGCCAACCGGCGTCGCCGCGCGAGACCAGTTCGTACCGGTGCGTGGCGTGCTGGGCCCGCAGCTCGTCGCGGGTGCCCGCGGCGCGGATGGTGCCGCTCGCGATGATCACGAGGTCGTCGCACAGCCGCTCGACCACGTCGAGCTGGTGCGACGAGAAGAGCACCGCCGCACCCGAGGCGGCCTTCTCCTGCAGGACCCCCGCGACCACGTCGACCGCGAGCGGGTCGAGCCCCGAGAAGGGCTCATCGAGGATCAACACCTCGGGCTCGTGCACGAGCGACGCCGCGATCTGCGCGCGCTGCTGATTGCCGAGCGACAGCGTCTCGACGAGGTCGCCCAGGCGCTCGCCGAGTCCGAGCCGTTCCAGCAGCGCGATGGCCTTGCGGGTGGCATCCGCCTTCGAGAACCCGTGAAGTCGCGCGAGGTAGGCGATGTGCTCGGCGACCTTCATCTTGGGATACAGGCCGCGCTCCTCGGGCATGTACCCGAAGCGGCGGCGATCGGCCGTCGTCACGGGGGAGCCGTTCAGCGCGACGGAACCGGCGTCCTTTCCGAGCACGCCGAGGGCGATGCGCATGGTGGTGGTCTTGCCGGCGCCGTTGCCGCCGACGAAGCCCGTCAGGCGACCGGGGGCGACGGTGAAGCCCACGTCGTCGAGCACGCGGCGACCGCCGTAGCTCTTGGTGATGCCGTCCAGTTCGAGCACGGTGCATCCCTTCTTCTCGTTGAGGACCACGCTAGGGAGGAAGGCGTGCCCGCACCTCCGCCCGCGGTGGGGTTGTCGCCCTCCACCCTGAGGGGGAGACCCCGAGGTCCCTGAGCCTGTCGAAGGGACCGGTCGCCGTCAGGCCAGACCGTGGCGGTGCGCGAGCACGACGGCCTGCACGCGGTCGCGCGCGCCGAGCTTCTGCAGCACGTTCGAGACGTGCGTCTTGACCGTCGCCTCGCCGATATACAGGCGCGCGGCGATCTCGGCGTTGCTGAGGGCCTCGGCCACGAGGGCGAGCACCTCGCTCTCGCGGTCGGTCAACGGCTCGGTCAGCACCAGCGGTTCGACCGCGCGAGCGCGGGCGGGGATGTCGGCGGCAGCGGCAGCGGCGGCGCCGGGCGTCGTCGAGACTCCGGATGCCGCGCCCCCGGCCGCCTGCGCGGTGAAGCGCTCGATGACGCGGCGCGTGACCTCGGGGGCGAGCAGCGCGTCGCCCGCGCCCACGATCCGCACCGCGGAGACGAGTTCTTCGGGCCCGGCGTTCTTCAGCAGGAAACCGCTCGCTCCCGCCGACAATGCGGCGAAGAGGTAGTCGTCGCGGTCGAAGGTCGTGACGATGAGAATCGCCGCGTCCGACCGGGGGTCGGCGGTGAGCAGGCGCGTCGCCTCGAGGCCGTCCATGTCGGGCATCTGCACGTCCATGCAGATCACGTCGGGGCGCAGGCGTTCCGCGGCGGCCACCGCCTCGGCCCCGGTCGCGGCTTCGCCCACCACGGTGATGTCGGGCTCGAGCGACAGGATCGTGCGGAATCCGGCACGCATCATGGCGTGGTCGTCGACGAGGAGGACGCGCAGCTCAGACATGCGACACCTGCGCCGGGGTCAGGGGCACGCGCACGCGCACGAGCCATCCGCCGCGCGAACGAGGGCCGATCTCGATCGTGCCGCCCGACACGGCCGCACGTTCGCGCATGCCGCGCTGGCCGAGACCGGGCGTCGACGAACCGGACCGTCCCGTGTTCGAGACCTCGAGTTCGACGGCCTCCGCGGTGAAGCGCAGGCGCACGTCGGCCGTCGCCCCGGGCCCGGCGTGCCGGCGGGCGTTGGTGAGCGCCTCTTGGGCGATGCGGTACAGGTTGACCTGCACGAGCGCGGGCGGATCGCTGCCGGGCTCGCCGACGACGGTGAAGGTGGTCGGCAGGCCCGCGGCATCCGCCTCGTCGACGAGGGCGCGGATGGAGGTCAGCCCGTGCGTGGTCGGAGCCGTGTCGGGGGAGGCGTCCGCATCGGGGGAGCGCAGGGTCTCGAGCAGCTGACGCAGCTCGTGCAGGGACTCCCGCGCCGAGCCCTCGATGCTCGCGAGCGTGTCGCGGGCGGCATCCGGATCGCGCGAGAGGAGGGAGCGGGCCACTCCCGCCTGCACGCCCATGAGCGAGACGTGGTGGGCGACGACGTCGTGCAGCTCGCGGGCGATGCGCACGCGATCGAGGGCCACGGCCTGCGCCGCGGTGACCTCGCGCTCGGACTCGAGCTCGGCGGTGCGCTCCTCGAGGGCGGCGCGCTCGCGCATCTGCTGGTGGGAGCGGTCGCCGAAGTAGTACGCCCCGCCGAAGAACAGGGCGTTCACGCCGATCATGAGCAGCTGATAGGCGACGAAGGGCGAGAAGGCCCCGGCGCGCGAGAAGGCGCCCTCGACGGACGGGTCGACGGGCTGCGTCGCATCTTGGAACATCACGACGAACAGCCACGCGAACATGCCGACAATGATCGCGACGCGGACGATCGTGGCGCGTCGGCGGCTCGGCTCCCACGCGCCGACGGTGTAGAGGGCGATGAACATCGCGATGTTGCCCGCGTAGAGCTCGGGGATGCGGAACGTCACCGCGAAGAAGTACGCGGTCGACACGACCACCGCGGTGACGGACGGCCAGCGGCGCCGCACCGCGATCGGGATCGCCAGCACGGCGACGTAGACCACTGCGATCGCGAGGGACCCCTGCTCGTCGCCGTACAGGCCCGAGACCGACGACAGCACGGCACTCAGCAGGCCGCCGAGGAACAGCACGGTCGCGAGGACGAGGTCGCCGCGCTGCTGGGTGCGGGTGAGCCGTGGCATCCCTCCACGCTAGGGGGGACCCCCGATACCCGCATCCCCCGCGCGGCGGAGTCAAGCCCGCGAGGAAGAGCGCTGACGCCGTCATGCTTTCGTCTGAATGCATTCGGGCGCGCCGCGCCCCCGTCTTCCCCGAGAGGATCATCGTGACCGAGTACACGATCGGCTACATCGTCGGCAGCATCTCCAGCACCTCCATCAACCGGCGCCTCGCCAAGGCGCTCGAGAAAGTCGCGCCCGAGGGTGTGACGCTGAAGGAGATCCCGATCAAGGATCTCCCCTTCTACTCGCCCGACCACGACGGGAACTTCCCCGCGGTCGCGAACGAGTTCAAGAGCGCGATCCAGGATGCCGACGGCGTCTTCATCGTGACCCCCGAGTACAGCCGCTCCATCCCGGGCGTGCTCAAGAACGCCCTCGACTGGTCGGCCCGCCCGTACGGCGAGGCGTCGTTCAACGACAAGCCCACCGCCGTCATCGGCACCTCGCAGAGCGGCATCGCGACCGCCGCCGGTCAGCAGCACCTGCGCTCCGTGCTCCTGCACTACAACGCACTCGTCCTGGGCCAGCCCGAGGGTTACATCCAGTCGACGCCCGGCCTGTTCGAAGAGGACGGCACCGTCACGAACGAGGGGACGGCCGCGTTCCTGCGCTCGATCATCGAGGCGCTCGTGACGCTCATCGCCCGCACGGCTCCCGCCGAGGTCCCCGCGGCCTGAGAGGCTCGCGCGGCGGGGTCGGGGTTCGCCCCGGCCCCGCCGTCGCGCATCCGGGTCCGAATCTCGGAGGACGCCCCTCCGCTCGGAGCTTCCCGCGCCGATCCTCCGAGAATCGCGGGTTCCTCCGAGAACGACTCACCCCAGGGCGGCGGCCTTCCGGCGCAGCAGCGCCGCTTCGCGCCCGTTCCGCGTGCGCTCGGCCGCGGCGAGCAGCGCCTCGCGAGCCTCGACCGTGCGCCCGAGCCGCGACAGCAGCTCCCCGCGGACCGAGGGGATCAGGTGCGAGCCCGTCAACGCCCCGGCGTCCCGAAGTCGATCGACCATCGCGAGGGCTTCGAGGGGACCGGATGCCATCGACACCGCCACCGCGCGATTCAGCTCCACCACCGGGCTCGGCGCCACTCGCCCGAGTGCCTCGTACAGCGACACGATCCGCGCCCAGTCGGTCGTCTCGACGCTCGTCGCCTCGGTGTGACAGAGGGCGATCGCGGCCTGCAGCTGGTACGGGCCGCGACGGCGCGCCAGGGCGTCGGCCCGATCGAGCAGCGTCGCCCCGCGGGTGATCGCCGAGCGATCCCACCGCCGACGATCCTGATCGGCGAGCAGCACGGCATCCCCGTGGACATCGACGCGGGCGGCGAAGCGCGAGGCCTGCAGCTCCATGAGCGCCGACAGGCCGAGCGCCTCCGGCTCCCGCGGGAGGAGTCCGTTCACGAGGCGCCCCAGCCGGAGCGCCTCGTGCGCGAGCTCGGTGCGCAGCACCGCGTCGCCCCCGCTCGCGGAGTAACCCTCCGTGAAGATCAGGTAGATGACGCTGAGAACCGCGTCCCGCCGCGCCGCCCACTCGGTCGGTTCGGGCACCTCGAACGGCACGCGCGCCGCCGTCAGCGCCTTCTTCGCGCGCACGATGCGCTGCTGCATCGTGGGCACCGAGACGAGGAACAGTCGCGCGATCGCCTCGGTGTCGAGGCCGCCGACGACCTTGAGCGTGAGGGCGACCTGCGCCTGCCGCGGCAGCACGGGGTGGCAGGCGGTGAAGACCAGGCGCAGCACGTCGTCGTCGATCGGCTGCCAGTCGGCATCCGCGATCTCCGACATGTCGGCGCCGATGAGCCCGTACTTCTCGCTCAGGTTCTGCGCGCGCCTCCACCCGTCGATCGCCCGCCGCTTGGCGACGGCCGTGAGCCACGCGCCGGGGCTGCGCGGAACACCCTCGCGCGGCCATTGCGCGAGCGCCTCGGCCACGGCATCCTGCGCCAGGTCCTCGGCCGTGGACAGGTCGCCGACCACCCGCGCGAGCGTCGCGACGATCCGCGCGCCCTCGATGCGCCAGATCGCCGCGACGCGTCGCGAGAGGTCGTCGGTCACCCGAGGTCAGCGCGAGGCCTGCTGCTCACGCCACCCCTCTTCTTTCCGGAGGTACTCGTTGTCGGCGAAGGCGGCGAAGTCCGTCTCGTCCGTGACGCGACGCACCTCGAGCGTGTTGCCGGCGATGAGGGGCGCACGCCGCGCCCACTCGACGGCCTCGGCCTTGCCCGACACCTCGATGATCCAGAAGCCGTTGAACAGCTCGTGCGTCTCGCCGTAGGGGCCGTCGGTGACGAGCGGCTCGTCGCCGCCGAACTCGACGACGAAGTTCTGGCTCATGTCGTCGGCCAGGCCGTCACCCGCGACGAGCACCCCGGCCGTGATCATCGCCTCGTTGTAGGCGCCCATCTCGTTGAGGATCTGCTCGAAGGGGAGCTTCTTGTACGCCGCGTACGCCTCGTCGGTACCGCGCATGATCAGCATGAACTTCATCGTGGACTCTTCTCGTCGGTGCTCTGTCGAGCGATCTGAGGGGAGCGAATGCTTCCCCCTACTATCGCGTCGAACGGCGGCCGGCGGAATCGACAGGGTGCCGGAAGAAGATCTCGGGATGCCACCCGCCCGGCGCTCAGCCGAAGATCATGGGCAGGTCGTCATCGTCGTCGCCGCCCGACAGGTCGAGGTCGGCGACGACGGGGACGTGGTCGCTCGGCACCTCGCCCTTGCGCTCGTCGCGGTGGATCTCGGCACCGTGCACCGCGTCGGCGAACGCTCGCGAGCCGAGGATGAAGTCGATGCGCAGGCCCTCGTTGCGGGGGAAGCGCAGCTGCTTGTAGTCCCAGTACGTGTAGCCGGTGGGGATGAGGGGGCGCACGACATCGGTCAGCCCCGCCGCCTCGAAAGCGCGGAACGCCGCGCGCTCGGGCGGGGAGACGTGGGTGGTCGCGCCCTCGACGACGGTGGGGTCGCCGTTGTCGTCGTCGGTGGGGGCGATGTTGAAGTCACCGGTGAGGGCGAGCGGCAGGTCGG
>NZ_CAJYPF010000152.1 GCF_913776565.1 uncultured Microbacterium sp. | reverse complement strand
TCGACCTCGTCAGCCGTGGCCAGGGCGTCTTCGGCATCGCGGTCGGCAAGGTGCTGCGCGAGGTCGAGTCGACGCTGGTGGACTTCGAGAAGGCCAGCCCCGAGGCGATCGACGAGCTCGCCGCCCGCCGCGCGGCCCGCACCGCCTGACGCTCCCTCACCCTCTTCGGATCCCGGATGCCATGGCATCCGGGATTCTTTCGTCTGACCCCTTTGACGGGCTCGGGATCCTCGCAGCCCGCCCGGCCTGTCACGGTCGGCCGGATCCTCTGACGGGGTCAAGCGCTTCCGACGGGTTCCAGGCCGCCCGATGGACCGCGCGGACGCAGAACGCCGCCCCGGCTGCGGCGCAGCGGGACGGCGCTCTCGGGGAGGGGTCTTAGGCCTGCGGGGCCTCGGACGCGACGGGGATCCGGCCGGTGCGCACGATCCGGTCGAGCAGGGCGTCGAAATCGGCGGCGAGCTCCTGGGCCGAGTCGCCGGGCCACACGTGCAGGGGCTTCGCGGCGCCCTGAGCCTGCTGCAGCGAGGTGCGCTCGGGCAGCTGCGGGTTGAGCACGAGGGGGCCGAACATGTCGCGCAGCTCCTTGATGCGGAACTGGTGCTCGATCGACTGCGGGCGCACGCGGTTGACCACGACGCCGAGGGGCTGCAGGCGCGGCGACAGACCGCGGCGGATCTCCTCGATCGCGCGCAGTGCGCGATCGGCGGCGGCGACGGAGAACAATCCCGGCTCGGTGACCACGACCACGCGGTCGCTCGCGGCCCACGCGGTGCGGGTGAGGGCGTTCAGCGAGGGAGCGCAGTCGATCAGGACGAGGTCGTACTCGCTCTCGATCGTGGCGAGGGCCTCTTCGAGCTTCCAGACGTCGCGCACGCTCGGGTGCGGTCCGTCGAAGTTGATGGCCGACGGGCTGCCGATGAGCACGTCGATGGTGCCGGGATGCACCTTCGCCCACCCGCTCGAGGTGATCGCCTGACGGACGACCTTCTCTTTGGGGTTCGCCAGGACGTCGGCGATGTTGAGCCGGCCGGCGACCTGGATGTCCATCCCGGTCGACACGTCGGACTGGGGGTCGAGGTCGACGACGAGAGTGCGAACGCCACGTGCGAAGGCGGCCGAAGCCAGCCCGAGTGTCACGGTCGTCTTGCCGACCCCGCCTTTGAGAGAGCTGACGGAGAGTACGTGCACGAGAGTCCACGTTACCGTCCCCTAGGCTGTGAGCACATTCAGCTCCGCCAGCTTGACGTGAGGTGCGCATGTTCTCGAAGATCCTGGTCGCCAATCGCGGGGAGATCGCCATCCGTGCGTTCCGTGCCGCCTACGAAGTCGGAGCGCGCACCGTCGCGGTCTACCCTTACGAGGACCGCGCGTCTCTGCACCGCCTCAAGGCCGATGAGGCCTACCAGATCGGGGAGCGCGGGCATCCCGTGCGCGCCTACCTCGACGTGGACGAGATCATCCGCGTCGCGCGCGAGTGCGGGGCGGATGCCATCTACCCCGGCTACGGGTTCCTCTCCGAGAACCCGGAGCTCGCCGAGAAGGCCGCGGCTCACGGCATCACCTTCATCGGGCCGCCCGCCGAGGTGCTCGCCATGGCGGGCAACAAGGTGACGGCGAAGGAGCACGCGATCTCCGCCGGAGTGCCGGTGCTGCGCTCCACGCCCGCGTCCGACGACGTCGACGAGCTGCTGGCGCAGGCGGATGAGATCGGCTTCCCGGTCTTCGCCAAGGCCGTCGCCGGTGGAGGCGGGCGCGGGATGCGCCGTGTGGAGTCCAAGGGCGAGCTGGCACCGGCTCTGGCCGAGGCCATGCGCGAGGCGCAGAGCGCTTTCGGCGACCCGCGCATGTTCCTCGAGCAGGCCGTGCAGCGTCCGCGCCACGTGGAGGTGCAGATCCTCGCGGATGCCACGGGCGAGACCGTGCACCTGTTCGAGCGCGACTGCTCCGTGCAGCGTCGTCACCAGAAGGTCATCGAGATCGCTCCGGCGCCGAACCTCGACGACGCGGTGCGTCAGGACCTGCACCGCTACGCGGTCGCCTTCGCCCGGTCGATCGGCTACCAGAACGCCGGGACCGTGGAATTCCTCCTTGAGACGGCGGGCCCGCGCGCGGGCGAGGTCGTCTTCATCGAGATGAACCCGCGCATCCAGGTCGAGCACACCGTGACCGAGGAGGTCACCGACGTCGACCTCGTGCAGTCGCAGATGCGCATCGCCGCGGGCGCGACCCTCGCCGAGCTGCACCTGCGGCAGGACGACATCCACCTGCGCGGCGCAGCGCTGCAGTGCCGCATCACGACCGAGGACCCCACGCAGGGCTTCCGACCCGACACGGGCAAGATCACCACCTACCGCTCGCCGGGCGGTGCCGGCATCCGCCTGGACGGCGGTACGACCGCCGCGGGCTCGCAGGTGAGCCCGCACTTCGACTCGATGCTGTCGAAGCTGTCGTGCCGCGGCCGCGACTTCCCCGCGGCGGTCGCCCGTGCTCGGCGCGCGCTGGCCGAGTTCCGCATCCGCGGGGTCTCGACCAACATCCCGTTCCTGCAGGCCGTGCTCGACGACCCCGCGTTCGTCGCCGGTGACCTCAGCACCTCGTTCATCGACGAGCGCCCCGAGCTGCTGAAGGGCCGCGAGTCCAAGGACCGTGGCACCAAGATCCTGTCCTGGCTCGTCGACACCACCGTCAACCGACCGAACGGCGAGAACCCGCTGACGATCGACCCGGGGGCCAAACTTCCGCGCCTCGACCTCGCCGATGCGGCTCCCGCCGGCTCGCGTCAGCGCCTGCAGCAGCTCGGACCGGCGGGCTTCGCCCGTGCCCTGCGCGAGCAGACGGCCCTCGCCGTCACCGAGACGACGTTCCGCGACGCCCACCAGTCGCTTCTGGCGACGCGCGTGCGCACGCGCGACCTGGCACGGGTCGCGCCGTACGTCGCGCGGATGACGCCCGGGCTGCTGTCGGTCGAGGCATGGGGCGGGGCGACCTACGACGTCGCGCTGCGATTCCTCGGTGAGGACCCCTGGGAGCGCCTCGACGCGCTGCGCCAGGCCCTCCCCAACGTCGCGATCCAGATGCTGTTGCGCGGACGCAACACCGTCGGGTACACCCCGTACCCCACGCAAGTGACCGATGCGTTCGTGGCCGAGGCAGCGGCATCCGGTGTCGACATCTTCCGCATCTTCGATGCACTCAATGACGTGTCGCAGATGCGGCCCGCGATCGACGCGGTGCGGGCGACGGGGACCTCGGTCGCCGAGGTCGCGGTCTGCTACACGGGCGATCTGCTCGATCCCGCCGAGGACCTGTACACCCTGGACTACTACCTGCGCCTCGCGGAGCAGATCGTCGAGGCGGGCGCGCACATCCTCGCCGTGAAGGACATGGCGGGTCTGCTGCGACCGGCGGCCGCGGCGCGCCTTGTCTCGGCGCTGCGCGAGCGCTTCGACCTGCCGGTCCACGTGCACACGCACGACACCGCCGGAGGACAGCTCGCCACGCTCCTGGCCGCTTCGGCGGCGGGAGCGGATGCCGTGGACGCCGCGTCCGCGCCGATGGCCGGCACCACGAGCCAGCCGTCGCTCTCGGCCCTCGTCGCAGCGCTCGCCCACACCGAACGCGACACCGGTATCGATCTGGCCGCGGTGAGCGACCTCGAGCCCTACTGGGAGGCCGTGCGCCACCTGTACCGCCCGTTCGAGTCGGGCCTGGCCGGCCCGACGGGACGCGTCTACCGGCACGAGATCCCCGGGGGTCAGCTGTCGAACCTGCGTCAGCAGGCGATCGCCCTGGGGCTCGCCGACGACTTCGAGCTCATCGAGGACATGTACGCCGCGGCCGACCGCATCCTGGGGCGCGTGCCCAAGGTGACGCCGTCATCGAAGGTGGTGGGCGATCTGGCGCTGCACCTGGCCGCCGTCAAGGCCGACCCCGCCGACTTCGAGCGCAACCCCGAGAAGTACGACGTACCCGACTCGGTCGTGTCGTTCATGGCGGGTGAGCTCGGCGACCTGCCCGGCGGCTGGCCCGAGCCGTTCCGCTCCAAGGTGCTGGCCGGTCGCGACGCCAAGATCGGCACGACACCGCTCACCGATGACGACACCGCCGCCCTCGCGGGGGAGTCGAGCGAACGCCGCGCGCGCCTGAACACCCTGCTGTTCCCGGGGCCCACGCGCACCTTCCTCGAGACCCGCGCCACGTTCGGCGACCTCAGCGTGCTGGACACGGCCGACTACCTCTACGGACTGCGGGCCGGCGGTGAGCACACGGTCGAGATCGAGCGGGGCGTGCAGCTGTTCGTCGGGCTCGAGGCGGTCGGCGACGCGGATGACAAGGGCATGCGCACGGTCATGACGACCCTGAACGGGCAGTTGCGACCGGTGTTCGTGCGCGACCGTTCGATCGACGTCGAGGCCCGCCAGGCCGAGAAGGCGGACACCTCGAAGCCCGGTCAGGTCGCGGCTCCGTTCTCGGGCGTCGTCACGCTCAAGACCGCGGTCGGCGACCGCGTCGGCGCGGGTCAGGCGGTCGCGTCCATCGAGGCGATGAAGATGGAGGCCGCCATCACCGCGCCCGTCGACGGGGTGGTCGAGCGTGTCGCGATCGGCGCCACGCAGCAGGTGGAGGCCGGCGACCTTTTGCTGGTGATCCGTCCCGCGCAGTAGCCTGGGAGGGGGCGCTTTCGCGCCCTCTTCCCGTTTGGAGACTGCAGTGACCCCCGACCGCACCGACGCGAATCCCGATGAGGGCGCCGAGCACGGCGTGCTCGATGAGAGCGGGAACCTCGACACGGCGAGCATCACGATCCTGGGAGGGCACATCGCCCAGGTCAGCGTCGACCTGCCGGTGCCCTCGGATGACGACGACATCGACGATGACGTGATCGAGGACGAGATCCCGATCGAGTCCGCCCCCGACGACCTCGCCCTCGGCGAGCTGCCGTCGTCCGAGGCCACGGCCGATCCCGCCCCCCGGAACGACGAGTCCCCCGGGCAGGAGCCCGACCTGGTGCAGGAGCACCACGTCGAGCAGCTGCCCACCGGCGACATCATCCTCGAACCGCACGACGAGGACAGCGAGGCCGAGACCCTCCACGACGTCCTCGACGCGGAGGTCGTCGACGACGAACCGCGGACGGATGCCGCGACCCCCGGCACCGACGAGGGCGAGGAGCCGCGCGAGCCGATGACGGTCGACGCGCACGGCGCGGACGCCCGGGTCGACGACGTGTCGGCGCACGCCACCCCCGACGCGGACGGACCCGCCGATCCCGCGCACGAGGACGGCGACGACCGCACCGGCGGCGACGAGAGCGACCCCGCGTCCGACCTGCACGATCTCGACGTGGTCGAGGACGTCGAGTTGTTCGAGGCCGACGCCGCCGAGCCGGAGGACCTGAGCGACCCCGCGGTGGGAGAGGCCGAGCCCGTCCCGGGCGCGCCCGAGGCCGAGCCGCTGACGCACGCCCCCTGGACGCCCGCCCCCGCGCAGCAGGCCGTCGACACCGCATCGCCCGTCGAGCCCGACGCCGCCGCGACCGTCCCGGTCGAGGCCACGTCCCTGGGGGCCCCCGCCGTCGAGAGCCCGGCCGCCACCCCCCCCACGCCCACCGCCGCCCCGCCGGCTCCTGCCGACGAGGCCCCCCGCCCCCCGGCGACCGGACCCGTCCCGGCCACGCGCGCCGAGCGCGCCGCGACCGGGGTCATCGGAACGATCCCGCTCACCCGCCGTGGCGCGAATCAGGCCGACGAGGCCGCGCGCACCGCCGAGCAGGTGGCGCGCGTGGACCGCGCCCACGCGATGGAGCGGGTCCGAACCCCCGCGCCCGAGGTCGCGCTGACGTCCAAGCGCATCGGGCAGATCGACGACCAGCGTGAGAGCAGCGACCTGCTCACCGCCGACCGTTTGCTCGATCCGCGTCAGATCGCGCGCCCCGAGCCCGAGGGACTCTGGCAGCAGCTCGTGTACTCGGTGTCGCGGCAGCGCATCAATCTGGGCGACGGCCGTCGCGCGCGCGAGCGCAAGGAACTGGACCGCCGCATCTCCGCGCCGCTGACCGGAGGAGCGCGCTTCGTCCCGGTGCTCTCGCGCAAGGGCGGGGTGGGCAAGACGACCGTCACGTCCCTGCTCGGGATGGCGCTGGCCGACGCGCGCGATGACCGCGTCGTCGCCGTCGACGCCAATCCCGACCGCGGAACGCTCGCGGATCGCGTGGGGCGCCCGAACGGTCGCACGGTGCGCGACCTGGTCCGCGCCCACGACGAGGTGACCGGCTACAACGACATCTCCTCGATCGTCGCCCGGGATGCCACCCGCCTCGACGTCCTGGCATCCGACTCCGATCCGCGGGTCTCCGAGGCGTTCAGCGACGACGACTACCGCCAGGTCGCCGACGTCGCCGCGCACTACTACTCGATCGTGCTCACGGACACCGGCACGGGTATCGTGCACTCGGTCATGGGAGCGACGCTCGATCTCGCCGACACCCTCGTGATCGTCGCCGGCCTGTCGGTGGACGAGGCGCGATTGGCCTCCGAGACGCTCACGTGGCTCGAGACGAACGGCTACGGCTCCCGCGTGCGCGACGCCGTGGTGGTGCTCAACAACAGCCGCCCGGGTGCACCTCTGGTCCGCGAGAACGAGCTCGAGGCGCACTTCCGCTCGCGCGTTCGCACCGTCATCCGCATGCCGTACGACCCGCGGATCGCGGCGGGCAGCGCGATCGCGTTCCGCGACCTGCAGCCCGCGACGCGCCAGGCCGCGCGCGAGCTCGCCGCCGCCGTGGTCGAGGGTCTGCGGGCACCGGTGGGTGCCGCATGACCGTCCGTCAGATCCGCTTCTTCGGCGACCCCGTCCTGCGGGCAACGAGCGAGCCCATCACCGTGGTGGACGACGGTATCCGCGCCCTCGTGCAGGACCTGCTCGACACGGTCGCGCTCCCCGGGCGCGCCGGGGTCGCGGCCCCGCAGATCGGCGTCGGCCTGCGCGCCTTCAGCTACAACATCGACGGCGACATCGGCTACGTGCTCAACCCGGTGCTCGTCGAGACGCGCGGTGAGCCCGAGCCGGTGGGGGAGGGATGCCTCTCGGTCCCCGGCCTGTGGCACGACGCCATCCGCTATCCCTGGGCGCGGGTGGTCGGGCAGGACCTCGACGGCAACGAGGTGGTGCTCGAAGGTGACGGGCTGCTCGCCCAAGCCCTGCAGCACGAGACGGACCACCTCGACGGAATGCTGTACCTCTCGCGCCTTCCCGCCGAGACGCGTCGCGAGGCGATGCGTCAGGTGCGCGAGAGCGACTGGTTCTGAGACGGAGGGGACGGATGCCGGCATCCGTCCCCTCGGTCGGCCCTCGCCGGCGTCACGAGAACAGGAGGGTGCGTCCGAGACAGGGGGATCCGCGACGGATCGCCCTGTTCACGTGACATCTCCTGCGCTCGTCACGCAAACGGCCCGGCCCCGTGGGGACCGGGCCGTTCTCGGCATCCGGGATCAGGGGAGCGACACGTTGGTCGTGTTCACGGGCACGGCGTAGATGTCCTCGATCGCGTCGGCGAAGTCGGCGACGATGACGTTGCGCTTGATGCTCATCTTGGGCGTGAGGTGCCCGCTGGCCTCGGTCCACTCCGTCGGCAGGATCGTGAACTTGCGGATCGACTCGGCGCGCGAGACGCGCGTGTTGGCGCGATCGATCGCACCCTGCACCTCGGCGCGAACCTTCTCGTTCGCGCTCGCGTCCGCGAGGGACATGTCGGCGGGCAGGCCGTTGTTCGCCAGCCATGTCGGCAGCATCTCGGGATCGAGGGTGACCAGCGCCGAGATGAACGGCTTGTGGTCTCCCACCACCACCACCTGACCCACGATCGGGTTGGCGCGGATCGGGTCCTCGAGAGCGGCGGGGGCGACGTTCTTGCCGCCCGCGGTGACGATGATCTCCTTCTTGCGGCCGGTGATCGCCAGGAAGCCATCCGCGTCGAAGGCGCCGATGTCGCCCGTCTTGAACCACTCGCCGTCGAACGCCTCGGCCGTGGCCTCGGGGTTCTGCCAGTACTCGCGGAAGACGTTGATGCCGCGGACCTGGATCTCGCCGTCGTCGGCCAGGCGCACACCGACACCGGGCAGCACGGGACCGACGGTGCCGATCTTCGCCTTCGTGGCGAGGTTGACCGTCGCGGGCGCCGTGGTCTCGGTCAGGCCGTACCCCTCGAGGATGACCACGCCGAGGCTGCGGAAGAAGTGGCCGAGGCGTGGCCCGAGCGGGGCCGACCCCGACACCGCGTAGACGACGCGTCCGCCCATGGCATCCCGGAGCTTCGAGTAGACCAGCTTGTCGAACAACGCGAACTTGGCCTTGAGCACGAGCGGGATCTTCTTGCCGTCCTGCAGGCGCTGGGAGTGCTCGACGGCCGTGGCCGCGGCCGCGCGGAAGATCTTGCCCTTGCCGCCGGCCTCGGCCTTCTGCTCGGCGGAGTTGTACACCTTCTCGAACACCCGGGGCACGGCCAGCAGGAACGTCGGCTTGAACGTGCCGAGGGCGGGAAGCAGTTGCTTGGTGTCGGGCTGGTGGCCCGTCTTGACCCCCGCGTGGACGTTCAGCAGCGAGATGAACCGGGCGAACACGTGCGCCGTCGTGATGAACAGCAGCGTCGAGGCGCCGGGGGTCTCGACGACCTCGTGCAGCGCCTTGGCGGAGTTGCGGGCGAGCTCGACGAAGTTGCTGTGCACGAGCACGCACCCCTTGGGGCGCCCCGTCGACCCGGATGTGTAGATGAGGGTGGCCACATCGTCGGCCTTCGCCAGGTGGCGACGTCGTTCGATCTCTTCGTCGGTGATGTGCGTGCCGTTCGCCGTGAGACGGTCGAGGTCGCCCGCGTGCATGCTCCACACCTCGCGCACGAGCGGCAGATCGCTGCGGACCTCGTCGAGGCGCTGAGCGTGTTCCGCGGACTCGAGGACGACCGCGATCGCGCCGGAGTCCGACAGGATCCACGAGATCTGCGAGGGTGAGCTCGTCTCGTACACCGGCACCATGACGGCCCCGGCGTAGAACAGCGCGAAGTCGACGAGCGTCCAGTCGTAGGTGGTGCGGGCGATGAAGCCGACCTTCTCGCCGGGCTGCACGCCCACGGCGACGAAGCCCTTCGCGAGGGCGACGACCTGCCGCTCGAATTCGGCGGCGGTGACGTCGCGCCACCCGTCGGCGTCGGGCACGGCAAACAGGGGCCGGTCGGGCGTCGCGCGGACGCGCTCGGCGAGCAGATCGGACGCATTGGCGTCGGGATCGGCGGGGACGACAGGGGGGAGGTCGAACTGGATCACGGTAACTCCTTTGGCACCGGAAAGAACGTCGAGCGTTCCGTCGAGTCTATCCGCATGCATCGGCGCGGCCCGGGACGGGCCCGCCCCGCGCGGGTCGCCGGGGGTGGCTAGACTTTCCCGGGCCGCGCGGCACGCTCGGCCCGGAAGGGAGCGCGGTGCGCAACGTCGGCATCGATATCGGGGGAACGAAGATCGCGGGCGGTGTCGTCGACGACGACGGGACCATCATCGAGAAGCTCCGCGTCGACACCCCCATCGACCCCGCGGCCCTCGTCGACGCCGTCGTCGACATGGCCGAGCACCTGCGACGGGCGCACGACATCCACGCGATCGGCGTCGCCGCCGCCGGCTTCATCAGCCGCGACCGCAGCACCGTCATCTACGCCCCCAACATCGACTGGCGCGACGAGCCCCTGCGCGCGCGCCTCGAGCAGCGCCTCGACGCCCCCGTCACGATCGAGAACGACGCCAACGCCGCGGGCTGGGGCGAGTACCGCTTCGGCGCCGGCCGCGGCGTCCGCGACATGGTCATGCTGACGATGGGCACCGGCGTCGGCGGAGCCGTCGTCACCGACGGCGAGCTGTTCCGCGGCGGCCACGGCATCGGCGCCGAACTGGGGCACATGCGCTTCGTGCGCGGCGGTCACCCCTGCGGGTGCGGGCAGAACGGATGCCTCGAGCAGTACGCCTCCGGGCGGGCCCTGCAGCGCGAGGCCAACGACATCGCCGACGAAGGCGGCATCGGCGCGGCCCTCGCCGCCGTCCGCGCGGAGCGGGGAGCCATCCCCGGACCGGCCGTGTCGCGCCTGGTGCTGGCGGGCGATCCCGGTGCGATCGAAGCCCTGCGCCGCGTCGCGACGGCCCTGGGCGAGGCCTGCGGCGGTTTCCAGGCCGTGCTCGACCCCGAGGTGTTCGTGATCGGCGGCGGTGTCGCGCAGCTCGGCGCGGATCTGCTCGAGCCGGTGAAGCTGGCGTACGAGACGTCGCTGCCGGGGTACGGTGAACGTCCGGTCGCGGAGTTCGCGATCGCGCGCCTGGGCAACGACGCCGGTCTCATCGGCGTCGCCGACCTCGCCGGGAAGGAGCGCTGACGATGTTCTACTGGCTCATGAAGTACGTGGTCATCGGACCGGTCATCAAGGCCGTGTTCCGACCGTGGATGGTGGGCCGGCGGAACATCCCCTCCGAGGGGGCGGCGATCCTCGCCAGCAACCACCTGTCGTTCTCGGACTCGATCTTCCTGCCGTTGATGATCGACCGTCGCATGGCGTTCCTCGCCAAGAGCGACTACTTCACCGGCAAGGGCCTCAAGGGCTGGGCCACCCGCATGTTCTTCACCGCGACCGGACAGCTGCCCATCGACCGCTCGGGCGGCAAGGCCTCCGAGGCCTCGCTCAACACCGGCCTCGGCGTCCTGGGTCGTGGGGAGCTGCTCGGTATCTACCCCGAGGGCACCCGCAGCCCCGACGGAACCCTGTACCGCGGTCGCACCGGCATCGCGCGCATGGCGCTCGAGGCACGCGTGCCCGTCATCCCGGTCGTCATGGTCGACACCGGCTCCGTCATGCCGATCGGGCAGCGCATCCCCCGCGTCGGACGCGTGGGCATCGTCATCGGCGAGCCGCTCGACTTCTCGCGCTTCGAGGGAATGGAGGGCGACCGCTACGTGCTGCGCTCCGTCACCGACGAGATCATGGTGGCTCTGCAGCGCCTCGGCGAGCAGCGCTACGAGGACGTCTACGCCTCGACCGTGAAGGACCGTCTCGTGACCGCGCAGGCGGCGAAGGCGCCATCGGCGCGCCAGTAGACTTCAGGGGTGAATCAGCAGCTCCCCGACCTCGACCATTGGCGTTCCCTGCCCATCAAGCAGCAGCCGCAGTGGTATGACGAGGCCGCCGTGGCCGCGGCATCCGCAGAGCTGGCGACCCTCCCGCCGCTGGTCTTCGCCGGCGAGGTCGACATCCTGCGCGACCGCCTCGCGCGCGCCGCCGCCGGACAGGCCTTCCTCCTGCAGGGTGGTGACTGCGCCGAGACGTTCGCCGGTGCCACCGCCGAGCAGATCCGCAACCGCATCAAGACGGTCCTGCAGATGGCCGTGGTGCTCACCTACGGCGCCTCGATGCCGGTCGTGAAGATGGGCCGCATGGCGGGACAGTTCGCCAAGCCCCGCTCGAGCGACACCGAGACGCGCGGCGAGGTGACGCTGCCGGCCTACCGCGGCGACATCGTCAACGGGTACGACTTCACCGAGGAATCCCGTAAGGCCGATCCCGCGCGCCTGCTGAAGGGCTACCACACCGCCGCCTCGACGCTGAACCTCATCCGCGCGTTCACGCAGGGCGGTTTCGCGGACCTGCGCGAGGTGCACAGCTGGAACAAGGGCTTCGCGAGCACGCCCGCGAACCAGGCGTACGAGAGCATGGCGACCGAGATCGACCGCGCCATCAAGTTCATGGAGGCCGCCGGAGCGGACTTCGACGAGCTGACGCGCGTGGAGTTCTACACGGGCCACGAGGGCCTGCTCATGGACTACGAGCGGCCCATGACCCGCATCGACTCGCGCACGGGTCTGTCGTACAACACGTCCTCGCACTTCCAGTGGATCGGCGAGCGCACGCGCGAGCTCGACGGCGCGCACGTCGACTACTTCTCGAAGATCCGCAACCCCATCGGCGTCAAGCTCGGCCCCACGACCACCGCCGAGACCGCGTTGTCGCTCATCGATAAGCTGGACCCCGAGCGCGAGCCGGGCCGGCTGACCTTCATCACGCGCATGGGCGCGGGCAAGATCCGCGACGCGCTGCCCCCGCTGCTCGAGGCCGTCCGCGACGCGGGCGCCACGCCGCTCTGGGTCACCGACCCGATGCACGGGAACGGCATCACGACCCCGACGGGCTACAAGACGCGGCGTTTCGACGACGTGGTCGACGAGGTGCGCGGCTTCTTCGAGGCGCACCGGTCCGTGGGTACGCACCCCGGTGGCATCCACGTCGAACTCACCGGCGACGACGTCACCGAGTGCCTGGGCGGTTCGGAGCAGATCGACGAGGCCACCCTCGCGACGCGCTACGAGAGCCTGTGCGACCCGCGTCTGAACCACCGCCAGAGCCTGGAGCTGGCGTTCCTCGTGGCCGAGGAGCTCGAGAAGCGCTGACGCTCCGCCTCACGCACGACGCCCCCGACCCGCCGCGGTCGGGGGCGCCGTCGTTCACGGGCGGGGGAGCGACCGGATGCCGAGGCCCGACCGGAACGCGCATCGCCTCGACGGCGCGAGCGGCGGTGCCGGGCTCAGAGCGTCGGCGTCAGCGTGATCGTGGCGCCGCGCGGGGCCGTCGAACCCGGCTGCGGGTTGCTCGCGCGCACCTTGTAGATGTCCCAGTACTTGAAGCCGAGGGGGAGCGTGCCGTCGTCGATGCCGGCGTTGACCTCGAAGCCCAGGCCCTGCAGCTGATTCACCGCGTCGCGGATGGACTTGCCCACCAGATCGCCCGGGATCTGCACGGGCTCGGGCCCCTTCGACACCACGAGGGGGACGGTGTCGCCGGGCCGCCAGTTCCCGCCGCCGTCGCGGTCGCCCATGCTGATGACGACCCCGGATGCCACGGAGTTGCTGAAGCGCTCCGACACGCTGTAGGCGAGCCCGACACCGTCGAGCGCGCGCTGGGCCTGGCTCTGCGACTCGCCCGTGACGTCGGGGATCGGGCCGAGCGAGACCACGAGAGTGGCGGCGTCGCCCTCGTACACGGTGCAGCCGTCGGTGCAGGCGACCGCGTCGCCGCCGGAACGCGGGATGATCGACGCACCCAGCACCGTGTTCTCGCCGGAGTCGGAGAACTGTCGCTCGGGATCGTCGCCGACGCCGACGAAGGCGGCCTGCAGGATGCCGCGCACCTCATCGGCGCTCTTGCCGCCGAGGGCGGGGATCTGGTGCGTGGCGGGGCCGATCGAGACGAAGACGGTCACGACGGTGTCCTTGTCGAGACGTTCGCCCGGGGCGGGGTCGGAGCCGACCGTGGTGCCCGAGGGGATCTCACGGTCGTTGACGTCCTGCTGCTGCGCCTGCAACTGCTGCTCGGTCAGCAGCAGCTGCGCGTCGGCGAAGCTGCGTCCCGACACGTCGGGCACCGCGACGAGCGAGCCGGGACCGGAGCCGAAGTACCAGCCGGTGAACCCGGTGCCCGCGGCGAGCAGCAGCACCACGATGAGCGCCCAGACGCCGCGGGCCGAGCGCTTGCGGGTCCGCGCGCGCAGCCGTGCGGCGTTGTCGGGCTCGTCGACGGTGGCCGAGGGGACGGCCGCCGTCTGCGGCAGAACCTTGGTCAGCTCGCGCGACTCGGCGGGGGTGGGGGCACCGGCGGTGCCCACGGCGACGGCGCGGGCGACCTGCGGGGCGAGGCCCAGCTCCTTCTCGATGCCGCGGAGGCGCTCGAGCATGGCGCCGGCGTCGAGGGGGCGGTCGCCGGGCTCGCGCTCGGTGGCCCACAGCACGAGCTCGTCGAGCTGCTCGGGTACGCCGGGGTTCTTGGCGCTGGGCCGGGGGACCGAGTCGGTGGCGTGCTGGTAGGCGATCTGCATGGGCTGCTCGCCCTTGTAGGGCTGCTCGCCGGTGAGCATCTCGTACAGCATGATGCCGAGCGAGTAGATGTCGCTGCGGGCGTCGGCGGTGCCGCGGGTGACCAGCTCGGGAGCGAGATAGGCGATCGTGCCCATCAGTTGCGCGCCGCTGGCGGTGTTGGCCGTGGTCGCGCGAGCGAGGCCGAAGTCCCCGATCTTGATGCGGCCGTCTTCGGCGAGCAGGACGTTCTCGGGCTTGACGTCGCGGTGGACGATGCCGGCGCGGTGGGCGGCGGCGAGGCCGGAGAGGATGGCATCCATGATCGTCAGGGTCTGGTCGATCGTGAGGCGCCGGTGCTCCCGCAGCAGTTCGCGGAGCGTGATGCCGGGCAGGTACTCCATGACCAGGTAGGCCATGTCGCCGTCTTGGCCCTGGTCGAACACATTGACCACGTGCGGGTCGCTCAGACGCGCGGCCGAGCGCGCCTCCTGGATGAACCGGCTCTGGAACACGGTGTCGTCGCTGAGGTGGCCGTGCATGACCTTGAGCGCGATCCGTCGCTCCAGGCGCAGGTCGGTCGCGACGTACACGGTCGCCATGCCGCCGCGCGCGATGCGCGCGCGCACCCGGTACCGGCCGTCGACGAGACGGCCGATCAGCGGGTCGGCCTGCTGACTCGTGCTCACGAGTCGAGTCTACGGAGGTGCCCCTGTGAGCCCGGGCAACGGCTCACCGCCACCTGAGTCTCAGCCCAGCACCTGCAGCCACGTGGTGGCGGGGGACTCCCATTGCGCATAGCGGTCGGGGTAGGCCGAGATCTGCACGGCCTGCGCGGCGTCGGCGTAGGCGAGCTGGTCCCATCCGGGGATGTCGAGCAGCCCGCGCGTCGTCGCGCCGTTGGGGTCGGCGCCACCGCCGTAGAACACGCGCGCGGCGCGATCGCGGTCGAGGATCTGCTCGGCGGTGCCCCATCCCATGCTGGGGCGCTGCTGGAAGAGCCCGAGCGAATCGCGATCCCCCCAGTCGAGGTTTCGCAGCCACGACTCCTGCATGGCGGTGCCGAGCGCGATGACGATCCCGCGATCCGAGACGCCCAGCTCGCGCCCGATGCGGATGATGAGGCGGGCGTTCTCGCTCTGCTCGGCGTCGAGTCCGGGAGCGGTGACGGGGGCGGATGCCACGGCGGGCGCCGCGGCAGCGGCCGAGGGGATCTGCAGGACGTCGCCGGGATAGATGATCGACGCGCGCGTGAGGCCGTTTGCGGCGAGCACCGCGTCGACCGAGACGCCGTTCGACCGCGCGATCGCCGACACCGTGTCGCCGGCACGCACCTCATGCGTCGCGTCGACGGGGGCGGGGGCGGGCGCGTCGACGGGCGCCGCCGCCGGGCCGAGCGCGAGCACCTGGCCGGGCTGGATGACACTCCCCGGGCCGAGCCCGTTCGCCGCCTGGATGGATGCCGTCTCGACACCGTGTGCGCGCGCGATCGCCCAGACGGTGTCTCCGGGGCGCACGGTGTAGGTCGCCGGCGCGGCGGCAGCGGTCTTCACCGCGACGGCGGCGCGCGGGGCGGCGGGGGGCACCGCGGCGAGCGGGGGGACGGGCGGTGCCGCGTGTGCGGCGTTCTCGCCGGTGAGGCTGAGGGCGATCGTGCCGGCCACGGCGGCGGGCCACACCATCGCTGTGCGGCGGCGAGCGGTGTCCGCGGCGGCGCGGACGGGACGGGGGGTGGAGGGGAGTCGTCGCATGGTGGGGGATTTCCGTTCTTCCGACTGCCCGACACGCTGACACGGCACGGGAAGGATGTCAACGCGTGAGACGGATGTGACGGATGTGACGTGTGGGGCGCGAGGGATGTCGGCGCCCGTCGATCGATCCGGGTGAGATAGTGGAAACGTGACCGAGAACTCCCGTTACGCGACCGAGTGGCTGACCATCCCCGACCTCGTCGAGCTGCTCGACGAACCGCTCGGAAAGGTCCGCCGGCTGATCGACGAGAACTACCTCGTCGGCTCGCGCCGCGACGGCGTGTTCAAGGTTCCCGCCGTCTTCCTCGTCGACGGTCGCCCCCTGCCGTCGCTGCGCGGCACGATCATCGTGCTCCACGACGCGGGCTTCGACCCCGACGAGACGATCGACTGGCTGCTCACCCCCGAGGACACCATCGGTCTCGCGCCCATCGAGGCCTTGCTCGCGGGGCGCAAGAGCGAGGTCCGCCGGGTGGCGGCGACGCTCGCCTGAGCCCTGAGCCCTGAGCCCTGAGCCCTGAGCCCTGAGTGCGGGCGGTCGCTCAGGCCGTGCGCTGCGTGGCCGCGCGAGCCAGTGCGCGCAGCTCGCCGACGGCGTCGTCGTGCAGGGGAGCGCCCTCGAGGGCGCCGTCCGCGGTGCGCGCGTAATCCGAGATGAGGTGCTCGACGCGCTCGAGCGCCCCCGTGTCGACGATCAGACGCTGCAGGTCGGCGATCTGGGGGGCATCCAGCGTCGCATCCCCGATCAGCGCGTCGATGCGCGCGCGCTCGGTCGCAGGGAGGGCCTCTCGTGCGTAGGCGACGAGGACGGTGCGCTTGCCCTCGCGCAGGTCATCGCCGACGGGTTTACCGGTGACCGCGGTGTCTCCGAAGACGCCCAGCACGTCGTCGCGCAGCTGGAACGCCATGCCGACATCGTGCCCGAAGCGACCGAGCGCGTCGAGCTGCGCCTCGTCGCCGCCCGCCAACGAGGCGCCGATCAGCAGGGGTTGCTGGATGCTGTAGCGCGCCGACTTGTACGAGGCGACGCGCAACGCCCGTTCGGCGTGCGTGTCGTCGGGGTAGGCGGTGTACGCGGACTCCTCGGCCACGTCCAGGAACTGACCGATCGTGACGTCGCGGCGCATCTGCGCGTACGCGCGGCGCGTGACCGCAGCGGTGGCGGGGGACAGCTCCAACCCCTCTTCGAGCAGGTCGTCGCTCCAGGCCACGAGCAGGTCGCCGAGAAGGATCGCGCCCGAGCGCCCGAACGCGTCGGAGTCCCCGGTCCACGCCGCGTCGCGGTGGGCCCGCTGCAGCGCGCGATGGGCCGCGGGCTGACCGCGACGGGTGTCGGAGTTGTCGACGAGATCGTCGTGTACGAGGGCGGCGGCGTGAAAGATCTCGAGCGAGGTCGCCACGGCCAGAGCGGCCTCGTGGGGACCGGCGTCGGCGGGGGCGACGGACGTGAAGCCGGTGAGGCAGAAGCGGGCGCGCAGCCGCTTGCCGCCGCGGAGCGAAGACGCCCCGGAACGGGTGAGCATTTCGGCCTCGGGCCCCAGCGAGGACGCGTACGATAGCTGTTCGGAGAGGAACTTGTCGAGTCGCTGGGAAACAGCTTCGATCGGTTCCTGGGAGGTCGGCACAGGCCTAGCCTAGTGATCCACGCCCCGCGTAGAATCGTCCGCATCGAACAATAGAGGGGGATGCATGCCACTCTCCGAACAGGAGCAGCGTCTGCTTGATGAGATGGAGCGTCATCTCATGAGTAACGACACCGACGTCGTGTCGGCTCCCAGTCGCGCCCTCAGCTACCGCAACATCGTCCTCGGTTCGATCCTGGTGCTCGCCGGTCTCGGCGCCCTCGTGGTGGGCGTCTCGATCGGCTTCAACACCGGCTTCCTCGGCATCGCGATCGGTGTGATCGGCTTCGTGCTCATGGTGGGTGGCGTCATCTTCGCGGTGACCCCCACGCGCGGAGCGGCGACGACGCCGCCGCGTGCCGCCAAGCAGCGCGGATCTCGAACCGCGGGCAGCTCGTTCATGGACCGCATGAACGACCGCTGGGATCGCCGCCGCGAAGGCCCCTGACCCCGCACTCTCACCCCCTCGTCGATCAAGCACCGGCTCTTCGGAGTCGGTGCTTTTTCGTGCGCCCGGGCGTCGGCATCCCTTGCCCCGGGGTGATCCGTCGCTCCCTTTCGCTCCACCACGGGCGACGAATGGCGGTCTCGGCCCGGAATGACGCGGCCGTCGACGCGGCGGGCCGCGACGCCGCGAACAGTACACGGAGGAGCGCCAGCCCAGAAGTCCCCTGTTTTCGATGGCGTAGTGGAGGGTGGTGGAGTAAAGTGGGGAAAACTTCGCAGGCCGGACGAAGGGGGTGGACTCCCGAATGCTGCTCGGTACGCACACACCCAAGCTCGACGACAAGGGTCGGGTCATCCTGCCGGCGAAGTTCCGTGACGATCTCGGCGCCGGAGTGGTGATCACGCGCGGGCAGGACCGCTGCCTCTACGTGTTCAGTACCGAGGAGTTCGAGCGCGTGCACGAGCGGATCCGCGAGGCCCCGCTCAGCAACAAGCAGGCCCGCGACTTCCTGCGCATGTTCCTCTCGGGGGCCAGCGCCGAGAAGCCCGACAGCCAGAACCGCATCACCGTTCCGCCCGCGCTGCGCGCGTACGCGGGACTGGGGCGGGAGCTCGTGGTCACGGGTGTCGGCGCCCACGCCGAGATCTGGGATGCCGAGGCCTGGAACGCCTACGCCGAGAGCAATGAAGAGACGTACGCCGAGATGGAGCAGGAGGTGATCCCGGGACTGTTCTGACCCTCCGGCTGTGATGCCCAGCCGCACGCCCTGACGCACTTCCCCGGCGCCAGGTCGATGCGGGTGGGGATCAGAGCCGGAGGACCGGCCCCCTCATCATGGACATCCGCGACATCCACACCCCCGTCCTGCTCGAGCGCTGCGCCGAGCTGCTCGGCCCCGCGCTGCAGAAGCCCGGAGCCGTCTTCGTCGACGGCACGCTTGGCATGGGCGGCCACTCCGAGGCGTTCCTGGAGCGCTTCCCGAACGCCCGGCTCATCGGACTGGACCGCGACACCGACGCCCTCCGCATCGCGGGGGAGCGCCTCGCGCGCTTCGGCGATCGCGTCACCCTCGTGCACACCGTCTACGACGGCATCGCCGACGCGGTCGCCTCGTCCGGTGTCGACAAGGTCGACGGCATCCTGTTCGACCTCGGCGTGTCGTCGCTGCAGCTCGACGTGGCCGACCGCGGCTTCGCCTACGCGCAGGACGCGCCCCTCGACATGCGCATGGATCAGACGACCGGGATCACCGCGGCCGAGGTCCTCGCGACCTATGGCGAAGGAGACCTGCGTCGCATCTTCGAGCGCTACGGCGAAGAGAAGCTCGCCGGACGCTACGCCCGCGCCATCATCGCCGCGCGCGCCCAGGCGCCGCTGGAGCGGTCCGGTCAGCTCGTCGACGTGCTGCAGGCCGCCACCCCCGCGGCGGTGCTGCGCGAACGCCACCCCGCCAAGCGCGTGTTCCAGGCCCTGCGCATCGAGGTCAACGCCGAACTGTCGGTGCTCGAGCGCACCATCCCCGCGGCCCTCGGCGTCCTCGGCGTCGGCGGACGCATCGTGGTGCTGTCGTACCAGTCGCTCGAAGACCGCCTCGTCAAGCGCGTGTTCGCCGAGGCCTCGGCATCCACCGCTCCGCGTGGTCTGCCCGTCGAACTGCCCGAGCACGCGCCGAAGTTCCGGCTGCTCGTGCGCGGAGCCGAACTGGCGAGCGACGACGAGCGCGCCGCCAACCCCCGAGCCACCCCCGTGCGCCTGCGTGCGGCCGAGCGGATCCAGGAGGACGCATGAGTGCACCCCAGGCCATCGACGCCGCCTTCCTTCCCGACTTCCCGACCCCCGTCCGCGAGCGTCGGCTCACCGTCGTCCCGCAGACGGCCCCCCGGCGGGCTCCGCGTCGCCTGTTCGGCGTCGTCGCCGTCGCCGGGGCGCTGGTGATCGTGCTGGTGCAGATGGGCCTCGGCATCCTCACCACCCAGAGCTCCTTCGAGATCGCCTCGCTCACGCAGCAGCAGCGCGACCTGACCTACCAGAAGCAGATCCTGTACGACGAGACCGCCGGGCTCAGCTCGCCGCAGTACCTCGCCGCGAACGCCGCCGCCCTGGGCATGGTGATCGACGAGTCGCCGACGTACCTGCGCCTCAGCGACGGCGCGGTGATCGGCTCGGACAAGCCCGCCGACACCACCTCGTCGGTGGATGCCAAAGGCCGGGGCTCGGTGAACAACTCGCTGATCGCCGGTGTGCCGCTCGTGACCGACCCGGCCGCCTCGACCACCGAACCCGCCGCACCGGCCGCCTCGGCGACCCCCGTCGAGGGCGCCGCCGTCGCCCCCGACGGTCCCTCGCGACCCGCCGACGCCCCCGCGCCCGCGCCCGGATCGGCGACACCCCCGCCGATCAGCGACGGTCTGCCCACACCCGCGACACGATAAGCGCATGACGACAGCAGCCTCCCGGTCTCCGCGCCGCCGCACCGTCATCGCCCTCGCCGTCGTCCTGATCGTGCTGGTCGCCTTCGTGGTGCGCCTGATCGACATCCAGGTCGTCAACGCCCGCGAACACGTCGACGACTCGCTCTCGATGGGTCTGCAGAGCTCGCGGGTCGAGTACGCCTCGCGCGGGTCGATCGTCGACGAGAACGGCATCCCGCTCGCCAGCAGCGTCAACCGCTACGACGTGCAGATCGACCCCATGCTCGCGGCCAAGGGCATCACCACCCGCGACGACGACGGCGACGAGACCACCACCGAGTGGCCTGAGCTCGCCGCCCGCATCGCCGCCGTCACCGGCCAGGATGCCGCCGAGGTGCAGAAGACCGTGACGGACGCCGTGGCCGACAATCCCGACTCGCGCTACGCCATGATCGCCAAGAGCGTCTCTACCGAGCAGTACCGTGCCCTCGTGGCGTTGGGCCTGCCGTTCCTGAGCTTCCCGCCCCAGGCCGGTCGCATGTACCCCGACGGAGCGGTGGGCGGCAATCTGCTCGGCTTCGTCGGCAGCGACGGGCAGCCGCTCGAGGGGCTCGAGAGCGCCGACGACTCGTGTCTCGCCTCGAGCAACGGAAAGGTCGTGTTCCAGCAGAGCCGCGACGGCGTCGTGCTGCCGGGAACCGAGGTCGTCACGCAGCCCGCCGTCGACGGCGGAACGCTGAAGCTGACGATCGACCGTGACCTGCAGTGGTACATGCAGCAGCTCATCGCCGAGCAGGCGCAGAACACCGGCTCCCTCGGCGGCACGATCACCGTGATCGAGGCGAAGACGGGCAAGATCCGCGCTCTCGCCGAGTACCCCACGGTCGACCCCAACGACCCGACCGCCTCGCCGGCGACGGAGCGCGGCAGCGCCGCCTTCCGCGACCCCCACGAGCCCGGTTCGACCATGAAGGCGATCACCGCGGCGATCGGTCTCGACAGCGGCTCGTTCACCACCGGCACGACCGTGACGGCGTCCTCGAGCGAGACGCTGCCCGGCGGCGCACGCGTCTCCGACTCGTTCTCGCATCCCGCGAACGACTACACCCTGACGGGGGTGCTGATCGACTCCTCGAACGTCGGCATCTCGAAGTTCGGCGACATGATCCCCCTCGACACCCGCGTGTCGTACCTCGACAAGTTCGGGCTCACCCAGCGGACGGCCGTCGGCTTCCCCGGCGAGTCCGGCGGCATCATGCGCGACCCGTCGTCGTGGGACAAGCAGACCTTCTACAACACCACCTTCGGGCAGGGCATCTCGGTTACCGTGCCGCAGCTGGCCGGCGCCTACCAGACGATCGCGAACGGCGGCGTCCGCATGCCGTTGTCCCTCGTCGAGGGGTGCACTGCGGCGGACGGAACCGTCACCGACGTGCCCGACGTCCAGGGCACGCGCGTGGTGTCCGAGGACGCCGCGCGCACCGTGTCGCAGATGCTCGAGAACGTTGCCACCCAGGGAACGCTCTCCAAGCAGGTCGCCATCCCCGGGTACCGCATCGCCATCAAGACGGGAACCGGTGAGAAGACGGACCCCGTCACCGGTGCCTACAAGGGCGACGCGTACTTCACCACGATGATCGGTTTCGCCCCGGCCGACGACCCGCAGTACGTGGTCGAGGTCAACCTGGACGAACCGCGGACGGTAAAATCGTCCGCGGCCACCGCCCCCGCGTTCCAGAAGGCCATGACGCAGGTTCTCAAGAACTACCGCGTCATCCCCTCGGGAACCACGACCCCCGAACTGCCCAAGTTCGGCTGAGACACCGCCGACGCCGGTCTCGTCTCGGTAACGAATGCGACACGGAAAGGGCGTCCGCACAGCTATGATCCCCACCCCGCTCTCCCACATCGCCGACCTGCTCGGCGGGCGCCTCGTCGTGCGCCGCGGCGACACCCCCGACACGCTCGTGTCCGGCCTCGTCGACACCGACTCGCGCCTGATCGAGCCCGGCGGCGTGTTCGTCGCCAAGCCCGGCGAGACGACCGACGGCCACCTCTTCGTCGGCACCGCCGTCGAGCGTGGAGCCGCTCTGGCCCTCGTCGAGCGCGAGCTGGACGACGACGTCAGTCAGATCGTCGTCCCCGATGTCGTCGCCGCCCTCGGCGTGCTGGCCAGCGATGTCGTCGCGCGCGTGCGCGCCCACGGCGACCTGAGGATCGTCGGCATCACCGGCTCCAACGGCAAGACGACCACCAAGAACCTCCTGGCCCGTATCCTCGAGGCCGAGGGCGAGACGGTGGCGCCGCGCGCCTCGTTCAACAACGAGGTGGGCGCCCCGCTGACCATGCTGCGCGTCACGGATGCCACCCGCTACCTCGTCAGCGAGTTCGGCGCGAGCGCCCCCGGTGCGATCGCCCACCTCGCGGGCCTCGTGACCCCCGACATCGGGGTCGTCCTGATGGTCGGCATGGCCCACGCCGGAGGATTCGGCGGTATCGAGTCGACCTTCCACGCTAAGAGCGAGCTGGTCACGGCCACGCGCGAGGGCGGACTCGCCGTCCTCAACGTCGACGACCCGCGTGTCGCGGCGATGGAGCCGATCGCGCGTGAGCGCGGGCAGGACGTGCGCTGGTTCGGCCGGGGCGAGCGGGCCCAGGTGCGCGCCCTCGACGTCGAGGTCTCGGCATCCGGAACCAGGGCCGACCTGCTCGTCGACGGCGAACCGCACACGCTGACCCTGCGGGTGCTCGGCGAGCACCACGTCATGAACGCCCTCGCGGCCCTGGCCGCCGCGACCGCTCTGGGCGTCGCGGCCGCGGACGCGATCGCCCGCCTCGAGACTGTCGAGATCGCCGAACGCTGGCGGATGCAGCCGATGGGCTCGGACCGCGTGCGCATCATCAACGACGCCTATAACGCCAGCCCCGACTCGATGGCCGCGGCGCTTCGCACCCTCGCGCAGATCACCGGTCCGGGCGAGCGCACCGTCGCCGTGCTCGGTGCCATGAGCGAGCTGGGGGAGTACGCCGACGAGGAGCACGACCGCGTGGGCCTGCTCGCGGTGCGCCTGCGCATCCAGCGGATCGTCGTGATCGGCCCCGAGGCGCGCCGCATGTACCTCGAGGCCATCGCCCAGGGATCGTGGGACGGTGAGGCGGTGTTCTTCGCCGACGCCGACGCCGCATACGACTACCTCTCGACCGAACTGCGCGACGGCGACCGCGTCCTGGTGAAGTCCTCCAACTCGGCGGGGCTTCGCCACCTCGGCGATCGACTCGGGGAGCTGTTCGCGTGAGATCTCTGCTGACCTCGGCGGCGATCTCGCTCGCCTTCACGCTGTTCCTCACCCCGGTGTTCCTGCGGTGGTTCCGCAAGTGGGGCTGGGGGCAGGTCATCCGCACGCCCGAGAACGTGCACAACCCCTCGCACGGCGCCAAGCGCGGCACGCCCACCATGGGCGGAACGATCTTCATCCTCGGCACGATCGTCGGCTACCTGATCGGCTCGTTCGCCGGCAACAACCCTCCGACGATGTCGGGGCTGCTCGTGCTGTGGATGATGCTGGGCTTCGGCGTGGTCGGTTTCATCGACGACTACATGAAGGTGCGCCACCAGAACAGCCTCGGCCTCTCGGGCTGGCGCAAGATCGCCGGTCAGGTGATCGTGGCGGTCCCCTTCGCGATCGTGGCGCTGAACTTCCCCAACTCCGTCGGGCAGACGGCCGCCTCGGGATACGTCTCGGTGTTCCGCGACATCCAGCTGCTGTCGTTCTTCGCCCTCGGGCCGATCCTCGGCTGGCTGCTCTACCTCGCCTGGATCTCGCTCATCGGCACGGCGACCTCCAACTCGGTCAACGTCGCGGACGGCCTGGACGGTCTGGCGGCGGGATCGGGCATCTTCGTCGTGGGCGCCTACAGCCTCATGGCGTTCTGGCAGAACAAGCAGGTGTGCGCCGACGTCCTCGACCCGAGCGTGCAGGCCGGCTGCTACGCCGTGCGCGACCCGTTCGACCTGGCCATCGTGTCCGCCTCGTTCGTGGGCGCCCTCGTCGGCTTCCTCTGGTGGAACGCGCCCAAGGCCAAGGTGTTCATGGGCGACTGCGGTTCCATGGCGATCGGCGGCGTGATCGCGGCCCTCGCCATCTTCACCCGCACCGAGCTGCTGCTCGTGCTGATCGCGGGCGTCTACGTCATCGCGTCGGGCTCGGTCATCCTGCAGCGCGCCTACTTCAAGATCACGAGGGGCAAGCGCCTGTTCCTCATGAGTCCCCTCCACCATCACCTCGAGATGCGCGGGTGGCCCGAGGTCACCATCGTCGTGCGCATGTGGATCATCGCGGGCCTGCTGGCCGTCTCGGGCATCGGATTCTTCTACGTCGAATGGCTCGCACGCGTATGACCGACCTCACCACCCTCACCAGCTGGCACGCCGACTGGAAGGGCCTGCGCGTCGCCGTGCTGGGCCTGTCGGTCACGGGCTTCTCGGTCGCCGACACGCTCGCCGAGCTCGGCGCCGACGTCCTCGTGGTGACGGAGCGGGCGGATGCCGAGTACGGCCGCCTGCTGCCGGTCCTCGGCGTGCGTCTGCACGAGGGACCGCTCGACGCCGTGCCCGCCGAGCTGGTCGATTTCGCCCCCGAGGTCGTCGTCGCCTCGCCGGGGTTCCCCCCGCACCACCCGGTGATCCGGTGGACGCAGGATCGGGGCATCGCCCTGTGGGGAGACGTCGAACTGGCGTGGCGCGTGCGCGACAAGGTCGTCCGCGCCGACGGCCGTCCCGCGGACTGGGTGCTCATCACGGGCACCAACGGCAAGACCACGACGACGAGGCTCACGGCCGAGATGCTCGTGACGGCGGGGCTACGGGCCGCTCCCGTCGGCAACATCGGCACCCCCGTCCTCGACGCGGTGCGCGACCCCGGCGGATTCGACGCCCTCGTCGTGGAACTGTCGAGCCACCAGCTCTGGTACCTCAACCTGCAGCAGGGGACGGATGCCGTCTCGCCCCACGCCGCGGTGTGCCTCAACCTCGCCGACGACCACCTCGAGTGGCATGGCGGGGCCGACGAGTACCGCGCGGCCAAGGCGGGCGTCTACGCCCGCACCCGTGTCGCGTGCGTGTACAACAAGGCCGACATCGCCACCCGCGAGATGGTCGAGGACGCCGAGGTGGTCGAGGGCGCCCGGGCCATCGGCTTCGACCTGGGTGTTCCCGGACCGAGCGATCTGGGCGTGGTCGACGGCATCCTGGTCGACCGTGCCTTTCTCGAGGAGCGCGCGACCTCGGCGCTCGAGCTCACCACCGTCGCCGATCTGGCGGAGCGCGGGCTCGCCGCCCCGCACATGGTGGCCAATATCCTCGCCGCGGCCGCCCTGGCGCGCTCGCTCGGTGCGACCCCGGCGCAGATCTTCGACACGCTCGAGCGTTTCCGCCTCGACCCCCACCGCATCCAGGTCGTGGGCGCCCATCGCGGCGTGACCTGGGTCGACGACTCCAAGGCGACGAACCCGCACGCGGCGGCCTCGTCGCTCGCGGCCTACCCCGGCGCGGTCTGGATCGTGGGCGGGCTGCTCAAGGGCGTGGACGTCACCGACCTCGTCCGACAGCGCGGGACGTCCGTGCGTGCGGTCATCGTGATCGGCACCGAACGCGCAGACATCGTCGCGGCGTTCGCGCGACACGCGCCCGCGGTGCCGCTGTTCGAGGTCGACCACGCCGAGACTGAAGACGTCATGGCCCAGGTCGTCGAACTGGCGGCGGGTGTGGCCCGGGACGGAGACACCGTGCTCCTGGCTCCCGCGGCGGCATCCTTCGATCAGTTCTCGTCCTACTCCGACCGCGGCGATCGCTTCGCCGACGCGGTGCGGGCGTGGATCGCGGGCCAGGGCGACGGAGCGACTCGACCGACCGATTGAGGGGACACGCGTGACCACGACGGCGCCTCCTCCCCGGCAGAGCTCCGACGAGCCCGCCCGCCCGGGACTCACCGCCCGCGTCTCGCTCGGCCGGGCCTTCCGTCCGGTCCCCAGCGAGTTCCTGCTCATCACGTCGGCCGCCCTGCTGCTGACCCTCTTCGGACTCGTGATGGTGCTCTCGGCGACCTCGGCGCTCGACGGGGCGCAGAACCCCTTCGACCACGTGCTCAAGCAGGGCGTGTTCGCCGTGGTCGGCATCCCGCTCATGTTCGTCCTGAGTCGCGCGCCGCTGCGCTTCTGGAAGCGCATGGCGTGGCCGGCGTTGATCGCCGCCACGCTGTTCCAGCTGCTGGTGTTCACGCCGCTGGGCATCTCGGCCAACGGCAACCGCAACTGGATCAACCTCGCGGGCATCCAGGCGCAGCCCGCCGAGTTCCTCAAGCTCGCCCTCGCGCTGTGGCTGGGGTACGTGCTGTTCCGCAAGCAGACGCTGCTGGGCGACTGGCGTCACGTCTTCATCCCCATCGTGCCGGTGGCGGCCCTGGTCATCGCCACGGTCATGGGCGGTAAAGACCTCGGTACGACGATGATCCTCGTGCTCGTGCTGCTGGGGGCGCTGTTCTTCTCGGGCGTGCGCCTGCGCATCTTCCTGCTGCCCGCGATCGGCGCGCTGGGCGCGATCGCCCTGTTCGCGCTGACGAGCCCCGACCGCATGCGCCGCATCATGAGCTTCCTCGACCAGGACTGCCTCGCCAACTACCTCGGCGACTGCTACCAGCCGCTGCACGGCATCTGGGGCCTGGCGGCCGGTGGGGTCTTCGGCGTGGGTCTGGGCAACTCCGCCGAGAAGTACGACTGGCTGCCGGCCGCGGCCAACGACTACATCTTCGCGATCGTCGGCGAGGAGCTCGGCCTGATCGGCTGCGTCGTCGTGCTGGCGCTGTTCGCGCTGTTCGCCGTCGGGGCCTTCCACATCATCCGCCGCACCGACGACCCGTTCGTACGCATCGTCGCGGGCGGCATCACGATCTGGATCGTCGGTCAGGCCATGATCAACGTCGCGGTGGTGCTGCGCGTGTTCCCCGTGCTGGGCGTGCCGCTGCCGTTCATGTCGCAGGGCGGCACCTCGCTGCTGTCGGTGCTCATCGGCTGCGGTGTCCTGCTGTCGTGCGCGCGGACGCTGCCCGATCGCCGCACCGCGGTGGCGCAGCCCACGCGCACGGCACGTCGTGCCGCGACGCGGCGGACCCGCGGCTGACGGGCGAGGACGTCGCGACCGCTCGACCGACGGGGCCGGAACGGCCGGCCGACCTGGTTAGGGTCGTATGGTGACGACTTACCTGCTCGCCGGCGGCGGCACCGCCGGCCACGTGAACCCTCTCCTCGCCGTCGCCGACGGCCTGCGCGCGCGCGACGCCGCGGCCGAGGTGCTGGTGCTCGGTACGCGCGAGGGGTTGGAGGCGCGGCTCGTGCCCCTGCGCGGCTACGAGCTGCTGATCGTGGCGAAGGTGCCCTTCCCGCGCCGCCCGAACCGCGCGGCCGCGGTCTTCCCCCGGCAGTTCCTCGCCGCCGTGGCGCACGTGCGGCGGCTCATCCGCGAGCGGGGCGTCGATGTGGTCGTCGGTTTCGGCGGCTATGCCGCGGCTCCGGCCTACGTGGCGGCGCGGCGCGAGCGCGTCCCCTTCGTGGTGCACGAGGCCAATGCCAAGCCGGGCCTGGCGAACGTGCTGGGAGCGCGGGCGGCGGCCGGGGTCGGCGCGGCGTTCGCCGGCACGCCGCTGCGCGGTGCGAGAGAGGTGGGGATGCCGTTGCGCCGCGAGATCGTCGAGCTCGACGTCGCGGCGACGCGCGCCGAGGCGGCCGCGCACTTCGGTCTCGACGCCGAGCGGCCGACGCTGCTGGTGTTCGGGGGGTCGCTGGGCGCGCTGCGCCTGAACACGGCGTTCGGGGGCGCGTGGCGCGACGTGCTCGACGCCGGGTGGCAGCTGCTGCACGTGACCGGTCAGAACTCCGACCTGCCCGACCCCGGCGCGCAGGGGTACGCCGTCGTGCGCTACGTCGACCGAATGGACCTGGCCTTCGCCCTCGCCGATCTCGTGGTTTCGCGATCGGGCGCCGCCACGGTCAGCGAGATCAACGCGCTCGGCATCCCGGCCGTCTACGTCCCCTACGCCGTGGGCAACGGCGAGCAGAGCCTGAACGCCGCCGCCGCGGTCCGCGCGGGAGCGGCGATCCTCATCCCCGATGCCGAGTTCACCCCCGAGCGCGTACGCGCCGAGATCGTGCCGCTGCTCGGTGACGCCGGGCGCCGCGGGGCCCTGCGGGACGCGGCGGCGCGCACCGGCATCCGCACCGGCACCGAGAACGTCATCGCGATGATCGACGAGGTCCTCGTCCGCTGACGGTGCCCCGCCGGCCCCGCGCGCCGGGGCTCGCGTGCAGGATCGGCGACGTAAACTCGCAGACGCCATGATCAGACCCGACCTGAGCCTCCCCATCCCCGAGACCATCACCTCCGCGCACTTCATCGGTGTGGGGGGATCGGGCATGTCCGGACTCGCCCGCATGTTCCTCGACCGCGGCATCCGGGTCTCCGGCTCCGACCGTTCCGACAGCGCCGCCCTGCGCGATCTCGCCGCCCGCGGGGCGACGGTCCACGTGGGTCACGACGCCGCGCACCTCGGCGACGCCGACACGGTCGTGCACACCGGGGCGATCTGGCCCGAGAACCCCGAGTTCGTCACCGCCAAGGAGCGCGGTCTGCACGTCATCCATCGCTCGCAGGCGCTGAACTGGCTCATCGGTGGACGTCGTCTGGTGTCGGTCGCGGGGGCGCACGGCAAGACCACCTCGACCGGCATGATCGTGACCGCCCTGCGCGCCCTCGACGTCGACCCCACCTTCGTCAACGGCGGCGTCATCGCCGATCTCGGGACGTCGAGCGGCACGGGCTCCGACGACCTCGTCGTGATCGAGGCCGACGAGTCCGACGGCACCTTCGAGTTGTACGACACCTCGGTCGCCTTGATCACCAACGTCGATCCCGACCACCTCGACCACTACGGCTCGCGCGACGCGTTCGACGCCGCGTTCGCCCGATTCGCGGATGCCGCGAGCGAGGCCGTGGTCATCTCGGCCGACGACGCGGGAGCGCGCGCCGTGCGCGAGCGCGTCACGCACACGAGTGTCGTGACCTTCGGCGAGGACCCCTCGGCCGATGTGCGACTCAGCGGCATCCGCACCGACGGCCCCGTCGCCTTCACACTCACCGCCGACGGCGAGAGCGTCGAGGTGCGCCTGCGCGTGCCCGGCGCCCACAACGCCGTCAATGCCGCCGGTGCGGTCGCGGTGCTGCGCGTGCTCGGGCACTCCCTCGCGGACGCGGCCCGCGCGGTGGAGGGCTTCGGGGGGACGGTGCGCCGCTTCGAGCTGCACGGCGTGCAGCACGGCGTGAGCGTCTACGACGACTACGCCCACCACCCCACCGAGGTCGCCGCGGCGCTGTCGGCCGCGCGCACGGTCGTGGGCGAGGGGCGCATCATCGCGATCCAGCAGCCGCACACCTATTCGCGCACGCAGGAGATGTACCGCGAGTTCGCCGAGGTGCTCGAGACGCACGCCGACCACACGGTCATGCTCGACGTGTACGGCGCCCGAGAGGATCCGGTCCCCGGGGTGACCGGTGAGCTGGTCAGCGGCGCGTTCGCCGATCCCGCGCACGTGCACTATGTGCCCGACTGGCAGCAGGCCGCGGAGTACACCGCCCGCGTCGCGCGTCCCGGCGACTACGTCATCACCCTCGGCTGCGGCAACGTCTACCAGATCATCCCGCAGGTGCTCGAGGCGCTCTCCCGCACCGAGGCGCCGGCGGTTTGAGCGTGCGTCGGCCTTCGCCCCTGCCGCAGCCGCCGGCGTCCGCCCGGCCGCCGAAGCCCGAGCGTCCCACGGCGGGCACGACTCGGCATCCGGATGCCATCGACGCCGCCGCCCCGGTCACGCCCCTCGTGCGGCCGGACGACCTGCGGGCCGACGGCGGGCGGGCGGATGACGTGGTGTCCGGGAGTGACGGCGAGACCACCCGCCTGCGCGATGTGTGGCGTGC
>NZ_CAJYPF010000151.1 GCF_913776565.1 uncultured Microbacterium sp. | reverse complement strand
GCCCGTCGTCATCGTCAACCGCGGAGCCACGCGCGCCGATCAGCGCGCGGCCGTGAAGATCGACGGTGGAACGACCGCCGTGCTGCGGGCGTTCGCCGAGCGGCTTCCGGGACTGCTGTAGGGCTCGACGGGCCGGCCGCCCCCACCCGTGCACCCGGTTAGGCTCGAGGCGTGACGATCCTGACTCTTGTGCGACACGGTGAGACGGCGTGGAACTACGGGGGCCGCATCCAGGGCTCGACCGACATCCCCCTCAACGACACCGGACGCGTGCAGGCGCAGGGAATCGCCGAGACGCTGGCGGCCGAGTACGCCGGTCGCGAGGTGGTCGTCGTCTCGAGCGACCTGTCGCGCGCGGCCGAGACGGCCGATGTGATCGCAGCGGCGCTGGGCACCACGGTGAGTCGACGGATGCCGGGACTCCAGGAGCGCTCCTACGGCGAAGCCGAGGGAATGGACGCGCCGACGTTCGCCGACACCTACGGTCCCTGGCACGCCGCCGACGTCCCGGGTGCCGAGGCGTGGCCCGTCGTGCGCGAGCGCGCCCTCGCCGCGATCGCCGAGGTGCTGGCCGACACCGCCGACGACGTCGACGTCATCGCCGTCGCGCACGGCGCCCTCATCCGCGAGGTGATCATGTTCGCCACCGACGGGGAGTTCCCCCGCCAGGGCGAGCGTCTGCCCAACTGCTCGGCGACGACGTTCCGCGTCGACGGCGACCGCTGGGAGATGCTCGCGTACGCCGGCGTTGCGAGCTGAGCTCAGGCGAGACACTCGGATCCCGCGAGGGATCGGGCACCTCGACCGCGCTCAGCCCTCTGCGCCCCGCGGCACCTCCCGCGCCCGGGCGACGAGCGACCGGGCGTGACGCAGGATCGGCTCGTCGATCATGCGCCCCTCGTGACGGAACACTCCGCGCGCTCCCTCCGCCGCCGCCAGGACGCCCCGCGCCCACGCCACCTGCTCGGGGGGCGGGGCGTACGCCCCGCGAATCGTCGCGACCTGTCCGGGGTGGATGCACGCGGTGGCGGTGAATCCCGAGGCCACGGCATCCCTCGCCTCGTTCGACAGCCCGTCGAGATCGGCGATGTCGACGTGCACGGCGTCGATCGCGCTCTTGCCGAAGGCCCCGGCAGCGAGCAGCACCCGGGCCCGCGATGCCCGTGCGATGTCGCGATACGAGCCGTCGTCATGGCGGCTGGAGGTTCCGCCCAGACTGGCGACGAGGTCTTCGGCGCCCCACATGAGTGCGACGACCTGCGGGAGCGCGGCGATACGCGGGGCGAAGAGCACTCCCCTCGCCGTCTCGCACAGGGCGATGACGTCGTATCCCTCGAGCGGGGCGAGCGCCTCCGGGTCCTCCGCCTTGGCGGCCATCACGCGCCGCACGCGGGTCTGCGCGAGGGCGTCGAGATCCCGCGCGAAGTCGGCCGTCTCGGGTCCGTTCACCCGGACGATCACGCGCGCGGGGTCGGGATCGGCGGCGATCATCGCGGCGCGCGCGGATTCCTTGGCCTCCGGGGCGACGGCGTCTTCGAGGTCGAGGATGGCGGCATCCGCCCTCTCGAGTGCCTTCGACAGGCGTTCGGGTCGGTCACCGGGCACGAACAGGAGCGCCGGCCCCATGTCGAATGCTCGGGTCGGATCCGGGTGACGCCCGCTCATGCCGGTCCCTCCTTCGACCACATCAGCACCGTACGCGTCGCGGTCGCGACGACCTCGTCGTTCTGCGAGCGCCCCGTATGGGCCATGACGACGACCCCCTGACCGGGACGGGATGCCGAGGGCCGCACCGATACGATCTCGGTCTCGGCGACCAGGGTGTCGCCGACGAACAGCGGCGCGGGGAAGCTCACGTCGGTCAGTCCCAGCTGCGCGACGAGCGTGCCCTGCGTCAGCTGCGCGACCGACAGGCCGACGAGGGTCGACAGCGTCCACATCGAGTTGACCAGCGGGCGACCGAAGGGCTGCGTCGCGGAGTAGGCGGCATCCAGGTGCAGGGCCTGCGGATTCATCGTCAGCGTCGTGAAGAGCACGTTGTCGGCGTCGGTCACCGTGCGACCGGGCCGATGGGCGTACCTCTCGCCGACGACGAACTCCTCCAGATACAGGCCCCGCTGCTCGATCATGCGGCCACGGTACCCGTGAGCCCCAGCGCGCGCGAGATGACCATGAGCTGCACCTCGGTGGTCCCCTCGCCGATCTCGAGGATCTTCGAGTCGCGGTAGTGCCGGGCGACGGGGTATTCGTTGATGAACCCGTTTCCGCCGAACACCTGCGTGGCGTCGCGGGCGTTGGCCATCGCGGCGTCGCTCGCGGTCATCTTGGCGACCGCGGCATCCACCGAGAACGGCTTCCCGGCGTCGCACAGGCGCGCGGCGTGCACCCACGCGAGGCGGGCGGTGTGCACGCGGGCGTGCATGCGCGCGAGCAGGAACTGCATGTTCTGCCGCGTCGAGAGGCGCTCGCCGAAGACCGTGCGGCTGCGGGCGTAGTCGACCGCGGCTTCGAGGCAGCCCTCGGCGGCGCCGGTGGCGAGGGCGGCGATCGCGACGCGCCCCTCGTCGAGCGTGCGCAGGAAGTTCTTGAACCCGTGCCCGCGCTCGCCGAGCAGGTTCGCCTCGGGCACCCGCACGCCGTCGAAGGTGAGGGGATGCGTGTCGCTGGCGTTCCAGCCGACCTTGTCGTAGGCGGGACCCACGGTGAAGCCGGGCGTGCCGTTGGGCACGATGATCGTCGAGATCTCGGGGCGGCCCGCGTCGGTGCGCCCGGTCACCGCCGTGACGGTGACGAAGCGGGTGATGTCGGTGCCCGAGTTGGTGATGAACTGCTTGGTCCCGTCGATCACCCACTCGCCGCCCTCGAGACGCGCGGTGGTGCGGGTCGCTCCGGCGTCGCTTCCCGCCTCGGCCTCGGTGAGTCCGAATCCGGCGAGCGCGCGACCGGCGACGAGGTCGGGCAGGTACTCGGCCTTCTGCGCCTCGGTGCCATAGCGGTGGATCGGCATGGCGCCCAGGCCCACCCCGGCTTCGAGCGTGATGGCCATCGACTGATCGACCCGCGCGACGCCCTCGATCGCGACGCAGAGGCTGGCGTAATCCCCGCCCTGACCGCCGACCTCCTCGGGGAACGGCAGCCCGAACAGCCCCAGGTCGCCCATCTGCTGGACGAGGTCGAGGGGCAGTTCGTGGGCGCGGTCGGCCTCGTAGGAGCGCGGGGCGATGACCTCGTCGGAGAACTCGCGCACCATCGCGCTCAGTTCGCGTTCGTCGTCGGTGAAGGCCTGCTGGCTGTCGATGCTCACGGATGGGTCTCCTCAGGGGAGGGGGTGGATGCCGGGATCTCGGCGGGATCGTTCGATCCGGGGCGGGCGGGGGCACCGGGCCCTTCGACAGGCTCAGGCACCTGTGTCGCGACAGGCTCGGGGACCGGGGCTGGGGGCGTCACCGTCGCGACGACCGCGTCGCGCGCCACCTGCGCGCCGGCCGACGTGCGCAGCCGGACGACCCCGGCGTGGGGGGCCACGATCGTGTGCTCCATCTTCATGGCCTCGATCGTGACGAGCCGGGCGCCGGCGCCGACGGTGTCGGCGTCGGCGACGTGCAGGGCGACGACCGTTCCGGGCAGCGGTGCGAGCAGGTCGGGATCGAGGGCTCCCGGCTCGCGGTGCGCCGCGGCGCGTCGCCGGACGGACGCGTCGCGTCGCGACAGCACCCGCAGGCGGTGGGCGCCGCCGTCCGCGTGCACCCAGAACTCGTCGGGGCCGCCCATGACCGTCGCGTCACCGGTCCCCGGCGTCGTGTCGTGCACGCGTCCGGCGTCGTCCTCGAGGAAGACCGTGCGCACCGGGGCGGCTCCGCCGGCGCGCCACGCCCCGACGCGGTCCCAGACCGAGCGGTCGGTGGGGGTCTCGGCATCCGCGATCCGCTTCGCGACCCCGGCGAGGGCCGCGGCGGGCACCTCGGGGGCGGCGGGGGTCCCCCGCCGATCGAGCAGCCCGGTGTCCAGGTCGCCGGCGCGTACCGCCGGGTCGGCGAGCAGTGCGCGCAGGTCGGCGATGTTGGTGTCGACGCCGAGCACGACGGTGCCGGCGAGCGCGGCGTCGAGGCGGGCGAGGGCGGTGGCGCGATCGGGGCCGTGGGCGATGACCTTCGCGATCATCGGGTCGTAGGCGGCGCTCACGACACTGCCGGTCTCGACGGCGCTGTCGACGCGCGCGTCGCCCGGCTGCCAGAGGGTGACGGTCCCGGTGGCGGGCAGGTAGACGCGGGCGGGCGTCTCGGCGTACACGCGCGCCTCGATCGCGTGCCCCACGATCGGGGCGGGACCGGGCTCGAGCGCGAAACCGGCGGCCACGCGCAGCTGCTGCTCGACGAGGTCGACACCGGTGACGAGCTCGGTGACCGGGTGCTCGACCTGCAGCCGCGTGTTCATCTCGATGAAGAACGGCTCGTCGACGCGATCGCCGGCGACGAGGAACTCGACCGTGCCCGCACCGAGGTAGCCGACGCTGCGCGCGGCGGCGACGGCGGCTTCGCCGAGCAGGGCCCGGGTCGTGGCGTCCACGACGGGCGACGGCGCCTCTTCGATGACCTTCTGGTGCCGCCGCTGCAGGGTGCACTCGCGCTCGCCGAGCGAGAGGGTCGTCCCGTGGGCGTCGGCGAGGACCTGCACCTCGATGTGCCGTGGTCTCTCCAGCAGGCGCTCCAGCAGGAGGGTGTCGTCGCCGAACGCCGCGCGGGCGACGCGTCGGGCGGTGGCGAGGGCGTCTGCGAGGTCGGCCGGCCCGGTGGCCACCGTCATCCCCTTGCCGCCGCCACCGGCCGATGGCTTCACGAGCAGGGGGTACCCGGCGCGCTCCGCCTCGACCGCGATCTGCGCGTCGGTCAGGCCCACCGCCGAGAACCCGGGCACCGTGGGCACGTCGTGGGCGGCGACGTGCTGTTTCGCGCGGATCTTGTCGCCCATGACCTCGAGCGCCTCGACGCCGGGTCCGACGAACACGACGCCCGCGTCCGCGCACGCGCGGGCGAAGCCGGCGTTCTCGCTGAGGAAGCCGTAGCCCGGGTGCACGGCCGCGGCGCCCGTCGACACGGCGGCCGAGACGACGGCCTCGGCGTCGAGGTACGAGGGCACGCGCACGGCCCGGTCGGCCTCGCGCACGTGGGGGGCATCGGCATCCACGTCGGTGTAGACGGCCACGGAACGGATGCCGAGACGCCGCAGGGTGCGCATCACCCGGCGGGCGATCTCGCCCCGGTTCGCGACCAGGACGCACGAGAACAAGGAGACGCTCATGGTCACATCCGGAAGAGGCCGAAGCCCCGGTCGGCCAGCGGCACCCGGCTGACGACGTCGAGCGCGAGGCCGAGCATCGTCCGGGTGTCGACGGGATCGATCACGCCGTCGTCCCACAGGCGGGCGGTGGCGTAGTACGGGTCGCCCTGCTGCTCGTAGCGGGCGCGGATGGGTTCTTCGAACGCGCGTTGCTCGGCATCCGTCCACTCCTCGCCCCGAGCGGCGCGCTGGTCCCGCGTGACGGTGGAGAGGACGGATGCCGCCTGCGCCCCGCCCATGACGGAGATGCGGCTCGCGGGCCAGGTCCACAGGAATCGCGGGTCGTACGCGCGGCCGCACATGGCGTAGTTGCCGGCTCCGTACGATCCCCCCACGAGGACGGTGAGCTTGGGTACGCGCGTGGTGGCGACGGCGGTGACCATCTTGGCGCCGTCCTTGGCGATGCCGCCGGCCTCGGCATCCCGGCCGACCATGAAACCCGTGATGTTCTGCAGGAAGAGCAGGGGGATGCCGCGCTGGTCGGCCAGCTCGATGAAGTGCGCGACCTTCAGTGCGGACTCGCTGAAGAGCACGCCGTCGTTGGCGATGACGCCGACGGGGTGGCCGTGGATGCGCGCGAAGGTCGTGATGACGCTCTCGCCGTAGAGCGCCTTGAACTCGTGCAGCGATTCGGCATCGACGAGGGTGTCGATGACGGCGCGCATGTCGACCGGGCGGGTCACGTCGACGGGGACGAGGTCGTAGAGCTCCGCGGGGTCTCGGACGGGGTCCTTCGCCGGTTCGACGGCCCAGACGGGGGCCGGGGTGGGCGGCAGGGTGCGGACGATGTCGCGGACGATCTCGAGCGCGTGCTCGTCGTCGTCGGCGAGGTGGTCGACCACGCCGGAGCGCCGGGCGTGCAGGTCGCCGCCGCCGAGCTGTTCGGCCGTGACGTCCTCGCCGATCGCCGCCTTGACCAGGGGCGGTCCGCCGAGGAAGACGGTGCCCTGGCCTCGTACGATGACGCTCTCGTCGCTCATCGCCGGGACGTACGCCCCGCCCGCGGTGCACGAGCCCATCACGGCGGCGATCTGCGGGATGCCCCGGGCCGACAGCTGCGCCTGATTGCGGAAGATGCGGCCGAAGTGGTCGCGGTCGGGGAACACCTCGTCCTGCATCGGCAGGAACGCCCCGCCGGAGTCGACGAGGTAGACGCACGGCAGGCGGTTCTCGAGCGCGATCTCCTGCGCGCGCAGGTGCTTCTTCACGGTGAGGGGGAAGTACGCCCCGCCCTTCACCGTGGCGTCGTTGGCGACGACCATAACGTGGCGGCCGTGAACGAGGCCGATGCCGGCGACGACGCCGGCGCCGGGGGCCTGACCGTCGTAGAGGCCGTGCGCAGCGAGCGGGGCGACCTCGAGGAAGGGGCTCCCCTCGTCGAGGAGGCGATCGATGCGGTCGCGGGCGAGGAGCTTGCCGCGGGCGGTGTGGCGCTCTCGCGCGGCGTCGGATCCGCCGCGGGAGGTGCGGGCGAGGGTCTCGCGCAGCGCGGCGGCGAGAGCGGCCTGGGTGGGGGCGGATTCCGCGGGGGCTGCACCCGCGTGTTGCGGTGCGGCCGAGATGGGGTCGGCGACCGGTGCTGTGCTCATGGCGGCTCCGTCTCGGGGCCGCATCGTCGACGGCACCGTCGTATCCCTCGGGTCGTTCCGTCGGGAGCGAGTTTCAGTTAATGTTGGCTAACTGAAATGCCAGATTAGTCCGAGCGGATGCCGATGACAAGAGCGAACGAGCAGCCCGAGGAAAGCGCGGGCCCGGATCCGGCGCACGCCGGTCCCGCCTCCGCCGCGACCGGGGCCCTCGCGACCGGCACGGCACGCGACCGCGCCAAGGCGGAGCGTCGCCGCGCCCTTCTCGCCGCGGCCGCGCGCCTGTTCGCCGAGCGCGGCTTCGACGGCGTCACCCTCGAGGAGATCGGCGCCGCGGCGGGCGTGAGCGGTCCGGCGGTCTACCGCCACGTCGCGGGGAAGCAGGCGCTGCTCGGCGCGATCCTCGTCGACGTGAGCGAACGACTGCTGCGCGGCGGCCGCGAGGTCGCCGCGCCCCCCTCACCGGCGAGCCCCGTCGCCGACGCGCCGCCCTCGGTCGCCGCCGACCGGCGTGTCGCCGAATCCCCCCGCAGCCGTGCGCGCCCGGCATCCGGGGACCCGGCTACGGCGCACCCGGCATCCGCGGATCCGGCGCGCGTGTACCCGGGGTCGGGGCTGCTGCGGGAGCTCGTCGCCTTCCACGTCGCGTTCGCGCTCGCCGAGGCCGACGTCATCCGCGTCCAGGACCGCGACCTCGACCGCCTCTCGCCCGCCGACCGCCGCACGGTCCGCACCCTGCAGAACGCCTACGTCGACGTCTGGACCGCCGCCCTCGCGACCGCGGACCCGGATGCCGAGACCCCCGCCGAACGGCGTGTGCGGGCCCTCGCGTGCTTCGGGTTGATCAACTCGACACCGCACAGCGTGCGCGGCGTGCCGTCGTCGCGCGTGCGTCCGACGCTGACCCGCATGGCCCTCGCGGCCCTCACCGCCTGACCCCCGTCCCGTCCCCTCGCCGGTCGGGTGTCCACGACACCCGGACGCCCCCGATATCCCGTCCGGGTGCCGTGGACACTCGGTGCGCGGGAGGTGCCGAGGGCGACCACTCCCCCGGCACCCGGCCCGTCCCTCGACGCGACGGTCGCTCGCTCAGCGCAGCAGCATCGCCCTCCCGGGCTCGCGCAGCACGCCGGCGACGTCGCTCAGGAACCGCGCCGCCTCGGCGCCGTCGACCAGTCGGTGATCGAACGAGAGGCTGAGGGTCAGCACGTCGCGCAGGGCGATCTCGCCGTGGTGCTCCCACGGGGTGCGGCGCAGGGCGCCGACGGCGAGGATCCCGGCTTCCCCCGGATTGAGGATGGGGGTCCCGGCATCCACGCCGAAGACTCCGACGTTGGTGATCGAGAACGTCCCGCCGGTCATGGCGGCCGGGGCCGTGCGGCCGGCGCGGGCGGTGGCGGCTAGCTCGGCGATCGCGTCGGCCAGGTCGACCAGGTCGAGGCGGTCGGCGTCGGCGATCACCGGCACGACCAGGCCGCGGTCGGTCGCGGCGGCGATGCCGAGGCCGACGTAGTGGTGCTCGACGATCTCGCCGTTCGCCTCGTCCCACTTCGCATTCAGCGCGGGTGTGCGTCCCAGGGCGAGGCACACCGCCTTCGCGACGATCGCGAGCAGCCCGATGCGATGCCCGTCGAGGGCCCGGTCGGTCTTGAG
>NZ_CAJYPF010000150.1 GCF_913776565.1 uncultured Microbacterium sp. | reverse complement strand
GCGCCGATCCCCTCGGGGGTCGGCGCCGTCGCTCGTCGCGCGGGGCGACGGCATCCACCCCTCCGCCCCGCCCGGCGCGCACCCCGTACCCCATCCGCTCCCGCCCACCGCGATAAAAGCTCCCCGTGTCGAGAAACGCTCCGAGAGCGCGTTTCTCATCACGCACGGCGTTTATCGCGGCTGGCACCACTACCCCGGCCCACGCCAGCGCACCGGCTCGCACCAGCACACCGGCCCACGCCGGCATCCCGACTCGCGCCGATGCGGCCGCCCGCGCCTCAGGCGAAGACCGGCGCCGAACCCCGACCCCGCGCGAACAGCCGAGCGACCATGTCGTCAGCCGTCGTGTTCTCGCCCGGAACGTTGGGCTTGCCCAGGCCGTGGTAATCGCTCGACCCTGTGACGATCAGGTCGCGTTCGGCAGCGAGCGCCGCGAGCAGGGCCGTCGGCTCGGGCAGGTTCTCCCGATGGTCGAGCTCGAACCCGGCCAGACCCGCACGCAGCATCGCCTGCAGCACCCCGTCGGGAAGCCGCGCGCGTCCGGCCGGATGGGCGACGATCGGCACGCCCCCGGCTCCGACGACGAGTTCGACGGCGGTCACGGGGTCCGGGGCGTACAGGGCGACGTAGTAGTCGCCGGACGGATGCAGGATGCCGGCGAAGGCCTCGGTGCGATCGGCGACGATCCCCCGCGCGACGAGCGCGTCGGCGATGTGCGGGCGGCCCACGGTGGCGCCGTCGGTGGTCTGCGCGACGATGTCGTCCCACGCAATGTCGTAGTCGTGCGAGATCCGCTCCGCCATGATCTGGGCCCGGTCGAGGCGCGAGGAGCGGATGCGGTCGGTCATCGCCCGCAGTCCCGTGTCATCGGGATCGATGAGGTACGCGAGCAGGTGGACACTTCGCCAGCGGTGGCGCGCCGACAGTTCCATGCCGGGGACGAACGTCATGCCCAGCGACGTCGCCGCCTCGGCGGCCTCCGCCCAGCCGGAGGTCGTGTCGTGATCGGTCAGCGCGGCGGTGCGCACGCCGTGGCGGTGCGCGGCGGCCATCACCTCGGCGGGCGGTTCGGTGCCGTCGGAATGCGAGGAGTGCAGGTGCAGATCGGTCGGTCCCTCGAAGCGACGATCGTGCGGCATCCGTCGAGCGTATCGCCCTCACCCCCCTGGAGGCGGCGGCGACCTTCGGGCGTCACCCGGCCGGCATCCGCCGATCTCCCAGACGGCTCGCCTAGGGTCGAGTGCGTGCGTCGACTGCTCGGATTCCTGGTCGCGCTCGTCTTCGCGGCGGGTGCCGCCGTGCTCACGTGGCCCTCGGCGTTCGGCCTCGAGCGCACGTATCCGCTCGCACAGGTCATCTCGTTCCGCGCACCGCTGGCGGCCGCTCTGGTCGCCGCGACATTGCTGATGCTGCTGTTCGCGTTCATCCGGCCGTTGCGGGCCATGGCCTTGGTACTGGCGCTGATCTTCGGCGTCTCGGGCGGCGTCAACGTCGCCCTGTTGTCCGACCGCGGCTTCGGCGGCGACCTGCCGGCCAAGACCGAGACGAGTCTGCGCGTGATGACGTGGAACACCGCGGGCTCGGCGACCTCGGCCGAGTCGATCGCGAAGTTCGCCGTGGGCATGCAGGCCGACGTGGTGACGCTGCCCGAGACCACGATCGACACCGGTGCGCAGGTCGCCGAGATGATGCGCGACATGGGTCAACCCATGTGGGCGCATCACGCCGAATACGGCGAGTACGGCATCACGGGATGGGATGCCACCTCCACGACCGTGCTGATCCGCCCGAGCCTGGGCGACTACTCGGTGATCCAGTCCTCGCTCGACGGTTCGAGCAACACCTCCACCGTCCCCAGCGCCGTGGCGATGCCCGTGTCGGGGGACGGCCCGATCATCGTCGCGGCGCACGCGGTCGCTCCGCGTCAGGAGTACATGCCGCAGTGGCGCAGCGACCTGCAGTGGCTGGCCGATCAGTGCGGCACCGACAACGTCATCCTCGCCGGCGACTTCAACGCCACGCTGGACCACATGACGGGCATGGGCATCGACGGCGGCACCCTGGGCCGCTGCCACGACGCGGCGTCCGAGAGCGGCAACGGCGGCGTCGGCACGTGGCCCACCGACGCCCCGGCACTGCTGGGCGCGCCGATCGACCACGTCATGGCGACGCCCGACTGGACCGTGTCGGGCTCCGTCGTCATGCGCTCCCTCGACGGGTCGGGCAGCGATCACCGCCCCATCGTCGTGCAGCTCGAGCGCACCGCCGGCTGACGACCGGGGCTCGCGCCCCTCCTCCCCACCCCTGATTCGAGCGGCGGGGCCGTGGCATCCGTGCGCCCGACGCCGTCGAGTGCGAGACTGGAACGATGGACGCTCCCTCCCCCAGCGACACGACCGCGCAGACCGCCGAGCCCCAGGCCGAACAGACCGAGACCGTCGCCCCCAGCAATCGCAAGGCGCCGTTCCCCCGGGGCTTCCTCGACACGATCTCGACGGGCTGGGCCGAGCACCCGGCGTCGCTGCCCGCCGCGCGCGAGCAGGCCCCCTGGGCCGCCCGTCGTCGCGAGAAGGTGTCGAAGGCCTTCCCCGGCCAGCGGGTGGTCGTCCCCGCGGGCGGACTCAAGCAGCGCAGCAACGACTGCGACTATCCCTTCCGCGCGCACTCCGCCTTCTCGCACCTCACCGGGTGGGGCAGCGACGCCGAGCCCGACGCCGTGCTCGTCTTCGAGCCGCGCGACGAAGGACACGAGGCGGTGCTGTACTTCCGTGAGCGCGCCGACCGCACGACGGCGGAGTTCTACTCGGATGCCACGATCGGCGAATTCTGGATCGGCCCGCGTCCCGCTCTCGACGGTGTCGCCGCCGACCTGGGCCTGACCACCGCGCATCTGGACGCGTTCTCGCCCGAGGCGGACGACCGCACGGTCGGCATCGACGACGAGGTGACGCGCTTCGTGTCGGAACTGCGCCTGGTCAAGGACGAGTACGAGCTGGCGCAGATGGCCCTGGCCGTCGAGGTCACCGGGCGCGGCTTCGACGACGTCATCGCCGAGCTGCCCCGCATCATCGAGCACCCGCGCGGAGAGCGCGTCGTCGAGGGGGTCTTCCACCAGCGCGCCCGGTCCGACGGCAACAGCGTCGGCTACGACACGATCGCCGCCTCGGGACCGCACGCCTGCTACCTGCACTGGACCCGCAACGACGGCCCCGTGAAGCCGGGCGACCTCATCCTGCTCGACGCCGGCGTCGAGGTCGACAGCCTGTACACGGCCGACATCACCCGGACGCTGCCCGTCTCGGGCACGTTCACCGACATCCAGCGCCGCATCTACGAGACGGTCCGCGAGGCCGCCGACGCGTCGTTCGCCGCCGCCCAGGTCGGTGTGCCGTTCCGCCGACTGCACGAGGCCGCCATGGAGGTCATCGCTTCCCGCGTCGCCGAGTGGGGTCTGCTGCCCGTGACGGCCGAAGAGGCCCTGGATGCCGACCGCGGCGGCCAGCACCGCCGCTACATGGTCCACGGCACCAGCCACCACCTCGGCATCGACGTGCACGACTGCGCCCAGGCCCGCCGCGACATGTACTACGACGGGCTGCTCGAGCCCGGCATGGTGTTCACGATCGAGCCCGGTCTGTACTTCCAGATCGACGATCTGACCGTGCCCGAGGAGTACCGCGGTATCGGTGCCCGCATCGAGGACGACATCGTGATGACGGCGGACGGCCCGGTCAACCTGTCGGCCGGCATCCCCCGCACCGCGGACGAGGTCGAGGAGTGGATCGCCCGGCTGAAGCGATGACGTTCACGCCCCCGGCATCCTTCACGACGCGTCCCACCCTGCGGGGGACGTTCGGCATGTCCGCCTCGACCCACTGGACCGCGACCGCGACCGCGCAGGCGGTGCTCGAGCGCGGCGGCAACGCCTTCGACGCCGCCGTGGCCGGGGCGTTCGTGCTGCACATCGTCGAACCGCACCTGAACGGCCCCGGCGGCGATCTGGTCGCGCTGATCCGCCCGGCGGGTGCGGCCGAACCGGTCGTGCTGATGGGCCAGGGGCCGGCACCCGCGCGCGCCGACATCGCGCACTTCACCGGGCGCGGCCTCGACCTCGTGCCCGGAGCAGGAGGGCTCGCGGCCGCCGTCCCGGGGGCGGTCGACGCGTGGCTGCTGCTGCTGCGCGACCACGGCACGTGGGAGCTCGCCGACGTCCTCGCCTTCGCGATCGGCTACGCCCGCGGCGGTCACCCCCTCGTCGCCGGCGCCGCCGCGACCATCGCGCGGGTCGCGGCGCTGTTCCGCGACCACTGGCCGACGTCGGCCGAGAGGTGGATGCCGACCGGATCCCCGCCCGCGGCCGACACCCTCGTGCGCAACCCGGCGTGGGCCGACGTCCTGGACTCCCTCATCGCGGCCGGCGACGGCCTTGCCGACCGGACGACCCGCATCGACGCCGCCCGCGAGCGGTGGATGACCGAGGTGCTGCCCGAAGCCGCCGCGTTCGTGGCCCGCCCGCACCGTCACGCCGACGGGGCCGATCATGCCGGCATCCTGGATGCCGACGACCTCCGCTCCTGGCGTGCCGGGTACGAGCCCGCGGTGTCGGCGCGATTCCGCGGGTGGGACGTCTACAAGGCGGGCGCGTGGACGCAGGGGCCCGCGCTGCTGCACACGCTGCGCCTGCTGGACGACGCTGAGGACGCCCTGCTCGACCCGTCCACGGCCGAGGGAGCGCATCTGCTGCTCGAGGCGCAGAAGCTGGCCTACGCCGACCGCGACGCCTGGTTCGGCGACGGCGACGGCGCGGTCGACGCGGACGACCTGCTCGCCGACGCATACGTCTCGGCGCGACGCGCGCTCATCGGCCCCACGGCATCCGATCAGCTGCGCCCGGGCTCGCCGGACGGCCGCGCACCGCGCCTGCCGCCGCTGCGCACCGACCGCTCCTCGGCGGACGGGTCCACCGGCGAACCCACGGTCGACCGGTCGGGGCAGACGCGCGGAGACACGTGCCACATCGACGTCATCGACCGGTGGGGCAACGTCGTCTCGGCCACCCCGTCGGGCGGCTGGCTGCAATCGTCGCCGACGGTCCCCGCGCTGGGGTTCTGCCTGGGCACGCGCCTGCAGGCGACCTGGCTGGTGCCCGGGCACCCGGCATCCCTCACTCCCGGGCGACGCCCGCGGACGACCCTCACCCCGACGCTGCTCTCGCGCGGCGACGAGGTGATCGCGATCGGCTCCCCCGGCGGCGATCAGCAGGACCAATGGCAGCTGCCGGTACTGCTGCGCATGCTCGTGGGCGGCCACACCGCCCAGCAGGCGATCGACGCACCGACGCTCAACACCACGGCCCTCATCGACTCGTTCTGGCCGCGCACGTGGGTGCCTGCCGGCGCGGCCGTCGAGGACCGCCTGGGCGACGACGTCATCACCGCGCTCGCGCAGCGCGGCCACCGCGTCCGCCGCGCGGGCGACTGGGCGCTCGGGCGCGTCAGCGCCGTGGGACGCGACGCCGAGGGCCTGCTGTGGGCCGCGGCCAACCCGCGCGGCGCGCAGGGCTACGCGGCCGGACGCTGAGGCCGCCCCGCGTCGGGGCTCACACCCGCGCGGCGCAGGGCTACGCAGCCGGACGCTGAGGCCGTCCCGCGTCGGGGCTCACCCGCGCGGCGCACCGGACGACGCGGCAGGGCGCTGAGGCACTCACCGCCCGCGGGCGAACGCGCCGACCACCCCCGCGAGGCCCGCACCGATCTCGTCCGCCGGCCGTCGCGCGCCCCTGACCTCGAACGAGTGGTTGCCGCCCTCGATCCCGTGGACGCGGGCGTCCTGGCACGAAGCGACCACCTCGTCGAACTGCTCCCGCGGGTCGATGAACGGATCGTTCGTGCCCTCGACGAACAACTGCGGCACGGCGATCGCGGGCAGGTGCTCGGCGCGGGGCTTGTCCGGGCGACCCGGCGGGTGAAGCGGGTATCCCAGGTAGACGAGTCGTGCGGGGGCGATGACGCCTTCGGCGGCGGCGACGGATGCCATGCGCCCGCCGTACGATTTGCCCACCGCCGTGTAGGGGCCCGGCGCGTGGGCGGCGAGCCAGGCCTCGACCCCGCGCCAGGTCGCCACCGCGTGGGCGGCGGGGCCCGGCATCCGTCGTCCCGCTTCGACGTAGGGGAACACGAAGCGCAGCACGGCCACGCCGTCGGCCGTCAGGGCGTCGGACAGCCCGGCGAGGAACGGGTGCTCCATTCCGGCACCGGCGCCGTGGGCGAGGGCCACGGTGACGGTCGGCCGTGCGGGGGCGGACCACATCCCCGACACCTCGGTGGGGCCCGCCGGCAGCTCGACGGCGATGCGGACGGGCTGAGGGGTCACCGCGGGGCGGGGGTGTCGTCCGCCCCGGTGTCGCGGCGGTCCGCGGGTGCGTCGGAATCGGTGCGGTCGGAACCGCCCGCGTCGACGATCGGCGCCTCGGCGACGGGAGTCTTCGGGGCGATCCGCTCGCCGTACCGAGGCGGCTCGTCGTCGCGCGGTGTGGAGCCGGGGGCGGCCGAGGGCGCCGGAGGGCGCGGCGGCGCGACCTGCCCCGCGGGGCGCCGCTCACCGTACTGCGGGGGCGTGGCGTCGGCGGCGGGGCGCGACACCGTGGTCCGCGCGGACGTACCGGTGGGGCCCAGGACGCCGCGCGCCTTGTGCACGCTCGTCGCGGCGACGCACACGTCGTAGTGGTCGGCGGCGACCTGCATGACCGAGGCGAAGTCGCGACGGCGACGGACGATCGAGTACGTGCCCAGGCTGAGCAGCATGCCCAGGGCCATGCCGATCAGCAGCACGCCGATGAAGGCCGAGATCTGCGCGGTCGGCGTGCCGAGCACGAAGATGAACGCGAACAGCAGGCCGAGCATGAGACCGTTCAGCGCACCCGAGCGGGCCGCCGTGGCGTAGCCGAGCTTCCCGGTGATCCGCTCGATCGAGCGCAGGCCCGATCCCACGATCGCGATGTCGCGCGCGGGCACCTCGGCGGCGATGAGCGACGAGACGGCCTTCTGCGCCTGCTCGTACGTGGGGAAGGAGGCGATCTTCTCGCCGACCTCGTCGCGGCCGGCACCCGGACGCTGCGCGAACATAGTCATTTCATCATCCTGTCACGCGCGCCTGACCATTCCCGAGGTGTTGCCGACGAGGTGCGGACTACGCTGTACCGGTGAGCACGCAGAGGGTTTTCGTCGCCCGCTTGGCGGGCTGCACGGTGTTCGACCCGGCGGGAGACCGCCTGGGCCGGGTGCGCGACGTCGTGGTGATCTACCGCGCCTCCGCCGCACCGCGCGTCGTGGGCCTCGTCGTCGAGATCCCGGGCCGACGACATGTGTTCGTGTCCATCGGGCGCGTCACCTCGATCCAGGCGGGGCAGGTCATCACGACCGGCCTCATCAACGTGCGCCGCTTCCAGCAGCGCGGCGGCGAGGTGCGCGTGATGGCCGAGATGCTCGGGCGTCGCGTGAGCCTCGTCGCCGCGCTGCTGGAAACGACGCACGTTGATGAGGCCGGTAGTAATGACCTGACCGGCCTGTATCGAGGTGACGCGTCCG
>NZ_CAJYPF010000149.1 GCF_913776565.1 uncultured Microbacterium sp. | reverse complement strand
ACGGGAGTGGATGCCGCGGCCACCGCGCGCAGCAGACGCTCGTCGCTGAAGCCGAGGAGCGTCTGCGGGTCGCCGCCGCCGCGCGCGATGACGATGACGTCGACGTCGGGGTCGGCATCCAGGATCTTCAGGGCGGCGATGGTCTCGGGGACGCACCGATCTCCCTGGACCGCCGCGTGCTGCGTGCGGAAACGCACGCGCGGCCAGCGCAACTCGGCGTTGCGGTGCACGTCCTTCTCGGCGTCGGAGTTCTCGCCGGTGATCAGGCCGATGCAGTGCGGGAGGAACGGCAGCTTCTTCTTGCGGACGGGATCGAACAGCCCCTCGGACCGCAATTGCACGCGTAGGCGCTCGAGGCGTTCGAGCTGCTCGCCGAGGCCGACGTGGCGCATGGCCGAGATCGCGAACGAGAAGTCGCCGGTGCGCGGGAAGTAGTCGGCCTTGACGCACGCCACGACGTGGTCGCCGACCTTGAGGTCTTTGGGCAGGCGGGCGAGCGTGCTCGACCAGATGCGGAAGGCCACCGTTGACTCGGTGCCGAGGTCTTTGAGGCGCCCGAACACGTTGCCGCCCCGGCGGTTGAACGAGGTGATCTCGCCCTCGACCCAGACCGATCCCCAGCGCTCGATGAAGCCCCGGATCGTGTCGTTCAGCCGCGAGACCGAGGTCGGGGCGTCGGTGCGCGAATCGCGCGGGTGCACCGAGTCGGCGGGCGGCGCCTGACCGGGGACGGTCTCGGGCTGGAAGGAGGTCATATCGCTCGCTCGGGTGCGCGCGTCGAGCGCGCACGGGGATCGGTGGCGGAAAGAGGAGTCATGGTACCGGGGAGGGGGTTCGGCCGGTGTCCAGGGCCGCCCCGGTAGAATCGAGGGGTGAGCTCACCTGCCGTCCACCTGCCCGTTCCCCGCATCCCGGGTCGTCGCGGGCGGCTCCAGGATATCCCCGTCGACGGCCGCAAGAAGGTGCTGCTGGCCGCGCCCCGCGGGTACTGCGCAGGAGTGGACCGCGCCGTCATCGCTGTGGAGAAGGCGTTGGAGCGCTACGGCGCACCCGTCTACGTGCGCAAGCAGATCGTGCACAACATCCACGTGGTCACCGAGCTCGAGAAGAAGGGCGCCATCTTCGTCGAAGAGGTCGACGAGGTCCCCGAGGGGTCGCACGTCGTCTTCAGCGCCCACGGCGTCTCTCCGGCGGTCGTGTCCGCGGCATCCGATCGGGGACTCCAGGCGATCGACGCGACCTGCCCGCTGGTGACCAAGGTGCACCGCGAGGCGGTCCGCTTCGCGCGCGACGATTTCGAGATCCTGCTCATCGGTCACGAGGGGCACGAAGAGGTCGAGGGCACCGCCGGCGAGGCGCCCGAGCACGTCACGGTGGTCAATTCGCCCGAGCACGCCGACACGGTCGAGGTGCGCGACCCGTCCAAGGTCGTGTGGCTCTCGCAGACGACCCTGTCGGTCGACGAGACCATGGAGACCGTGCGCCGACTGCGCCTGCGGTTCCCCGAGCTGCAGGATCCGCCCTCCGACGACATCTGCTACGCCACCCAGAATCGCCAGGTCGCGATCAAGAAGGTCGCCGTCGGCGCCGACCTGGTGATCGTGGTCGGCTCGGCCAACTCCTCCAACAGCGTCCGGCTGGTCGAGGTCGCCCTCGAGCACGGCGCCAAGGCCGCCTACCGCGTCGACTACGTCGACGAGGTCAAGCAGGAGTGGCTCGACGGCGTCGAGACGGTCGGCGTGACCAGCGGCGCCTCGGTGCCCGAGGTGCTCGTCACCGAGGTGCTCGAAGAGCTCGCGGGCGCGGGCTACCGCGACGTCGAAGAGGTGCGCACGGCCGAAGAGGACCTCATGTTCTCGCTGCCGAAGGAACTGCGCCAGGATGCCGCCGGCAAGCGCGACAGCCGCGCGCTCGGCGGTCGGGGTCGCGCGTGAGCGATGACCGCGCGTCGGGTGATCGGCCGCGTCCCCAGTACGGCGAGTACGCCACGCCCGAGGAGCAGCGCGCACGCATTCAGCGCCCTGAGGTGACCGAGGCCCTCGACGCGGGGGTCGCCCCGGCGCCCGCCGCCGAACCCGAGCCGGTGCCGTCGTCCGCGACGACGCCTCTCGTGCGGGGTCCGCGGTGGGACCGCATCCTCACCTTCGGCCTACTCGTCTACGGACTCGTGTCGACCGTGTCCACGATCGTGCAGCTGCTCGACTTCCCGAACTACGCCGAGTCCGCCGCCCGCATCCTGGGTTCGCAGGCCTCGTACACCAACCTCTCGGCGGGCTACGTGTGGGGCGCCGCCGCGGCACTGACCTACGGTGTCGGCTGGCTCGTGACCGCCGTCCTCACCTGGCGTCGGCTGGGACGCGGTCGGGTGGCGTTCTGGATCCCCCTGGTCGGCTTCGCCGTGACGGCGACCATCGCCGCCGTCTGCGTCACCGTCGCGCTGACCAGCGACCCGCAGTTCATGTCGGGCCTGCTCGCGGCCGTCCCGAACTGAACCGCGGGGACCGGCATCCCGTGTTCTCCATGAACGAGGGAGAGGGGATGCCGCGGTGCGAGACGAACACGCGCAGCTGACGGCGCTGTACGACGCCCACGCGATCCCCGTCTGGCGCTACGTCGTCAGCCTGACCGGCGATCACGCCGGCGCCGATGACGTCGTGCAGGAGACCCTGCTGCGCGCGTGGCGGACCCCGCGCGTCATGAGCGACGATCCCGCCTCGCTGCGGTCGTGGATGTACACCGTCGCGCGCAACCTCGTCATCGACGAGGCCCGCAGCGCGCGGCGTCGCCACGAACTGCCCGTCGACGAGCTGCCCGAGCGGGTGCGCGACGGCGACACCGACGCCATGTTCGACGCCCTGCTCGTCGAAGAGGCCCTGTCGACGCTGACGCCCGACCATCGCGCGGTGATCGTCAGCGCCTACTACGGCGGCCGGAGCGTCGCGCAGACCGCCGAGGAGCTCGGCATCCCGGCCGGCACCGTCAAGTCGCGGCTGCATTACGCGGTGCGGGCGCTGCGGCTCGCACTGCAGGAGAGGGGGGTGACCCGGTGAACGAGGAACACGAGCGTCTCTCGAGCTGGGACGGCGCCTACGTGCTCGGAGCGCTGTCGGCGGCGGACCGCGCGGAGTACGAGCGACACCTCGCGGCCTGCGACGCATGCCGCGCCGACGTCGCGGAACTGGCGCCCACCGCGGGACTGCTCTCGCGGCTGTCGGCCGAACGCGCCCGCGCGATCGGCGAGGCGGTGGCGCCCGTCGCGTCGCCCGATCCCGCGCTGCGCGAGCGGATCGTCGCCGCCGGGACTCGCCGTCGCGTCCGCCGCCGCACCCTGTGGGTGCTGGCGGCCTCGGTGGCTCTCGTCGCCGTCGCCGTCCCCGCAACGCTCACCGTGATGGGCGCGGTGCAGACGCCGGCCGCCGTGTACGCCCTCGACGACGTGGCGGGGGCGCCCCTCGAGGCATCGGTCAGGCTCACGCCGGTGCCGTGGGGCACGCGCATCGACCTGGTCTGCCAGTACACCGGCGAGGTCCTCGATGCCCCGCCCGGCGGATGGCCGTACGCGCTCGCCGTGACCGACGACGCCGGCGCGACCAGCGTGCTGTCGACCTGGCGGGCCGGACCCGGGTCGACGACCGAGCTGAGCGCGGGGACGGACCTGGCCGCGGCCGACATCGGCGCGGTCGAGATCCGCACCCTCGAGGGGGATCGCGTCGTGATGCGGCGGTCGTTCGACACGCCGTGACTGCCCGGCGCCGTCGCGGGCGGAGGACGCTCTAGCATCGTCAGATGCCCCGACTCGTCGCCGTCTGCGCCGTTCACACCCTGCACGCGGATGCCGGTTCCGTCGGCGTCACCGCGATCGACAAGCGCCCCCTGGAGGGCGCGGTGCGCATCGGCAAGCTGGGCGTCCGCGCGGACGTGCAGGCCAGTCGCAAGCACCACGGCGGCCCCGACAAAGCCGTGTACGCCTACGCCGCCGAGGACTCCGCTTACTGGGAGGAACAGCTCGGGCGGGAGCTCGCCCCCGGGTGGTTCGGCGAGAACCTGCGGGTCGAGGGACTCGACGTCAACGCCGCGCGCATCGGCGAGGTGTGGCGCATCGGCGACACCGTCGAGGTCGAGGTCACCATGCCCCGGACGCCGTGCTCGACATTCGCGCGCTGGGTCGGCGGGGCCGCCTCGCGCGGCTGGGTGAAGCGCTTCTCGGACGAGGGGCGCCTCGGCGCGTACCTGCGCGTGCGTCGCGCGGGCGAGGTGCGGGCGGGGGATGCCATCGAGGTGCTGTCATCGCCGGCCGGGGCGCAGACGGTACTGGAGATCTACCGCAGCTGAGTGCCCGAGGCGTGGCATCCGGGAACGCGAACGCCCCGGCACGGGGCCGGGGCGTTCGAGAGGTGCGGGCGGGCGTCAGCTCTTGGACTGGCCGTAGGAGCCCAGCTGCTTCGTGGCCTCGACGACGCGCACGGCCATGGCCGACTCGGCGACCTTGCCCCAGGCGCGGGGGTCGTACTGCTTCTTGTTGCCGACCTCTCCGTCGAGCTTGAGCACACCCTCGTAGTTCGAGAACATGTAGCCCGCGATCGAGCGGGTGAAGGCGTACTGGGTGTCAGTGTCGATGTTCATCTTCACGACGCCGTTCGAGACCGCGAGGGCGATCTCTTCGTCGGTCGATCCGCTGCCGCCGTGGAAGACGAGGTCGAGGGGCTTGGCGCCGGTGCCGAACTTCGCGGCGATGCCCTCCTGGATCTCGCCGAGCAGTTCGGGGCGGAGCTTCACGCCACCGGGCTTGTACACGCCGTGCACGTTTCCGAAGGTGAGGGCCGAGATGTAGCGGCCGTTCTCGCCGAGGCCGAGGCGCTCGACGGCCTTGGTGACGTCGGCGACGGTCGTGTAGAGGGCCTCGTTCGAGCCCTCGTGCTGGACGCCGTCCTCTTCGCCGCCGACGACGCCGACCTCGATCTCGAGGATGGCGTTGATGTTCTTCAGGCGGGGGAGCAGCTCTGCGGCGATGTCGATGTTCTCGTCGAGGGGCACGGCCGAGCCGTCCCACATGTGCGACTGGAAGATCGGGTTGCGCCCGGCCTTGACCTCTTCTTCGGAGGCCTCGAGCAGCGGCAGGACGAAGCCGGGAAGAGCGTCCTTGGGGCAGTGGTCGGTGTGCAGGGCGACCGTGATGGGGTAGTTCTTGGCGACCTCGGTGACGTACTTCGCGAAGGCGAGGGCGCCGGTCGCGCGGGCCTTCACGGTGTGGCCGGCGAAGTAGTCGGCGCCGCCGGTGGTGACCTGCAGGATGCCGTCGGAGCCGGCCTCGGTCAGGCCCTGCAGCACGGAGTTGATGGTCTGCGAGCTCGAGACGTTGATGGCGGGGTACGCGAAGCTGCCGGCCTTGGCGCGGTCCAGCATCTCGGCGTACTGCTCAGGGGTGGCGACGGGCATGGAGGTGCTCCTTGGTCGGTGTCGGGACAACCGTCACTCTAGCGAAGCCGCCGGATCGTGATGCGGGGGGCGCGACAGGAACCAGGGAGATCTGCTGATCCGTTAAGAACCCCGAATCCTTCGGTGCACATCCGCTCAAAACCGGGCGATGTCAACGCTCCGCTGGATACAGTGGCCCCATGGTGAGCCTGACTGCCGACATGAGCCCTCTGCACCCCGACCGCAACCTGGCTCTGGAGTTGGTGAGGGCGACCGAAGCGGCATCCATCCGTGCCGTCCCCTTCATCGGCCGGGGCGACAAAGAGGCCGCCGACGGCGCGGCCGTCGACGCGATGCGCGCGTTCTTCAGCACCGTCGATTTCGACGGCACGATCGTCATCGGCGAGGGCGAGAAGGACAACGCCCCGATGCTCTACAACGGCGAGCGGGTCGGGAGCGGCCGCGGCCCTCGGTGCGATGTCGCCGTCGACCCGATCGACGGCACCTCGCTGACCGCCGCCGGCCGCCAGAACGCTCTGTCGGTCATTGCGGTCTCGGATCAGGGCACCATGCTCGATGCCTCGAGCGTCTTCTACATGGACAAGCTCGTCACCGGACCCGCCGGTGTCGGTGTCGTCGACATCCGCCTTCCCATCGGGGAGAACATCCGCCTGCTGGCCAAGGCCCTCGGCAAGCCCGTCGACGAGATCGTCGTCTCGGTGCTGAACCGTCCGCGTCACGAGCAGCTCATCGCCGACATCCGCGAGGCCGGGGCCGGTACCCGCCTGATGAGCGACGGTGACGTCGCCGGTGGTATCAACGCCGCACGTCACAACGCGCGCACCGACATGTGCGTCGGTATCGGCGGAAGCCCCGAAGGAATCGTCACGGCGTGCGCCATCAAGGCGCTCGGCGGGCACATCCAGGGCGTGCTGGCGCCGCGCACCGACGACGAGAAGCAGAAGGGCCTGGATGCCGGGCTGCGGGTCGACGGCACGGTGTACGAGGCCGACGATCTGGTGACGGGCAAGAACACGATCTTCGTCGCGACGGGCGTGACCGACGGCCAGTTGGTGCAGGGCGTTCGCCGCGACGGCGATTTCATCTACACCGAGAGCGTCGTTCTGCGCGGGGCGTCGGGGACGCTGCGTCGCATCTCGTCGGAGCACCTGACCTCGAAGTGGCTCTGACGGTTCTCGCTGTCTGAGTCGGGCGGGGCCGGTCGGCGCCGGGGAATGCCGCGGGCTCGCTGAGACTGCATGCTGCTGACATCTCGGTTGCAGTATGTCGCCGAGTTGTCAGCGGCGTGCAGTCTCGCGGCTCGGCGGGTGGGCGCGCGGGCGGAG
>NZ_CAJYPF010000148.1 GCF_913776565.1 uncultured Microbacterium sp. | reverse complement strand
GAGCTGATCGTCGTACCCCGCACCACGCACCTGGTCACGGCCATGCGGCCTCGGGTGTTCGACGCGCTGCTGGAGGTGGCGCTCACCACCGTCGAGGCGTCGACCTGTTAGACTCGGCCCTTGGCTTGCGTGTGGGGTTTTTCCCGACCTCCACGACCGCCGGTGCAGCGCCCCTCTACCGCTCGCCCGGCACTTCCAACACTCACTCAAACGAAAGACCGTCGACGTGGCGAACATCAAGTCGCAGATCAAGCGCAACAAGACCAACGAGAAGGCGCGCGAGCGCAACAAGGCCGTCAAGAGCGAGCTGAAGACGCACGTGCGTCGCACCCGCGAGGCCGTTCTGGCCGGTGACAAGGAAGCCGCTGAGAAGGCGCTCGTCCTCGCCGGCAAGAAGCTCGACAAGGCCGTGAGCAAGGGTGTCATCCACCAGAACCAGGCCGCGAACCGCAAGTCGGCCATCGCGAAGCAGGTCAACGCTCTCTGAGCCGCAGCATCTTCGACAGCCCGTCCCGCTTTGCGGGGCGGGCTTCGTCGTTCGTGGACGGGGCGGGATGGGGGTGTGCCGCCGTGTGCGCCACGGTGACGTCAGTGTCTCGTGGTGCTGCCGGGTGTGCCGTGGTTCACAACGGCGGAGGCCGGGGCGACACGCCGGGCTTCGAGTGCCCTGGAGCGGCGTGTCGGCCGGGATTCCCTCCGTTGTGCACGCGGATGCCGGGTGGCGGGCCGAGGTCTGGGGGCAGAGACGGCACGATGGGGACGGTGGGGCGCGGAGATTTTAGAGGTCGCGCGCACTCGACCGGGGGTGGATGTCCCGCGCCCAGCGGGCGAGGAGGATCGGAGGATGCCGAACAAGGACATCCCCTCGACTCCCTCCCCCGATCTCGACGCCGTTCGCGTCACCGTCCCGCCGCGCGTCACCGCCGACTCGGTGACTCACCGCGGAATGACGCTGCGCGGGTGGAGGTGGCAGGCGGAGTCGGCCGCATCCGGTGCTCCCCGGGTGCTGTTCGTCCACGGTTTCAGCAGCACGTCCGCGGGACCGCGGCAACTGTTCGTGCAGGCGGCCCGACGCCTCGCGGCGCGCGGAGCGGTCGCGAGCTCGTTCGACCGGCTCGGCCAGGGGGTCAGCGACGGTGACTTCTTCGACATCACGGTGCGCGACGAGGTCGAGCAGGTGCGGGCGATGATCCGCGAGATTGCCGCAGAAGGGCGGGTGCATGTCGTCGGGCACAGCCTGGGCGGCGTCGAATCGATCCTGGCGGCGGCGCAGGAGGAGGATCGCGTGGCGTCTGTGACCCTGTGGTCCCCCGCCGGCGTGATCGTCGACGACATGACGGTCCACGACCGTGTGATGGGCGAACCGCTCGAGACGATGCGCGCCCAGGGGTACGTCGATCTCGGGGGGATGCCGGTGGGACCGGCCATCGTGGGCGATGTCCGCAACGACCTCGACGTGTACGGCCCTGCTCGGGGCTATTCCGGGCCGGTCGACGTGTTCCACGGGGCGGCGGACGAGGTGGTGCCACCGACGTACGGCGAGCGATACGCCGAGATGCTGTCGGGTGGCTCGATCACGCTGGTCGACGGCGCCGATCACGAGTGGTCCTCGCTCGCGTGGCGGCGCAGGCTCTTCGACGCGCTGGAGGCGCGTGTCGGGGTGAACGGTCGGGGCTGACGGCGTCGGTCTCAGTCGCCGTAGGGCGCACGGGTGGCGATCACGGTGATCATGCGCTCGAGGGCGAAGACGGCATCCCTCGATGCTCCCTTGACTTCGGCATCGGCGCGGGCGGTGGCGTGGATGGCCATGCCGAGGGTGTTGCCGGTCCAGCCGACGAGGTCGCGCCGGGCGCGGTCGACCTGCCAATCCTTCATGCCCAGGCGTGACGCCAGCATCGACGACGACTCGCGCGAGCCGGCGACGCGGGCCATGGTGCGCAGCTTCATCGCGACGGCGGCGACGAGGGGGACGGGGTCCGCTCCGGATGCCAGGGCGTGCCGGAGCGCGAGCAGTGCGGGGCCGTATTGACCGGCGATCGCCGTGTCGGCGACGGTGAACGCCGAGGTCTCGACGCGGCCGCCGTAGTAACGCTCGACGATGCGTTCGTCGATGTCGCCGGGAACGTCGGCGATGAGCTGCTGACAGGCGGCGGCGAGCTCGGTGAGGTCGTCGGCGAAGGCCGAGACGAGTGAGCGCAGGGCGACGGGGGCGATGCGCTCGTTCGCGGCCTTGAACTCGCCGGCGGCGAAGTCGAAGCGATCGGAGTCGCGCTTGACGGCGGGGCAGGCGATCTCGATGCCGCTCCCCTGACCCGCGCGGATGCCGTCGAGCAGCTTCTTGCCGCGGACGCTCGCCCCGGTGTGGCGCAGCACGACGGTCGCTCCCTCTTGCGTCTGCGAGAGGTACGAGACGGCCTCGGTGAGGAAGGTGTCGCTGCACTTCTCGACGCCGCTCACCCGCACCAGGCGAGGTTCGCCGAAGAGCGAGGGCGAGGTCACGGCGAGCAGGGTGCCGGCCGCGTAGTCGTCGGCCCGGATATCGGTGACCTCGAGGCTGGGGTCTTCGCTCTTGAGCAGGGACCGGATGCCGGCGATCGCCCGCTCGGCGCACACCTCTTCGGGGCCCGAGACGAGAACGATCGGCGCGGGCTGCGGGGCCCGCCATGACACCTGCGGGATCGCCGACTTCGCCTTCGCGGGGGCTGTGCGTCGAGGGGCCGGAGTCACTCCCCCAGCCTACCGAGGGCCTCGGACACCGAAGCGATCGCCGCCGCGGGGTGCCGGAGGGAGGAGGGGATGCCGGGACCTCGTCCGGGGTCGGCGGCCGCTCGCGCCAGAAACGGACGCCGCCGTCATCCTCGACCCACACGGCGAGGGCACCCTCTCGGTCCGTACGCCCGATCGCGGTGCCGAGGGACGTCAGTGTGGCGAGAATCGAGGCGGTCGGGTGCCCGTAGCGGTTGTCGGCTCCGACGCCGATGAGCCCGACGGCGGGGTGGAGCCGTCGATAGAGTGCCGGATCCTGATCGGCGCTGCCGTGGTGCGACACCTTCACGATGTCCACGCGCGGCACGTCGATCAGGCGTTGCAGCTGCGCCTGCGGTTCTTCTCCGAGGTCGCCGAGCAGCACCGTCCGGGGAAAACCGGCACCGGCGACGTCGAGGGCGACGCTGGCGTCGTTCCCCGGTTCGGTGCGGGGCAGCGGACCGAGCGTTTGCCAGCGCGTCGCGCCGACGGTTCCCGTCATTCCGATCTCCGCGGTGACGAGCCTCGCCCCTCCGCGGGAGAGGTCGCCGAGCAGTCGCTGGTCGGCGGCCTCGGCGATCGGGCCGTGCAGAACAGTGTCCGCGCGTCCGACGACCGCGGCCGATCCGCCGACGTGGTCCAGGTCGAAGTGCGTCAGTACGACGAGGTCGAGGCGCTCGACGCCGAAGCGCGCCAGGCAGGCGCGGAGCGCCTCGGGCTCGGGCCCGGTGTCGACGAGCGCCACCGCGCCCCGCGATCGCCAGAGAGTCGCGTCGCCCTGGCCCACGTCGCACATCGCCACCTGCCAGTCCGCGGGTACGGTCAGAGGCCCCGCGACCGTGCGCACGGCCGTCTGTCCGGCGATGAGACCCGTGACCAGGCCGACGATCAGGCCCGCTCCCGCCGTCGTCCGTCGCCACCGCGCCGGCGCGATGACGGCCACCGCGACCGCCGCGCTCACGGCCGCGAGCAGGGCGGCGCCGAGCGCACCGTCCGGCCAGGGCACGTTCTGCGCCGCGATGCCCGCGGTGACGTGGGCGACCGCGGCGATCCAGGTGGCGGGCACCCACGCCAGGGCGGTGAGTCCGTCGCGCAGCCACGGGAAGGGGGCGATGCACGCCAGCGCTCCGGCGATTGTCGCGGGGGCCGCGGCGGGATCGGCGAGCATGTTGGCCGCCACGCCCAACAGGGGCACGTGCGGGTCGATGAGGACGATGAGCGGTCCGCACACCAGCTGCGCCGACAGCGGGACGCCGATCGCCAGGCCCAGGGCGCGCGGCATCCATCGGCTCAGTCCGGTCGCGAGGGGACGAGCGAGCACGAGCAGGGCAGCCGTGGCAGCGGCCGAGAGCGCGAATCCGATCGACAGCGACAGCCACGGATCGACCACGAGCAGCACGGTCACCGCGAGGGACAGCACCGCCATACCCACGGCGGGTCGTCCCAGCGAAAGCGCGAACAGGGCGACCAGGGCCATGGCCGCGGCGCGGATGACACTGGGCTCGGGCGTGACGAGGGCGACGAAGGCGGCGAGGACGACGGTGGCGCCACCGATGCGTACGGCGCGCGGGGCGCCGCACAGCGCGAGCACCGCGAAGGCGGCACCGACGACGATCGCGCAGTTCGCGCCCGAGACCGCGGTCAGATGCGACAGCGACGAGGCGTTCATCGCCGTTTCGGTCGTGCTGTCGAGCATGCTCGTGTCGCCCACCGCGAGACCGGGGACGAGCCCCGCGCCGGGCTGCGGCAGGCCCACGGCGGAATGCACCAACGCGCGGCGTACGTCCTCGAGCGCGCCCCAGACGCCGGGCGGTGGGGTCGTGGCATCCACTGTCTCGGCACGGACGAGGAGGACCGCGCGCTCCGTCGGATCGCTGGGCGATGCGCGGCCGGTGACGGTCACGGTGCTGCCGAGTCCGACCGCCTGCAGGGCACTGCGGGCGTCCACGGCGACGGCCACGCGTGCCGGGATGGCTCCGCTGACGCGCAGCGGACCCGCCGTCACGGCCTCGGCGATCGCGTCGAACCAAGCGGTGCCGTCGGGACGCACATCGACGCGTCCCGTCACGGTGACGCTGACGGTCAGCTGACGCCCGCCGTCCAGCCGGACCTCGTCGACGAGGGCGCGCGTGGGCACCGTCGCCGCGACACCCCACGCAGCGGCGGCGCCGAATGCCAGGGCCACCGTGAGGACGACGAGAGCGACGCCGCGTCGGCACAGGAGCACGACGAACGAGACGAGCGTGGCCACGACGAGGGCGAGGGCGAGGGGACGCGGATCGGGCACGGAGACGGCGCCGCCCGCCGCAGCCCACGTCGACGCGGCCACGACGACGGAGCGCAGGGTGCGCCGGCGCAGCGCCCGCCTCTCGCTCACACGCGGACCAGGTCGCGAAGACCGGCGAGCATC
>NZ_CAJYPF010000147.1 GCF_913776565.1 uncultured Microbacterium sp. | reverse complement strand
CCCGTCGACACCGCGACACCGTTCAGCGGGGCCGGGCTGCTGGACTCCGGCACGCAGCTCGCGCACGCGATCGAGTCGGGCAATTGGGTCGAGGGTGGGCTGGCGGCGTTCAGCACCGCGGTGGACACCGTCGCCGCCGTCATCGACCCCTTGGGGTCGCTCATCACCGCCGGCCTCGGCGGGCTGATCGATCATTTCGAGCCGATCAAGGGCTGGTTCAACGACCTCACCGGCGACGCCGGCGCGGTGATGGGGTTCGCCCAGACCTGGACCAACGTCCAGACCCAGCTGGATGCGTCCGCCAACTTCCTGGACCGCGTCGTCACCGACCTCGACGACATGGCCGGTGAGGCGATCGAGGCGTACCGCCGCTTCCAGACCGACGCCGCCGCGCACATCCGCGCGTCGGGTCAGTGGGCGGGGGCGATGGCCACCGGGCTGCAGATCGCCTCGACGATCGTGCAGGTCGTTCACGACCTGGTGCGCGACATCCTGTCGCAGCTGGTCGGCTCGGCGATCTCGTGGGCGACGCAGGCCGTGGTCACGGTGGGCTTCGCCACCCCGTGGATCATCACGCAGGTCTCCACCCGCGTCGCCAGCTGGACCGCGAAGATCAGCTCCAAGCTCACCGGCCTGCTGCGCTCGTGCGGCAAGCTCGGGGATCTGCTGACAGAGCTGAAGACCCTGATGGACAAAGGAGCAGGACTCCTCGGGAGTATCCCGCGGCGCGCGACAGGAGATGTTCTACCGTCGGTCTCGTCACCCCGCGCTCTTCCCCCCGAGCCTCGAGAATCCGTCCCTGCCGCAGACAATGCGACGCCCCTCCGATCCGCACCCGAGCCGCTCACCCCCGGCGAGATCGATGAGATGAGCCGCCTGGGGTTCCACTCGACGATCTTCGGGCCGGAAGTGGTGGAGTTCTACAAGGTCGCCGATCCTCATCTCGGACGGCAAGGGGGACTCGTCTGGGCGATGCCCGTCGAGGACGCCGCCAAGATACACACGCTCGACGACGCCGCACGAGAAACGGGCCTCGCGCCGATGGCCGCTGCGGCCGCCAGAAACGGGACCGACCTGTACGCCCTGCATTTCCCCGTCGATCCCGCAGAACTCCGTCGGCCAACGACGGCGGATGCCGGAGGACATCCACACTTCTACGACGATCCCCTGAACCCGGACCCGACCTACGGCCACACGGCAGTGAGGGAAGATGGAATCGTGAGGGTGAACGAGACGCGTGAGACCATTTTCGATGGAGGAAAACCCGTTCGCTCGGGGGCCGTCCTCACCAAACTGGGGGACGGCAGTTGGACAGTCGTGAAGAGAATTCCGTGACAGAAGAACTCGGATGCGAAATCTGCTTGACCCACTCCGGAACGCCCTACCAGCCGCGGTTCGTCTTGGCCACGTCACCGTCGGATCTCCTCTATAGGTGTGATTTCTGCGCGACGTGGTGGATAGGAACTCAGCGGTACCAGAATCCCGTACCCGCCACTGCAGCACAGCTTGCGTTCCCGGAGGCCTTCAAGAATGACTGATAACGCGCGAAATGTTCTCGAGGCCGCGATCTCCCGTGGTCGCGAGGGCGCCCTCAGTATGCAGACGATTCTGTGGGTCTTCGCATCGAGTACGATTTACGTCCCCAGCGGGACTGAACCCGACGAAAATATGACGAATTTCCAGCCCGTTCTTTTCGAGCGGGGGGGCACGCAAATGGTTGCCTGTTATTCGGACTTGGATCGGGGAGATGCCGTCAGGGACCTCGCCCCGTTCATGGTGACCATGACGGGCCTCCGTCTTCTCAACGGAGTGCCTGTTGACCAGGGCATCGTGCTGAATGCGGGATCGACCATCGGTTTCGATATGGCTCCGGCGGGTATCGCCGCTATTCGAGGCGAGATCGGCCGCTGAGGTGTTCGCCGTCGTGAATCGGCTCGGAACGTGTCTGCATACTGGACGGAGCACACAGATTCGACAGCCCCTTCGACGGACTGTCGTCGCGAATGGTGCCGAGGGCTTGCTGGCGGCTGTGACGTGTCTCGTCGGAAGATCGAAGATGACTCCTGACTATCAGAGGTATCGTGACGGACTTCGATGAGATCGCCCCGGGGCTGTCGGCCGCGGATCGGGCGAAGGCGCAGGCTGCCATGGACGACCTCCGCCGCCGCCAGGTGGAGGGGTTGTACCGGAAACGGCCGACGATTCCGGAGAAGGCTGACAGCATGCTGCCGGGCATCGTGGTCAAACGACCGGCGCCCGGCCCCGCAGTATCTCTCGACGTCGACGTGACGGTCCTCGATGACGCCGTCGTGGCGTACGTGTGGCGGCACTCGTCGGCGGCCCCCGGGAGGAATCCGGATGCCGTGTCCGATCCTGCGCTGCGCGCGCGGGTGGAGCAGATCATCGCGGAACTCGACGTGATTCGACCTGATGCGGACGCAACCGACCTCACGTCCTGGGCTGACAGGCGCGCGCGTTCGCTGGCCGCGGGTCACCCGGAGCTCGGCGAGCCCGCGATCGGGGCTCTGCGTGATCTGCTCGCGTGGATCTGGCGCTGATCGACATCGCGCGAACGCGCGTCAGGCGTCGGGGTCGGGGCGGTAGTCCTCGGGAAGGCGCTCGAGCGGCTGCGTTTCGATGAGCGCGTGCTCCTGCGCGTCGCGGCGGTCGGCGAGGGGGAGCGACACCCGGAACGTCGCACCACCACCCGGGGTATCGACCACCTCGACGGTGCCGTGCAGCAGATCCACGATGGATGCCACGATCGACAGGCCCAGCCCCGACCCACCCGTCTCGCGGGTGCGCGACGTGTCGGCGCGCCAGAAGCGTTGGAAGATCTGCTCGCGGATCTGCTCGGGGACGCCCTCGCCGTGATCGATGATCTCGATCCAGCCCATGTCGTTCTCGGCATCCACTCCGACGCGAAGACCGATGGGGGAGTCGTCCGCGGTGAAGCGGCGGGCGTTGCCGAGCAGGTTCGCCACGACCTGGCGCACCTTGTTCTCGTCGCCGAGGACGATCGGAGCGAGCCGCGGGGCGGGGCGCACCACGCTCGTCGGCGGAGTCGGGGCGGTCGCCGCCGGCGTCTCGCCGGAGGTCGTCGCGGGGTCGGTGGGGTCCTTCGGCCGGCGGCGCAGGCGCGACAGCGTCGCACCGGCGATCGCCATCGCGGACGTCGTCGGGGCCGTCTTACGACGGGACGAGCCGCTCGCCGGCTGCCCACCCGCGTCGAGCAGGGGATCGAGCGTGATCATCGGCAGGACCATCTCGTTGCGCGAGGTGGTGTCGTCGACGGTCACCTCGCGCTGGGGGGACGTCACGCGAAGATCGAGGGCGGCATCGCGGGCGATCGGCCGCAGGTCGAGCTCGGTGATCGACACGTCACGGCGCTCGTCGAGGCGCGCGAGGGCGAGCAGGTCCTCGACCAGGGCGCCCATGCGGATCGCCTCTTTCTCGATGCGCTCCATCGACTGCGCCACGTCCTCGTCGGAGCGGATCGCGCCCATGCGGTAGAGCTCGGCGTAGCCGCGCATGGTCACGAGCGGCGTGCGCAGCTCGTGACTGGCGTCGCCGATGAACCGGCGCATCTGCCGCACCGTGGCATCCCGTTGTCCGAGGGCTCCGTCGATGCGGGCGAGCATCGCGTTGATCGCGGTCTTGAGGCGGCCCACCTCGGTGTCGGGCACGATGTCGGTCAGACGCTGGCTGAAGTCGCCGGCGGCGATGTCCATCGCGGTCGTCTCGACCTGCCGCAGGTTGCGGAACGCCAGCGTCACCAGCCACCGGGTCAGCAGGGCGGTCGCGATGAGGATGAGCAGGGCGACGAAGGCGTAGATGCCCACGTAGGCGCCCACGATGCGATCGGTCGGGGCCAGGGGCTGGATGACCATCTGCGTGTAGACGCCGGGAGTGCCCTGCGGTTGGACGACACCGACGCGCCCGACGAACTTCTGCCCGGTCTCGGGATCCTCCAGCTCGATGCGGCGGTCGATCTGCAGGTACGTCTGCTCGAGGGTGAAGTCCGAGGGGATCCGCGGGATGACCTTGGTGGCCGTCCCGTTGTAGATCGCCTCCTGTTCGCCGTCGGGTCCGAAGACGACGACGATGGACCCGATCTGCGGGGCGTTGTCGCGTTGCGTGAACTCGATCCCGCCGTCGACCGGCGTGGTCGTGAAGATGCTGTTGGCGATGCTTCCCGCCGCCTGCTGCGCCACCTGCTCGTCGAGGTTGTTCACGAGGGTCGTGCGCAAGAACACCATGGTCCCGACGCCCGCGGTGAACAACCCGATCGCGAGCAGGGCGACGGTCACGCCGGTGACCTTGGTGCGCAGGCTCAGCCCGCGCCACCAGCGGGTCAGGGCATCATCGGAGGGCGACAGGAGAGACCTCCGCTCAGACGGTCTTGCCCGACTTCAGCATGTAGCCGAAGCCGCGCTTGGTCTGGATGAGCGGCTCGGAGGAGTGCGGGTCGATCTTGCGGCGCAGGTACGAGATGTAGCTCTCGACGATGCCGGCATCGCCGTTGAAGTCGTACTCCCAGACGTGGTCGAGGATCTGCGCCTTCGACAGCACGCGGTTCGGGTTGAGCATGAGGTAGCGCAGGAGCTTGAACTCGGTGGGGCTCAGGTCGATCGAGACGTCGCCGACGCTGACATCGTGCGTGTCCTGGTCCATGGTCAGCTCACCCGTGCGGATGATCGATTCCTCGTCGGCCTGCATGGTGCGGCGCAGGATCGCCTGGATGCGGGCGACGATCTCGTCGAGGCTGAAGGGCTTGGTGACGTAGTCGTCGCCACCGGCGTTGAGGCCCTCGATCTTGTCCTCGGTCTCGTCCTTCGCGGTGAGGAAGAGGATGGGGGCGGTGTAGCCGGCGCCGCGGAGCCGCTTGGTGACGCTGAAGCCGTTCATATCGGGCAGCATCACGTCCAGCACGATGAGGTCGGGTTCCTCTTCGAGCACGGCCGAGATCGTCTGCGCGCCGTTGGCCACGGCTCGCACCTGGAAACCGGCGAAGCGCAGGCTCGTGATGAGCAGGTCGCGGATGTTCGGTTCGTCGTCCACGACGAGGATGCGAGGAGCTGTCATGCCCTCATTATCGTGACCGCACCCAGCAAACCGCTGGATATGGAACGGAAAGCCGCTGCCTGGTATGGGTCAGGCGGCCACGGCGTCGATGCCGTCGGCATCCAGGATCGTGTACGCGTACCCCTGCTCGGCGAGGAATCGCTGACGGTTCTGCGCGAAATCCTGATCGACGGTGTCGCGGGCGATGAGCGTGTAGAAGCTCGCCGTGTGGTTCGACTGCTTCGGACGCAACAGGCGTCCGAGGCGCTGAGCCTCTTCTTGCCGCGAGCCGAACGAGCCCGACACCTGGATGGCGACCGACGCCTCGGGCAGGTCCACCGAGAAATTCGCCACCTTCGACACCACCAACAGGGGGATGCTGCCGTCGCGGAAGCCCTGGAAGAGTTCCTCGCGCTCCGGAATGGGCGTGGCACCGGTGATCTGCGGGGCTCCCAGCGCCTGGGCGAGCTCGTCGATCTGATCGAGGTACTGCCCGATGACCAGGACGCGTTCTCCGGGATGCCGCTGCACCAGCCGTCGGGTGACGTCGATCTTGGCGGGAGCCGTCGCCGCAAGGCGGTAGCGGTCCTCGTCCGCCGCCGCCGCGTACTCGAGACGCTCGTCGGCGGGCAGGTCGATGCGCACCTCGTAGCAGGCGGCCGGCGAGATGAAGCCCTGGGCTTCGATCTCCTTCCACGGCGCGTCGAAGCGCTTGGGACCGATCAGGCTGAAGACGTCGCCCTCGCGGCCGTCCTCGCGCACGAGCGTCGCGGTCAGACCCAGGCGCCGGCGCGCCTGCAGGTCGGCGGTGAGCTTGAACACCGGGGCGGGGAGCAGGTGCACCTCGTCGTAGAGAACCAAACCCCAATCGAGGGCGTCGAGCAGGGCGAGGTGGGCGTATTTCCCACCGCGCTTGGCGGTGAGGATCTGGTAGGTGGCGATCGTGACCGGCTTGATCTCTTTGACCTGACCGGAATACTCGCCGATCTCTTCGGGCGTGAGCGTGGTGCGGCGCAGCAGCTCGTCGCGCCACTGCCGGGCGCTCACGGTGTTGGTCACCAGGATCAGCGTCGTCGTCCGTGTGTCGGCCATCGCGCCGGCGCCCACGAGGGTCTTGCCCGCGCCGCACGGCAGCACCACCACTCCCGAGCCGCCCTCGGAGAACGAATCGACCGCCTGCCGCTGGTACGGGCGCAGGCTCCATCCGTCCTCGGCGAGGTCGATCGGGTGCGGGGTTCCGGGGGTGTACCCGGCAAGATCTTCGGCGGGCCAGCCGATCTTGAGGAGCTCCTGCTTGATGTGCCCGCGCGCCCACGCGTCGATCACGTAGCTGTCGGGCGTCGGGTGGCCGATCAGCAGAGGTGCGATGCGCTTGTTGCGCGACACCTCGCCGAGCACGGCGGCGTCGGTCGATCGAAGGACCAGGACGCCTTCGTCGTCGCGCTCGATCACGAGGCGTCCGTACCTGTTGACCGTCTCGCGGATGTCGGTGCTGACCGACGCGGGGACGGGGAAGCGCGACCACTTGTCGAGCGTCTCGAGCATGGCGTCGGCGTCGTGGCCTGCCGCGCGGGCGTTCCACAGGCCCAGGCGGGTGATGCGGTAGGTGTGGATGTGCTCGGGTGCGCGCTCGAGCTCGGCGAAGACCGCGAGCTCGTGCCGCGCCGTCTCCGCCTGGGGGTGCGCGACCTCGAGGAGGACGGTGCGGTCGCTCTGCACGATGAGGGGGCCGTCAGCCATAAGGTACGAGTTTACCGGGGCGGCGCGGTCTTCGGCTCACGGCGTCCGCACCGCCCGCTCGGAATCAGTCGACCAGCGCGACGCCGTCGATGTGCGACAGCGGCAGGGTGCGCTCGACGTCGGCGCCGCGATCGCGCCCGCGCAGGCGCCCGCCGCCGAGTCCCGTCGCCTCGAGTCGGAAGACGCGGGCCGACCCGTCGGGCAGGCGCACCGTGACGTCGACGACGGCTCGTGCGCGCACCGCCTGGTCGAGCTCGCGCTCGAGCCACGCGGCATCCGAGTCCCCGGCTCCGGCACGCAGGCGTTCGATGAGCGGACCGTAGGTGTCGAGGGGATCGGCGCTCGGAGCCGCTCCGGTGGCGAGCTTCGCGCGCTCGAGCGCGCGCGGGTTGCCCTCGGCATCGACCGCGACGGCGGGGTAGTGGGCGTCCGACAGGGCCCAGAACACCACATCCGCCGACACGTGCGAGATCAACTCGTCGTCGTCGGTGCGGGTCAGCGCGATCGAGCGCAGCGACTGATCGACCTCCATCGAACGCAGCAGCGTCTCGTCGTCGGTCCGCACCCGCGTCAGCTGCGTCTCGGGCTCGACCGAGACGCGCACCCGACCGTGCTCCGCCGAGGTGCGCTCGATGACATACGCGAGGGGCTGAGGAAGACCGGTGAGCGAGATCGAGGTCAGGAACTCGCGCAACGACTCCGCGGTCTCTCCGGCGGTGATGGCCGCCCCGATGGTCGCGGCGCTGAAGCGGTAGCTGGACGCCTGCGCGCGGGATTCGCGCGCCGCCATGGTGCGCAGGCGCACGTCCAGGTGCGGGGCGAGGGGCCCCGGCGCGATCGCGGTGAGGTCGTTCTGCAGGTAGACACGGTCGACCTCGGGCGGCAGCAGCTCGCGCAGGGCGGAGGTGTCGGCCTCGCCCCCGTGCGACAGCGGCTCGGCCCACGGCGTGACGTGGCCCGCGGCATCCAGGAGTCCCCAGCGCACGAGCCGGCGGATCCAGAGGGTCGCACGATCGGCCGCGTCCGGGTCGAACGGCGTCGCCCGTGCCCACTGCTCGGTCGGGATCCAGTCGCCGTCGCCGTCGCGGTACGCATCGGGCAGGGCGTCACGCAGGGCGCCGGCGGTGCGCGACCAGCGCTCCAGAGTCGGAAGGCGCAGCCACTCGCGGCCCTTCGGCGATACCAGCCAGGCGCGGTCGTTGGCACCCAGCAGGCCCGCGTCGGCGGCGAGGCCCACCAGCAGGTCGGCTTCGGCGGGCGTCGACACGGACCCCGCCTCGACGAGGCGACGGCGTTCGGTGGCGCCGAGGGACCCGGTGCCGATGCGCCCGAGCGGCGCATCGAGCGTCTGCATGAGGATGTCGGCGACGCACGCCGCGTTCGTGAAGGCCGCCTCGGAGGCGGCGGCCACGGATTCGGGTGTCAGGGAACCGCGACGGGGGGCCTCGGCATCCGTCGCTCCCTCGGGCAGCGCATCGCGGACGGCGTCGATCACACTCGGGAAGGGGATGCCGTCGTCGCCGACGAGAGCGCGGGATGCCAGCCGATCTCGCTGCGGCGCGGGAATCGGCCGACCGGGGGCGGCCTCGATCAGCGCGCGGGCATCGGGTCGCGGCAGGACGGGCAGGCCGCGGGCGATGCTCGCCGGTTCGAGGAGGGCCTCGGCGGCGTCGAACATGTCGCGCCAGGTGCTGGACGGGGAGACCTGCCGCTCGGCGAACAGCGCCGCCAACTCGGCGTCGGAGCGCGCGCTCAACGAGACCGCCAGTGCGCGTTGTGCGGAGGTCTCGGGCACGTCAGCGGGCCTTGTTGGCCCGGGCCCTTCGGACGAAGCTCATGACGAGGACGGCGATCATCAGCGCGAAGCCGACCGGGAGGGCGAACAGGGGGAGGACGACGATGAGAGGCCATGCTCCCTGCGTGAAGTCGCTGACGCCGGCCGGCTGCGCGAAGATCACGATGAAGAAGCACACGATGGACAGGGCGACCAGGCCGAGCGACATGAACGTCAGGATGCGGTCGATGCGTCGGACGGGAACGTCGTCGCCCGGCGTGCTGCCGCCGGTGGTGCGGGTGCTCATCGCGCTCAGCCTACTGCCTGGCGCGGGTGCCGTAGGCTGGAAGACCGGGATCCGCTCGGTTCCCGCGTTCCGCCGCGCGTTCGCGCACGTATCCAGCGAGGTGTCCATGCCCACCGGCAAGGTCAGGTTCTACGACGACGAGAAGGGCTTCGGCTTCATCAGCACCGATGACGGCCAGGACGTGTTCCTGCACGCCACGGCTCTGCCCGCCGGGACCCCCGCGCCCAAGGCCGGGACGCGACTGGAGTTCGGCGTCGCGGACGGCAAGCGCGGTCCGCAGGCGTTGTCGGTGCGCGTCCTGGACGCACCGGTGAGCCTTGCGAAGCGCTCGCGCAAGCCCGCGGACGACATGGCGATCATCGTCGAAGACCTCGTGAAGCTGCTCGACGGGATCGGCGGCGACCTGCGTCGCGGCCGCTACCCCAACGGCCCGCACGCGCAGAAGATCGCCGCGGTCCTGCGCAAGGTCGCCGATGACTTCGAAGCCTGAGCCCGTCGCCGACGAGCGACTGACGGGAGCGCACGACCTCGCGCTCTCCGCCCTGCACGAGATCACCGCGCCCGACACGGTCGGCCCGCCCGCGGGTTACACGACCGAAGACGACGGCGCCGTCTCGCTGCGTTTCCACACCCGGCTCTCCGGCTACCCGGGCTGGTTCTGGACCGTCAGCGTCGCCGTGGTCGACGAGGCCGAGCCGACCGTGCTCGAAGTCGAGCTGCTCCCCGGCGACGGTGCGCTGCTCGCCCCCGACTGGGTGCCGTGGGCCACGCGTCTGGCCGAGTACCAGGCGGCGCAGCAAGCCGCGGCGCACGCCGACGACGATCTCGACGAAGACGAAGACGAAGACGAGGACGAGTCGGACGAGGACGAGTCGGATGACGACGAGTCGGATGACGATGACGACGTGGACGACGACGAGCCCAAGCCGCGCTTCCACGCGGGCGACCTGGACGGCGTCGACATCGACGAGCTCGACGCCGATCACGTGGCGGGTCACGACGACGACGACGCCGCGGACGACGACGATGAGGACATCGACGAGGGCGAGCGCAGCTACTGACGCCCGTCCGCTCTCACGACGAAGGCCGCCCCGCATCGCGCGGGACGGCCTCCGTCGTGAGAAGAGACCTCAGGAGGCGGGCAGATTCGCGATCGTGTAGTCGATCGCGCCGATGAGACGACGGACGTCGTCGGGCTCGATCGACACGAACGTCGCCACGCGCAGCTGGTTGCGACCGAGCTTGCGGTAGGGCTCGGTGTCGACGATGCCGTTGGCCCGCAGGCTCTTGGCGATCGCGCTCGCGTCGATGCGCTCGTCGAAGTCGATGGTCACCACCACGGGGGAACGGTCTGCGGCGTCGGCGACGAACGGGGTGGCGTGCTCGCTGGCATCCGCCCATTCGTACAGTGCCGACGAGGACTCCGCCGTTCGCGCGGCCGCCCAGCTCAGGCCGCCGTGGTCGAGGATCCACCCGAGCTGCTCGTCGAGCAGCAGCAGCGTCGCCAGGGCCGGGGTGTTGAGCGTCTGCTGCAGACGCGAATTGTCGAGTGCGTTCTTCAGGCTCAGGAACTCGGGGATGTAGCGATCGGATGCCGCGATCCCCTCGATCCGCTCGATCGCCGCGGGCGAGACGGCGGCGTACCAGAGGCCGCCGTCGGAACCGAGGTTCTTCTGCGGCGCGAAGTAATAGACGTCCGCCTGCTCGACGTCGAAGTCGATGCCGCCCGCGGCGCTCGTGGCGTCGATGACGGTGAGGGCCCCGGCATCCCCGTGCACGCGCTCGACGGGAGCGGACACTCCGGTCGAGGTCTCGTTGTGCGGCCAGGCGTACACGTCGACGCCTTCGACGGCCTCGGCGACCGTGCGCGTGCCGGGCGCAGCCTTGCGGACGTCGGGCGCCTGCAGCCAGGGTGCCGCGGCGGCCGCGGCGAACTTGCCGCCGAACTCGCCGAACACGAGGTTCTGGCTGCGGTTCTGGATCAAGCCGAAGGCGGCGGCATCCCAGAAGGCGGTCGAACCGCCGTTGCCGAGGATGATCTCATAGCCCTCGGGAAGGCGGAACAGCTCGGCCAGACGCTCCCGCGTGCTCGCGACGAGGTTCTTCACGGGGGCCTGGCGGTGCGAGGTGCCGAGGATCGAGGCGCCGCGGGTGACGAGCGCCTCGAGCTGCGCTCCGCGCACCTTCGAGGGGCCGCACCCGAAGCGACCGTCGGCGGGCAGGAGATCGGCGGGGAGTTCCACGTGCGACATGGCTCGATTCTAGGGTCCGGTTCCGGGCCCGCCCGCGCTCGTGTCGGAGGGGGTCGGTAGGCTGGGAGGACCTGCCGCGCGACATCGAGGACTGCTGAATGACCGACCTGATCGACACCACCGAGATGTACCTGCGCACGATCCTCGAGCTCGAAGAAGAGAAGATCGTGCCGCTGAGGGCCCGCATCTCGGAGCGACTCGGCCACTCGGGTCCCACGGTCTCGCAGACCGTCGGACGCATGGAGCGCGACGGTCTCGTCGTGGTGTCCGAGGACCGCCGTCTCGAGCTCACCGACGACGGACGCCAGAAGGCCGTCGACGTCATGCGCAAGCATCGGCTGGCCGAGCGTCTGCTCAGCGATGTCATCGGCCTGGACTGGGCGTACGTGCACGACGAGGCCTGCCGCTGGGAGCACGTCATGAGCGAGCAGGTCGAGCGCCGTCTCGTCGAACTGCTCGGACACCCCACCGAGTCGCCCTACGGAAACCCCATCCCGGGGCTCGATCAACTCGGCGACACCGCGAGCTCGACGTTCGACGACGGGGTCGTCGGTCTCGTCCGCAAGCTCACCGATGCGGGGGCTCCGATCTCGGGCACCGTCCGCCGTCTGGCCGAACCGGCCCAGGTCGACCCCGAGCTGCTGCATCAGCTCAAGGCCGCCGGTGTCCTTCCGGGCGCGCGCGGCGACTACCGCTTCAACGAGGGCTATGTGCTCGTTCAGATGGACGGGGTCGACGAGGCGCTGGAGCTTCCCGTCGAGGTGGCCTCGCACATCTTCCTGGTCGCCGAGGACTGATCTGCGGCCGGGTGTTGGCTGTGCACCCCGACCGAAGCGTGACTTGTTCGTTATCTTCGGGTAGCCTCTGAGGGTCCACAGGCCAGAAGCCCGCCGTCGGACCCCTCGCGGTTTGCCTCTCCGGCTCGTCGTCCGCAGAGGGCCAAGCCCGCACATCGTGCCCCCAAATCGAGTGCTGACGAGCCAGCGTCCCCGAAGACGCAGAGGCGCCGGAGGAACTTTGGCTGAACACAACGATCCCGCTGCGGGCCTACCCGAGGCTCCCGCGACGGGTCCCACCCGTAAGAGCACGCGTGCCGCCGTCGCCCGAACGGCGAGCGTCCCCGTGCCCGCCGCGACCGCGGCGGTCACCCGCTCCGTCCCCGCATCCCGAGCCCCGCAGAGCCGCCGCTTCGGCAAGCCCGTCCGCAGCGCGGTCATCCTCTCGATGGTCGCCGGCATGGTCGCCACCGTCGCGATCCCGGCCTACGCCGCGACGATGCCCGCCGCCGAGACGGTGACGTTGCAGCAGATGTCGGCTCCCGACAACCAGTCGCTCGTCGTGGCATCCGATGCGACCGCCGAGACGCTCGACCGCAGCAGCTACTCGGCCACCACGGCCGAGGAGATCCAGAAGAAGAAGGACCAGGAAGCCGCTGCGGCCGCGGCAGCGGAACGCGCCCGCGAACTCGCCGCCAGCGCGTCGAAGGCGTCGACGACCGCGTCCACCAGCTCCGTCGACCTGAACATGACGGCTCCCGGTTCCGGTGAAGTGCGGTGGCCCCTGACCAACTACGTACTCGGTCGCGGCCTGTGGGACTCCGGTTACCACCAGGGTGTCGACCTGCTCGCACCCCAGGGGCAGCCGATCTTCGCGGCAGCCGCCGGTGTCGTCAGCGTCTCGCAGGAGAGCTACGGCGGCTACGGTGTCGCGATCGTCATCGAGCACGTCATCAACGGCCAGAAGGTGTCGACCACCTACGGTCACATGACCTACGGCAGCCGTCAGGTGCAGGCGGGCCAGACCGTCGCCGCCGGCCAGCTGATCGGTCTGGTCGGTTCGACGGGAAGCTCGACCGCCAACCATCTGCACTTCGAGGTGCACATCAACGGTTCGGTCGTCGACCCCTACGCCTGGCTCCAGCAGAACGCGAGCTGAGCCCGCATCACAGACGGCGTGCCGGAGGCGATCGTTCTCCGACACGCCGTCTGTCGTTTCCCCATCGGCCCGACCCCGGGCGTGTCGCAGTGGGTTAGCCTGTCAGCGACGTCCGAAGAACCGGAGGGAAGCCGATGAACACCAGCCCGCGCATCCGCACCATGGATGCGCTCGGCCTGCTCGTTCTTCGGCATCGTGAGTGCGGATGCCGCGGCCTCGCCGCGACCTCCGAGGCGCTGTCTGGTGAGACAGCGCCTTTTTTCATGCCCTTCCGCGCCTGACGCCGTCGAACGTCGAACATCCGAGAAGCCGTCTCGGCCATTCGAGAGGAAACGGAATGCGCACACTGGTGCTGAACGCGGGCTACGAGCCCCTCGCGGTCGTGTCGTTCAAACGAGCGCTCGTGCTCGTGATGAACGAGAAGGCCACCGTCGTCGAGCGTGTCGAGGAAGACCCCGTGTGGGCCGCCGCCGGCACCTACGACCGTCCGGCGGTGATCATCCTCACCCGGTACGTGCGGGTGCCCGGGGCGCGGCGCGTGCCGGTGACCCGTCGTGGCGTGCTGCGTCGCGACGCCCACCGGTGCGGATACTGCGGCAAGGCGGCATCCACGATCGATCACGTGCTTCCGCGCTCGCGCGGGGGCAAGGACACCTGGGAGAACCTCGTGGCCTGCTGCCTGGCGTGCAACAACATCAAGGGCGACCGCACCCCGCAGGAGATGCGGTGGGAGCTGCGGCTCGTACCGGCGCCGCCGCACGGCTCGTCCTGGACGGTGCGCGGGGTCGACAAGAGCGACCCGCGGTGGGAGCCGTACCTGGCGCTCGCGGCCTGAGTCGGCATCCTGTTCTCTCCGCCCTCGAGGGGGAGGGATGCCGTCAGCGTGCGCGGATACGGGTGCCGGCGCCGATGTCGGAGGTCGATCGTATCTTCGACCCACAGGGATTGAGGGAATAGAACACATGTTCTAACCTGTGGGAGTGAGGGCGATCGTGAGAGACCAGGTACAGGCCGTACCCGACATCCATGCGCTGCGCGATCGCCTCGAGCGCATGCAGGGTCGGCGCATGGACGCCCCGGTGCTGCCGACCCATCCCGCGTTCTCGCCACTGCTGCCCGGTGGGGGACTGCGGTCCGGCTCGGCCTACGCGCTGGCGCGGTCGGCGTCGCTGCTGCTCGCGCTCATGGCGCGACCGTCGCAGGACGGCGCCTGGTGCGGCGTGATCGGCATGCCCGAGCTCGGCGCCGAGGCAGCGGAGAAATACGGGCTCGACCTCGATCGACTCGTGTTCATCCCCGACCCCGGTCCGCGGTGGTTGGCGGTGACGGCGACGATCGCCGAGGTGCTGCCGGTCGTCGCCGTGCGTCCGCCCGTGGGATCGCCGGCCGCGCGCGGGGGCGCCGAGACCACGCGTCTCGCCGCGCGCCTGCGCGATCGCGGTTCCGTCCTGCTCGTGCAGGGGGCGTGGCCGCAGGCCGAGGCCGTCATCGACGTGGCCGACCCCCGATGGTCGGGGCTCGGACAGGGGCACGGCTACCTCGCGGGGCGCGAGCTGACCGTGTCGGTCACCAGCAAGCGCTCGCCGAACGCGCGGCGCGCGCGCATGCTGCTGCCCGCCGCCGACGGCACGATCGAGTTGCTCGGCGCTCCCGCCGAGCGCCTCGTTCCGCGCGATCGCGACGTCTATCCCGTGCGGGCGGTCGGCTGATGCGGGCGCCCACGCGCAGCCTCGTGCTGTGGTTCCCCGACTGGCCCATCACCGCGTTCATGCGCGAGGCCGTCTCTCCTCCCAAGCCGGATGCCGCCGTAGCGGTGTTCGCGAACAATCTCGTCGTCGCATGCTCGTGGGCTGCCCGCGCCCAGGGCGTGCGGCGCGGACAGAAGCGTCGGGATGCGCAAGCGCTGTGCCCCACGCTCCAGGTCGTTCCCGCCGATCCCGTGCGCGACGCCCGGGCCTTCGCCCCCGTCGTCGCCAAGGTCGAAGAGCGAGCACCCGGGGTGCAGATCGTCCGCCCGGGGCTGTGCGCGCTGCGCTCCCGCGGGCCGGCGCGGTACTACGGCGGCGAGGCCGAGGCGGCCCGCATGCTGATCCGCCTGCTCGACGACGACGGTTTCAGCGGCGTGCGCGCCAGCGTCGCGGACGGGGTGTTCACCGCCGAGCAGGCCGCGCGCACGACCCCTGCCGACGACCCGGTGCGCATCGTCGAACCCGGCGCGGCGGGGGCCTTCCTCGCGCCGCTGTCGATCGCGACCCTCGACGACGACGAGTTCGG
>NZ_CAJYPF010000146.1 GCF_913776565.1 uncultured Microbacterium sp. | reverse complement strand
CAGTCCAGGAAGATGTCCGGGTACATCGCCTCGTCGGGCGTGCCCGGCACCGCCGCGTATCCCGAGAAGTCCGTCACGCCGGCCGCGCGCAGCACGTCCTCGACGATCAGCGTCTGCCCGGTGCGCTCGCGCGAGGGGGCGCGCAGCACCTCGTACGCGGCATCCGCGTAGATCTCCGGCGTGCGCGACACGCGCATCAGTCGGTCACCGCCGATGACGTTCTGCACCGCGGCGGTCGCGATCGTCGTGCGCGGCCACAGGGTGTTCGCGGCGATCCCCGCATCCGCGAACTCGGCCGCCAGCCCCAGCGTCGCCATCGTCATACCGAACTTCGCGAGACTGTAGCCCGTGTGCGCGCCGAGCCACTTCGGTGTGACGTTCAGCGGTGGCGACAGCGACAGGATGTGCGGGTTCGACGCCTCGCGCAGGTGCGGCACGGCTGCGCGCGAGAGCAGGAAGGTGCCGCGCACGTTGACGTCCTGCATGAGGTCGTACTTCTTCGTCGCGAGATCGAGCGACCCCGACAGATCGATGACGCTGGCGTTGTTGACGACGACGTCGATCCCCCCGAACTCCGCGACGGTTCGGCGGACGGCCTCGGCGATGGAGTCCTCGTCGCGCACGTCGCCCACGATGGGCAGCGCCCGCCCGCCCGCCGCACGGATGGCGTCGGCGGCGGTGTGCACGGTCCCCTCGAGCTTCGGGTGGGGCGTGTCGGTCTTGGCGAGCATCGCGATGTTCGCCCCGTCGCGGGCCGCGCGCAGGGCGATCGCGAGGCCGATGCCACGGCTGCCGCCCGACATCAGGATGGTCGTGCCTGCGAGCGTAGTCATGAGCGTCCTTTCGCGGAGGCGGCGGCGAACGCCGCGACGCGGGCGCGCGCCTCGGGGGTCTCGAAGGCCGCGCCGATGGTGGCGGCCTCGTCGTCGAGGTTCTCGGCAAACGTGCGACCGGCCCCCGCCCGCACCAACCGGGTGGCCTGACCGAACGCCGCGGTCGCCCCGTCGAGCCAGAAGCGGGCGATCTCGTCGGCGCGCGCGGCGAGATCGGCGGATGCCACGACCTCGGCGACGAGTCCCCAGTCCCGGGCCTCGGCGGCATCCAGCATCCGATCCTGCAGCAGCAGCTGCAGCGCGCGGCGCTGCCCGATCGCGGCGGGCAGCAGCGTGGAGACGCCGAGGTCGGGGGTCAGACCGATGTTGGCGTACCGGCTGACGAAGCGGGCGTTCTCGCTCGCCACGACGTAGTCGGCGGTGAGCATGAGGCCCAGGCCTCCGCCCGCGACCGCCCCCTGGACGGCGGCGACCATCGGCAGGGGGGCCTCGACGAAGGTCCGGATCCCGTCGTGGATCGCCGCGGCGGTCTCGGTGACCTCGGCACCCGTCGCGCCCGTGGTCGACATCGCCACGACGTCGCCGCCGGCGCAGAACGCGGGGCCGGTGGCATCCAGGATCACCGCTGCGACGGACGCGTCGGAGGTCACCTCGTGCGCGACGTCGCGCCAGCGGCGCGCCATCGGGAAGTCCATCGCGTTGAGCGAGGCGGGCCGGTCGAAGGTGACCCGGGCGAGGCCGTCCCGGACCGAGAGCAGGATGCCGTCGGTCATTTCGGAGCCATCCGGATCGCGCCGTCGAGGCGGATCGTCTCACCGTTGAGGTAGCCGTTGTCGACGATGGCGAGGACGAGGCGCGCGTACTCGTCGGGGGCGCCGAGCCGCGACGGGTAGGGCACCTGCTGCCCGAGGGAGTCCTGGGCGGCCTGCGGCAGACCCTTGAGCATGGGCGTCTCCATGATGCCGGGGGCGATGGTGGCGACGCGGATGCCGTGGCGGGCGAGCTCGCGCGCGATGGGCAGCGTCATCGCGTGCACGCCGCCCTTGCTCGCCGAGTAGGCGGGCTGGCCGATCTGTCCGTCGAAGGCCGCGACGCTGGCGGTGTTGACGATGACGCCGCGGTCACCGCCGGCGGTGGGCTCGGTCTGCGCCATGACCGCGGAGGTCTGCGCGATGACGTTGTACGTGCCGACGAGGTTGACCCGGACGACCCGCTCGAAGTCGGCGAGCGAGGTCGGCACGCCCTCGCGGTCGAGCACCTTGGCCGGCGGGGCGATCCCGGCGCAGTTCACGACCACGCGCAGAGGACCCGCCTCGGCGGCGCGGGCGGCCGCGGCGGCGATCTGGTCGGCATCCGTCACGTCGGCGGCGACGAACGACCCGCCGAGCTCGTCGGCGATCGACGCTCCCGCGGACGAGGGCAGGTCGACGATCGTGACGTGCGCCCCGGCGTCGGCGAGACGGCGCGCGGTGGCCAGACCCAGTCCCGAGGCGCCCCCGGTGACGAGGGCCGAGGCTCCGGTGATGTCCATGCGTTCTCCTTCGAAGCTGAAACCGGGTCCCACCCTAGCCGAGACTCAGGCTCGTGCGCGGCGGCGCAGGTTCCGCTGCCAGGCGCGCACCGGATGCGTGCGGATCGCGGCCGTCGCCGCTCCGTCCACCAGCAGGATGACCTCTTCGGGCTTCCATCGGTACACCGTGGCGAGGTGGGAACCCACGGCGGCGAGAGCGCCCGGGGTCGACAGCTCCGCACCCCGGGGCACGTCCAGAGCGTGGGGGTCGAGGTCGCGAGCAGCGACGCGCAGCTCGGTGACGAGTTCGCGCACGCGCTCGGGTCCGTAGGCCGCCGAGGCCAGATCCCAGTCGCCGATGACGACCGCGGATCCCGCCGGGCAGACGACCGGATCACGCCGGGGCGGCGCCGCGAAGCGCAGACGGATCACCGCGGCGCCGATGGCGACCACCGCCACCGCGCCCAGGACGGTCGCGGGAGCGAACGAGAACCCGGAGCGGTACAGACCGGAGTCCCACCCGGCTGCGAACGCGACGACGACCCTCGCCGCGCAGTACACGGCGAACACCGCCGTGACGATCCCGATCACGCGGATCGGGCCGAAGGGCTCGATCCGCGACCGCGCACACGCCCACGCGCAGGCGCCCGACGCCAGGGCGAGAGCGATGGCCTTCACCGCGAGCGAAGCGGGCAGCGGCACGGTCGCCGTGACGATGGCGACGATCAGGGTGAGCGCGAGGACGGCCGCCGAGGTGACGCGGGCGCGGCGTCCGTCGAGGACGGCCACCGCCACCGTGAGCAGCGCGGGCGAGAGCACCATCGCGACGTCGCCGAGCACCAGGGGCAGGATGCCGCCGGCGGCCGTGTAGATGAAGTACATCGCGCTGGAGCCGACGGCCGTCACCCCCGACACCGCCACGAACCGCAGGAAGAGGATCATGGGCGCGGGCGTGCCGATGCGCGGCATGGCCACGAACATCACGACGGACGCCACGGCGGCGCAGACCGCCAGCAGACCCCACGACAGCTCCATCGCACCTCCCCACCGCTCATTCTGCCCCCGGCCGGCACCGGTCGCGGACGGCCGAGGGCACGTAGGCTCGAAACGTGATCGAAACCGGCTTCCGTATCGCGAGCGTCGAGGTCGACGACCCCCGCGCGATCTCGCTGCGGCGTCTGCTGGATGCCGACCTCGACGAGCGCTACCGCGACGCCGACGCCGACGACACCCCGGCGTTCGCCGCGAAGCGCGCGGCCGCTCTGGCGGTGCATCCCGAACAGATCGTGGCCACACTGCTCGCCGTGGATGCCGACGGCACCCCGCTCGGCCACGTGATGCTGCGCCGGCTCGGCGCGGAGTGGGAGCTCAAACGCCTCATCGTCGTCCCCGCGGCCCGGCGCCGCGGTGTCGGTCGGGCGCTGACCGCCGAGGTCGTCGATCGCGCCCGCCGCGGCGGCGCCGCGCGCGTGATCCTGCAGAGCGGACGGATGCAGCCCGAGTCGCTGCGCATGTACGCGGCGTCGGGCTTCACGCCCATCCCCGTGTACGAGCCGTACATCGAGACAATGCCCCGCTCGCTCTGCTTCGAGTACGTGTTCTGAGCCGCCCGCCCGCCCGCGCCCGCCCGGCGCCTGCCCGGCGCCTGCCCGGCGCCCGCCCGCCGCCCGCCCGCGCCCGCCCCGCGCCCGCCCGGCGCCCGCCCGGCGCCGAGACCGCAGCCTTTCGCCGAGACCGTGGGCCCATGCCGCCCAAGGGAAGCGGGCTCGGCGATCACGTGCGGTCTCGACGGGCACCTCACCGGGTCCGGCGGGACGGAGCGGGACGGAGCGGGGGGAGGCGGGGCGTCACGTCCCCACCACCCGGAACGCCCCGGTCGCGACCGCGGCGCCGAGAGCGGCCGCGACGAGAACCGCCGCCCCGGCGAGAGCCACGGCATCCCGAGACGACAGCGTCGACGGGCGCGCCCACGTGCGCTCGACGTCGGCGCCGAAGCCGCGGGCCTCCATCGCCGTGGCGAGCGCGGTGCCGCGACGCACCGCGAACACCAGCAGCACGAAGGCCATGCCGAAGAAGCGGCGGATCGCGCCACGGTCGCCGAGCCCGCGCGCGCGGCGGGCCAGGGCCATCGTGCGCCAGTCGTCGACGAACAGCCCCACCGTCCGCGCCCCGGCGAGGACGCCCAGCACGAAGCGGCTCGGCAGTTTCGCCACCTGCGCCAGGGCGTCGGCGAGCTCGGTCGGGTCGGTGCGGGCGAACAGCAGGATGAGCGGGAGCGCCAGCGCCACCACGCGCAGCATCACCGCGAGCGACAGGGCGAGCGAATCGTCACTGACCGTCGCGAACAGGAACGTGCCGTGCACGGTCCCGCCGGGGCGGGCGTACAGCAGCATGCTCAGTCCGGCGACGGGGGCGAAGACGAGCACCGGCACCAGGCGCTTCAGCACGGTGGCGGCGGCGACGCCGGTGAGCGGCACGCACAGCAGCTCGAGCGCGATCGCCACCCCGGCGCTGACCGCGTCCAGCGACACCAGCAGCGGCACGGCGAGCACGATCACCATCGCGACCTTGGTCACGGGATTGACGCCATCGAGCCAGGCCGCAGCGGTGGGCGCGGGGGCCGCCACCCGTGTACCGCCGGTCACGCGGCATCCCCCATCTGGATCCGATGCTGGCCGAGGTGACGGATCACGTCGGCGTCGTGCGTGACGGCGACGACGGTGCGCCCGCGCGCGACCTCGCGCTGCAGCAGGCCGACGAGCTCGCGCCAGCCGCGGCGATCCTGCCCGAAGGTCGGCTCATCCAGGACGATCACGGCGGGCGAGGCGGCCAGCACCGTCGCCACCGACAGGCGACGCTTCTGCCCGCCCGACAGCGTGAAGGGGTTGGCGAGGGCGAGGGATGCCAGATCCAGCCGCTCGAGAAGCTCGTCGACGATCTCGTCGACCTGCGCCGCCGACATCTTCAGCGCCCGCGGGCCGACGGCGAGTTCGTCGCGCAGGGTCGCCGCGAGGAACTGGTGCTCGGGCTCCTGGAAGACGGTGCCGATGCGCGTCAGCAGCTCGGTCGAGCGCCACCGCGAGGGGCGGGTGCCGCCGCGCGCGGCGAGATTCGGGCCGGCGACGACCTCGCCCGCGAGCTCGGGGAGCAGCCCCGCGAGGGTGAGGGCGAGGGTGGACTTTCCGGCGCCGTTGGGGCCGGTGACGACGGTCCCCGCCCCGGCGGGCACGGTGAGGTCGAGACCCGCGGCGACGACCGTGCGGCGCTCGCGGCCGATCGCCAGCGACGTCGTCGAGAGCGCGGCATCCGTCGATCCGGGCGCCGTCGGCAGGGCGAGATCGACGGGACGCCCGGGCACCCATACGCCGGCGGCGGCGAGGTCGTCGCCGTGATCGGCGAACACCCGCGCGGGCGGTCCGTCGGCGAGCACTCCGCCGCCCGGCGCCAGCACGATCACGCGCGTCATCAGGTCGACCCAGACGGCGGTGCGGTGCTCGATGAGCACCAGGGTCGTGCCCTCGCGCGCCACGACCGTCTCGACCGCGGCGCGCACCTCGCCGACGCCGTCGGGATCGAGGTTGGCGGTCGGTTCGTCCAGCAGCAGCAGCCCGGGGCGCATCGCGAGCACTCCTGCCAGGGCCAGACGCTGCTTCTGCCCGCCCGACAGGGCCGCCGTGGGGCGGTCGAGGGGCACGGCGAGGCCCACGGATGCCACGGCCTCGGCGACCCGGGCGGGGATCTGCGCCGCGGGGACGCCGAGGTTCTCGCACCCGAAGGCGACGTCGTCTCCCACCTTCGACAGCACGATCCCGGCCTCGGGGTCCTGCAGGACGAGGCCGATGCGACCGCGCTGCGCTTCGGGCGCCCGGCCGTCGACGAGGATGCGCCCGGTGCGCTCGCCCTCGTCGCTGCCGCCGAGCAGACCCGCGAGGCCCGCGAGCAGCGTCGACTTGCCGGCGCCGGACGCACCGAGCAGCAGGACGCGCTCGCCCGGTTCGATCGTCAGCGAGACGTCACGCGTCGCGGGGAGCTTGCGTCCGGCGTACCGCCAGCCCCAGCCCTCGACGTCGACGCGCGCGGCGCCCGCCATCAGACGTCGCGGCGCGCGTCCCGCCCGGCGGCGAACCGGCTGAGCGCCCCCGTCGCGGCGAGCGCGCGCACCAGCAACCATCCGACGACGCCCGCGAGCAGGGCCCCCGAGACGATGAGGCTTCCGAGGTAGATGAGGTTGAACTCGACCGTCTTGGCGAGGTTGGGGGTGAGGAACAGCTCCAGCACCCACGCGCCGACACCCGCGCCGGCGCCCGCGAGCATCGCGACCGGCAGGGTGAAGCGCAGGTAGAGGAAGGCGAGGAAGATCAGCTCGGCACCCAGCCCTTGGGCCAGCCCCGAGAAGATGGTCGTCACCCCCCAGACGTTGCCGATCAACGCCGAGACGATCGCGGCGATCAGCTCGACCAGCAGCGCCGCGCCGGGCTTGCGGATGACGAGGCCGCCGATGACGCCGCCGAGCAGCCAGATGCCGACCGCGATCCCGCCGAGGCCGGGCGTGAGGCCGTCCATCGCGACGAACCAGAGCCCGCCGACGGTGTTCCATCCCCAGAAGACGAGGCCGATCGCGACGCCGAGGACGGCGGCGACGACGATGTCGACGACGCGCCAGCGGAAGCGGTTCGCGGCGAGCGCGTCCGAAGCGACGGTCGTGCGGGCAGACGTGGACGTGTGCATGTGATCTCCTCCCTGCGCCGGCATGATCCGGATCAGGTTCGACGGTCGAAGCGTGGATTCGCTTCCTCTCAGCCCGGATCACCGGACTCCCGTGGGTGGTGTTGACGAGTATAGACACCGGACCCGGGGTAGCGTGGGCGGGTGCACGAGCAGATCCCGGCCACGCGACGCGCGCGACGCCAGCGGAACGCTGCGATCCCGGGCGAATCGCCGCAGGGCGCGTCCGACGCCCAGCCCCTCGGGCCGGCGCTTCCCCTCGGTCCCGCTCCGTCCCTCGGACCCGCCCTGTCGACCTCGGGTGACCTGAGCGCGGTGCGGGAGCCCCGGGATGCCATGACCCCGGCCGTGCGCGATGACGCGGGCGCGTCGCACGTGGAGGCGGCGAGCCTTCCGGCCGGTGCGCAGGGCGCGGACGCAGCCTCGACCGACAGCGACGGATCGACCCTCGCCGCGGACGCGAGCGAGACCCCCGCGTCCGGACCCGCAGCCCCCGCCCCGGACGCGAGCGAGACCCCCGCGTCGGAGCCCGCAGCCCCCGCGCCCGTCGTGATCGGCGCGCTCGCCTGGGTCGACCCCGACGCCGCCGGCGACCCCCGCCCCTCCCCCGCGTTCGTCGTGTCCGGGGCCACGGCCCGCCAGACCGACCTGCTCGCGGGCGCTCGGCGCCGACGGCTGCGCCCCGCGACCGTGATCCCGCCCGTCCTTCTGGTGCTGCTGCTGGCCGCGTACGCCGCGACGACCCTGCTGTGGCCGCTGAACGCCGTCGCCCCGCAGGCGCGCGCGGTGATCCTGCAGCCAACGGTCGCCCCTGCCGCGCAGCCCGCGTGGCCCGCCCAGGGCGAAGCGGCCATCGCGATCGACGGGGTGGCCGGGACGCTGTCGTCCACCGCGAGCGCGCCCGAGTCCATCGCGAGCATCACCAAGGTCGTCACGGCCCTGGTCGTGCTCGACCGGCTCCCCCTCGCCCCCGGCGAGCAGGGCGCGTCCTACGCCTTCACCCAGGCCGACAGCGCCGACTACTGGCAGTACCGTGCCCGCGGCGAATCGTCGCTCGACGTTCCCGTCGACGGCAGCCTCACCGAGCTGCAGATGCTCCAGGGCATGCTCATCGCCTCCGCGAACAATTACGCGCAGCGATTGGCATCCGACCTCTTCCCCTCGGATGCCGAATTCTCGGCCGCCGCGAACGCCTACCTCGCCGAACGCGGGATCGAGGGCATCACGATCGTCAACCCGACGGGCATCGAAGCCGGCAACACCGCGACGCCGGCCGCGCTCATCGCCCTCGCCGAGCGGGCGCTCGCCAACCCGGTGATCGCCGAGATCGTACGCACCCCCGAATTCACTCTTCCGGGAGCCGGAACGTTCTCGAACGGCAACGCCCTGCTGTCCGATCCGGGCGTCATCGGCGTCAAGACCGGCACGCTCGACGCCTGGAACCTGCTCACCGCCAAAGACATCACCGTCGGCGACGCCACGGTCCGCGCCTATGCGGCGGTCCTCGGTCAGCCCGGTCCCGATGCGCGCAATCAGGCCGCGCGCGACCTGTTCGCCCGCCTCGAGCAGGAGCTGCAGCCCCGCCCGTCGGTGACGGCGGGCACCGTCGTCGGCAAGGTCGAGACGCTGTGGGGGGATGACGTCGACATCGTCACGGCATCCGATGCCACCGTCGTGCTGTGGAACGGCGGCAGCGCCAACACCTCGACCCGCTTCGACCTGGGCGATCGCACGCAGCCCGGCGACACCGTCGGCACCCTCACCGCGACGGGTCCCGTCGACGCTGCGACCGTCGACGCGCAGCTCGCGGGCGAGATCGAACCGCCCGATCCGTGGTGGCGCCTCACGCACCCCCTCGATCTGTTCGGCCTGAACGACTGAGGACGCGATGGACCTCTCCCTGGATGCCACCTCCCCCACGCCGCCGTTCGAGCAGGTGCGGGCGCAGATCATCGCCCGGATCGACGACGGGTCGCTGGTGGTCGGCACCCGCCTGCCGCCCGTGCGCACGCTGGCGACGCAGCTGGATCTGGCCGCCAACACCGTCGCGCGGGCCTACAAGGAGCTCGAGGAAGCGGGCTACGTCGAGACGCGCGGTCGCGCCGGCACGTTCGTGAAGGGTGCCGATGCGGCATCCGCTCGAGCCGCCGGGGCCGCGCGCGACTACGTCGAGGCGGTTCGTCGCCTCGGGGTCTCGGCCGAGGACGCCGTCGAGCTGGTCCGGGCGGCGCTGCGCGACCGGTGACCCGATCCGGCGAGACGCGTCCCGGCGAGGCGGCTGAGCCCGTCGGAGCCACCGGCCCCCGAGCGGACGCGACCCCTCGAGAGGTGGCTGAGCCTGTCGAAGCCACCAGGCTCGACCCCGGCCCGATCGACACCGGATGGATGGATGCCGACACCCGGACCGCCCTCACGGCCCGACAGCCGCTCGGCCGCCTCGGGACGCCGAAGGACATCGCCGACGTCACGGCCTTCCTGCTCTCGAACGCCGGTCGTTGGGTCAGCGGTCAGCTCCTGCACACCGACGGCGGCTTCTCCGCCTGACCACGATCGCCGCGACACGCGCCGTCACCGCGTGCTAGCGTCGCCCGCAGTGACACGGGGTGCCCTCCAGGGCTGAGAACACACCCGTCGAACCTGATCTAGTTCGTACTAGCGAAGGGATGTCGCGAATGGTCGTTCGCACGTCGTCGTCTCCGTCCACCCCCGCGCGCGCCCTCGAGACGCTCCGCCGGGCATCGCCGCTCACGCAGTGCATCACCAACGCGGTGGTGACCAACTTCACCGCCAACGCCCTGCTCGCCCTGGGAGCGGCTCCCGCCATGTGCGACATCCCCGACGAGGCCGGGCTCTTCGCCGGCATCGCGGGCGGCGTCCTGGTCAACCTCGGCACCCCGACCGCCGAGCAACGTGCCGCGGCGCGCGAAGCCGTCACCGCCGGAACCCCGTGGGTGCTCGATCCGGTCGCGGTCGGCGCCCTCCCGGTCCGCACGGCCCTCGCTCACGAGCTGCTCGCCGCGCGCCCGGCGATCATCCGCGGAAACGCGAGCGAGATCCTCGCCCTCGCGGGCACGGGAGCGGGCGGTCGCGGCGTCGACGCCACCGACTCCCCCGACGACGCCCGCGACGCCGCCCACCACCTCGCGAGCCTGACCGGCGGCGTCGTCGCCGTTTCGGGCGAGACGGACCTGATCGTGGATGCCGCGCACGAAGCGCGCATCGCCGGGGGAAGCGTCCTGCTGACCCGGGTCACCGGCGGAGGCTGCGCCCTCGGGGCGGCGATGGCCTCGTTCGTCGCCGTGGTGTCCCCCTTCGACGCCGCCGTCGCGGCCAGCACGGTCTGGGCCGTGGCGTCGGAGCGCGCCGCCGCCGCCTCGCGGGGACCCGGTTCCTTCGCCGTCGCGTTCCTCGACGAGCTCGCCGCCCTCACCCCGGCCGACCTCGAGGCCCGCGCCGCCCTGTCGCCGGCGCATCTCGTCGTGCCCGCCGCGCCGGACGCCACCACCGCGCCCGATCACACCGCACCCGATCACACCGCGCCCGATCACACCGCACACGATCACGCCACGCCTAATCACACCGCACCCGACGACACCCCGCCCGACGACACCGCGCGGGGCCAATCCGCCGTGACACCGCTCGCCACCACCGTCCGCACGGACGGGGTCGCGCGATGACCGCCGACCTGTCGCTGCATCTCGTCACCGACCATCGCGTGCCGTTCTGGCTGCTGCGCGACATCGTCGACGCCGCCGTCATCGCCGGGGTCTCGGTCGTGCAACTGCGCGACAAAGAGGCCTCCGGCGGCGAGTTGCTCTCTCGCGCCCTCGACCTCGCGGACGTCGTCGCCGGACGCTGCACCTTCGTCGTCGACGACCGCCTCGACGTGGTCCTCGCGGCCCGCGATCGCGTCACCGGGCCCGCCCGGGTCGACGGCATCCACCTCGGTCAGAGCGACCTGCCGGTCGACGCGGCACGCGCCCTGCTCGGCCCCGACGCACTCGTCGGGTGGACGGCCAACACGCTCGAACACCTGTCCGCCGCGGCGGCGCTGCCCGTCGGCACGATCGACTACCTCGGGGTCGGGGTCATCCGCGCGACGACGACCAAGCCCGATCACCCGCAGCCCCTGGGCGTCGACGGCTTCGGCGGGTTGGCGGCATCCACCGCCCTTCCGTGCGTCGCGATCGGCGGCATCGGCGTCCACGACGTCGCCGCGCTGCGCGCCGCGGGCGCGGCGGGAGTCGCCGTCGTCTCGGCCGTGAGCGGCGCGGATGACCCGGGCGCCGTCGTACGCGAGCTGCGCGCGGCGTGGGCGAGCGGTGCGACCCACGCGCCCACCGGCGGCCGAGGCGCACCCGGCACGACCGACAGCGCGTCCCC
>NZ_CAJYPF010000145.1 GCF_913776565.1 uncultured Microbacterium sp. | reverse complement strand
AGGCGCTGCACCAGGCCCGACACCTGGATGTTGAACGCCTCGTAGCAGTCCTGCGCGAGACGGGCGGGATCGTCGGGGACGAACGGGAAGCGGTCGAGGGCGCGCCGCAGGCCGATGTCGCCGGCGGGGGGTGCGAGCTCGAACGAGATCGTGCGGAAGACCGGGCCGACCGTCCGGCGGTTGTCGTCGAACGTTCCCTGGCGCAGGCGGTCCTGGCGCAGGCGATCGAGGTCGACATCGGCCACGCTGCGGCGCGGGCCGTCCGGGAAGCGCTCGGTCGTGGCGAGCAGCTGCCCGCCCTCGTGGATCATGGTCTGACCGTCCCACGACACGTCGTTGGTCGACTCGCCCTGACCGGCGGCGGCGTAGACGTACGCGGCGAGGCAGCGCAGGGACTGCGACTGCGACAGCAGGGCGCGGTCGTCGGCGCGTCCGATGGTGATGGGGCTTCCCGACAGGTTGGCCAGCACCGTCGCGCCCGCCAGCGCGGCGCTCGACGACGGCGGGATCGGCACCCACACGTCCTCGCACACCTCGGCGTGCAGGGTGAGACCGGGGACGTCGACCGCGTCGAACAGGAGGTCGGGACCGAAGGGCACCGTCTCGCCCGCGACGGTGATGTGCCGACCGACCTGGTCGTCACCGCGCGCGTACCAGCGGCTCTCGTAGAACTCCCGGTAGGTGGGCAGGTAGGACTTGGGGGCGACGCCCAGCACGCGCCCGCGGTGGATCACCACGGCGCAGTTGAACAGGCGGTTGTCGTTGCGCAGCGGCGCGCCGACGAGCAGGACCGGGAGCAGATCGACGGATGCCGCGATCAGACGTCGCAGGGCGCTCTCGACCGCGTCGAGCACGGGGTCCTGCATCACGAGGTCGTCGATGGCGTATCCGGTCAGGCAGAGCTCGGGGAAGACGGCGACGGCGACGCCCTCGGCGTGGCACGCTCGAGCCGTCTCGAGGACGGCGTCGACGTTGGCGGCGGGGTCGGCCACGGCGACGGGGATCGTGCACGCGGCCACCCGCGCGAACCCGTGTCGGTAGACGCTTTCGAACGGCAGGTCGGAGATCACCCGACCAGTCTGTCAGCAGCGCCCGACACCGTGGCATCCCCGCGTGTGCGCGATCCTCGGGGAGGATGCCGCACGCCGATGTCGGTGGCCCCGATTAGCGTGGGACACCATGCGGTACATCGAGCAAGACGCGCGGATCGTCTGGAGTGCGAGCGACCTCAAGGCGGCGGCCGAGTGCGAGTTCGCGTGGCTGCGGGCGATCGACGCGAAGGTCGGGCGCATCGCCGCGGTCGACGACCCCGAGGACGCCACCCTCGAGCGGGCCGCGCGCCTGGGCACGGCCCACGAGGTGCGCGTCCTCGAGCAGTACCGCGAACGCTTCGGCGACGCGGTGCGCGAGATCCCCGCCGCCCGCTCGTCCGACGCCGCGGCGCTCGCCGAGGCGGTGCGTCTCACCGACGAGGCGCTCTCCGACCCCGGGGCCGAGGTCGTCTACCAGGCCGCCTTCGCGACCGACGAGTTCGTGGGCTTCGCCGACTTCCTCGTGCGGTCGGCCTCCGCGGAGTCCGACGGGGTGCGGCCCTGGATCGTGCAGGACACCAAGCTGGCCCGCCGCGCGCGCGTCACGGCCCTCATGCAGCTGGCGGCTTACGTCGATCAGCTCGATCGCCTCGGCGTCCCCCGCGCCGACGAGGTGCAGCTGCTGCTCGGCGACGGCACGACGAGCACGCACCGCGTCGACGATCTGCTGCCGGTGTTCGAGCTGCGCCGGGCGCGCCTGCGCGCCCTGATCGCCCACCGTCGGGTCGGTCTCGGCGCCGCCGGGCCCATCATCGCCTGGGGCGACGAGCGGGGCGAGCTCGACGTGCTCGCGTGCGGGCGCTGCCCCACCTGCGAGATCGAGGTGGTGGCCCATCGCGACCTGCTGCTGGTCGCGGGTATGCGGCCCCTCCAGCGCGAACGCCTGCGGGCCGCGGGCGTCTCGACGATCGACGCACTCGCGGTGGCCGTGCGGGGTCCGGCGGCCATGAGCGCCGACACGTTCGCGTCGCTGCGCACGCAGGCGCGCCTGCAGCTCGAGAGCCCGGCGGGAGTGCCGTCCGACGAGGCGCCGGCGCACGCCGTGCCGACTTTCGAGGTCGTCGCGCCGAAGTCGCTCGGCGTGCTCCCTCGCCCCGATCACGGCGACCTGTTCTTCGACTTCGAGGGCGATCCGCTCTACACCGAGGGCTCGGGCGAGCACTGGGGCATCGACTACCTGTTCGGGTGGGTGGACACGCGCGAGGTGTACGGCAGCCTGTGGGCCCACACCTTCGACGAAGAGCGGGTCGCCCTCGAGCGATTCCTCGACATGGTCGCGCTCCGGCGCCGGCAGTACCCCGGGATGCACATCTACCACTACGCCCCGTACGAGCCGACGCACCTGCTCACCATGGCCGCGCGATACGGGGTGCGCGAGCCCGATGTCGATCGGCTTCTGCGCGACGGCGTCTTCGTCGACCTGTACCCCGTCGTGCGACGTGCACTGCGGGTCGGCTCGCGGTCCTACTCGATCAAGAAGCTCGAGCCGTTGTACATGGGTGACGAGGTGCGCACGAGCGACGTGCAGCGCGGCGACGACTCGATCGTGAAGTACGTCGAGGCGCGGGCGCTCGCCGCCGACGGCGACGAGACGGGCGCGCACCGCGTCCTCGCCGACCTCGCCGACTACAACCGCTACGACTGCGTCTCGACCCGCCGCCTGCGCGACTGGCTCGTCGATCGGGCGCGCGAGTCCGGTGCCGTCCCCGCGCGCAGCGCCGAACCCGACGAGCAGGCCTACGAACCGTCCCCCCGCGCCACCGCCCTCCATCGCTGGGCGGCCGATGCCGCGGAGCCCGACGCGACGGCCCTGCGCCTCGCCTCCGCGGCCATCGACTACTACCCGCGCGAAGAGAAGACCTACTGGGCGACTCACTTCCTGCGCCTGCGCGAGCCGCTGTCGGTGTGGGAAGAGACCCGCGACGTGGTCGTGGTCGACGCGGCGCGCTCGCGCGTGGTGGCCGACTGGCACCTCGCCGAATCGGGACGCGGCTCCGAGCGACGCCTCGTCGAGCTGCGGGGCGAGGTCGCTCCCGGAACCCGTCTGAGCGTGGATGCCGAACCCTTCGCCGTCTACGACCTGCCCGCGCCCTTCCCCCTCGACACCCGCCCGCGGTGGATCCACGGTGCGCGGCGGGTGACCGTGCGCGAGGTGCTCGACGACGGCGCGATCGTCGAAGAGGTGGCCGCAGACGGCGTCACCTGGGACGAGCTGCCCCTCGCCCTCACCCCGCCCGCGCCGCCGCGCGCGGGCAATCAGCAGAAGGCCATCGACGCCTGGGCGGATGCCGTGCTGGCCGCGGCGCCGGCCCTGCCCGCCGGCCCCGCCGCCGACATCCTGCGTCGGATGCCCCCGCGCACCCGTTCCGGCGCGCTCGCACCGGTCACCGCCGTCGACGGGTCGGACGGCGACGACGAGGTCGCCGCGATCGCCCGCAGCGTCGCCGACCTCGACCGAAGCTACCTCGCGGTGCAGGGCCCCCCGGGCACCGGCAAGACCTACGTCGGCTCCCACGTCATCGCGCGATTGGTTGCGGAGCGCGGCTACCGCATCGGCGTCGTCGCGCAGTCGCACGCCACCGTCGAGCACATGCTCGATCAGGTCATCGCGGCCGGGGTGCCGGCATCCCGGGTCGGAAAGGCGCCGAAGGACGCTGCCGCACCGCACGCGTTCACGGTCCTGCCCAAGAACGGCGTCGCCGCCTTCACCGCCGAGAACGCGGCGCACGGCTTCGTCGTCGGGGGCACGGCGTGGGACTTCAGCCACGAGACGCGGATCCCGCGCGGCAGCCTCGACCTCCTGGTGATCGACGAGGCCGGGCAGTTCTCGCTGGCCTCCACGATCGCGGTCTCGCTCGCCGCGCCGCGCCTTCTGCTGCTGGGCGATCCGCAGCAGTTGCCCCAGGTCAGCCAGGGCACGCATCCCGAGCCCGTCGACACCTCGGCGCTCGGATGGATCATCGGCGGAGCCGAAGTGGTGCCCGCCGAGCTGGGGTACTTCCTCGCCCGCACGCGGCGCATGCATCCCGCCGTCGCGGGCCCCGTGTCGCGCCTGTCGTACGAGGGCCGCTTGGCCGCGCATCCGTCTACCGCGCTGCGCCATCTCGACGGAATCGATCCGGGCGTCCACGTCGTACCGGTGCGGCACACCGGCAACGCGACCTTCTCGGTCGAAGAGGCCGGAGAGGTCGCGCGATTGGTCGCCGACCTCGTCGGACGCGCGTGGACGGGCGCCGAGGGGGGGACGGGCGAATCCGCGGTCCGGCACGAGACGCGGGCCCTGCGTGCCGACGACATCATCGTCATCACGCCGTACAACGCTCAACAGGTCGCGGTCGAAGAGGCGCTCGCGGCCGCCGGCTTCGCGGACGTGCCGGTGGGAACGGTGGACCGCTTCCAGGGCAAAGAGGCGGTGGTCGCGATCCTCACCCTCGCAGCGTCCTCCGGTCGCGATGCGCCTCGCGGGCTGGAGTTCCTCCTGCTGCGCAACCGCATCAACGTGGCGATCTCGCGGGCGATGCAGGCCGCCTACGTGGTCTACTCGCCGGCGCTGCTCGACGATCTGCCGCGCACACCCGAGGGCGTCGCCCGCTTGAGCGGGTTCGCGCGCCTGGTGCGACACGACGGCTGAGTCCTCCCGGGCGGCGGAGCGGATGCCCGCCCCGCCACGCGCGGCGGACGCGCCGCGGCGCGTCGGACGGTGCCGAAGGACTGACCCGGCGCTGCGCCTCAGGCGGTGCCGTAGAGGCGGTCGCCCGCGTCGCCGAGGCCGGGAACGATGTACCCCTTCTCGTTCAGACGCTCGTCGACGGCGCCGAGCACGAGGGTCACGTCATGGCCCTCGACCTGCTTCTCGATGGCCGCGACACCCTCGGGGGCGCCCAGCAGGCAGATCGCGGTGACATCCTGCGCCCCGCGCGCGAAGAGGAAGTTGATGGCCGCGCCGAGCGAGCCGCCCGTGGCGAGCATCGGGTCGAGGACGAAGCACTGGCGGTCGCTGAGGTCGTCGGGCAGGCGCTCTGCGTACGTGGTGGGCTCGAACGTCTCTTCGTCGCGCACCATGCCGAGGAAGCCGACCTCGGCGGTGGGCAGGAGCTTCACCATGCCCTCGAGCATGCCCAGACCGGCGCGCAGGATCGGGACGACGATCGGGCGGGGCTCGCTGATCTTGACGCCCATCGTGGTGGTCACGGGGGTCTGGATCTCGATGGGGTCGACGCGGACGTTGCGCGTGGCCTCGTAGGCCAGCAGCGTCACCAGTTCTTCGGTGAGCTGGCGGAAGACCGGCGATGACGTCTGCACGTCACGCAGCACCGTGAGCTTGTGGGTGATGAGCGGGTGATCGGCGACGTGGACACGCATAGGCTCAAGGCTAACCGCTTCCCCTGTGCGCCACCGCCTCGTTCTCAGGAGTCCGATGACCCCGACCGACCGCGATCTCGCGGCGATGCGTCGCGCGCTGGGGCTCGCCGAGGCCGCGGCGGCCGACGGCGACGTCCCGGTCGGGGCCGTCGTGATCGACGCCGAGGGGCGGGTGCTCGGCGAGGGACGCAACCTGCGCGAGGTCACGCACGATCCCACCGCGCACGCCGAGGTCGTCGCGTTGCGCGCGGCGGCCGCCCGGATCGGCTCGTGGCATCTCGCGGACTGCACGCTCGTCGTCACGCTCGAACCGTGCGTCATGTGCGCGGGGGCGATCCTGCAGGCGCGCGTGCCGCGGGTCGTGTTCGGATCCTGGGATGCCAAGGCCGGAGCCGCCGGGTCGATGTACGACGTCCTGCGCGATCGGCGCCTGCCCCACCGCGTCGAGGTCGTCGGCGGCGTCGACGAGGAGCGCGCCGCCGCGCAGCTGCGGGCGTTCTTCGATCCGCGGCGCTGACGCGGGTCGGTCTGCCGCCGCGCCGCGCGCCACCCACCCGCCGAGCCGACGCCGGCCGGCGTTCGTCGACCACGCCGTCCCCGGGAACGCCGCCCCTCAGCGCGGCAGCAGCGGCAGGACCTCGGCGCCGACGAGATCGGCGTGCTCGACGTCGCGGAGGTCCATCAGCTGGAAGTACACGCGCTCGGCGCCCAGCGCGCGCAGGCGTTCGACCTTCTCGGCGACCTGGGCGGGCGTGCCGATGATGTTCGCCCCGTCGTCGAATTCGGCGCGCGTGCGCCCGATCGCCGCGGCGCGGCGGTCGATCTCGGCGTCGTCGCGCCCCACGATGGTCGGCAGCGCCACCGACAGTTTCAGCGTCGCGGGGTCGCGCCCCTCGGCCTCGCACGCGGCGCGCACGACCGCGAACTTCTCGGCGACCACGTCTTCGGCGACGAAGCCGATGTTGAACTCGGTGGCGTGGCGCGCGGCGAGGGCCGGGGTGCGCTTCGGGCCGCCGCCGCCCACGATCACGGGCACGCGCGACTGCACGGGCCGGGGCAGCGCCGGGGCATCGTCGAGGCGGTAGTGCGCGCCCTCGAAGCGGAAGGTCTCGGCATCCGGGGTCTGCCACAGGCCCGTCACGATCTGGAGCTGCTCCTCGAGCAGGTCGAACCGCTTCGCGGGGAACGGGATGCCGTAGGCGGCGTGCTCGCGTTCGAACCACCCCGTGCCGAGTCCGAGCTCGACGCGCCCGCCCGACATCGCGTCGACCTGGGCGACCTGGATCGCCAGGATCGAGGGCACGCGGTAGGTGACCGACGACACGAGGGTGCCCAGCCGGATGCGCGAGGTCTCGCGCGCGAGGCCGGCGAGGGTGGTCCAGGCGTCGGTGGGACCGGGCCGCGGGTCGCCCTCGCCCATGCGTAGGTAGTGGTCGGAGCGGAAGAACCCGTCCAGGCCGTGTCGTTCCGCCGACCGGGCGAACGCCAACTGGTCGTCGTAGGTGAAGCCCTGCTGGGGCTCGGTGAAAAGGCAGTACTCCACGGGGACCTCCGGGGGCGGGGAAGGGATGCCGGGCGTCAGTCGGCGGAGCGCAGGATGATCGCCTCGGTGGGCGGCGCGGGATCGGCGGGGCGGCCGACGTAGCCGATGTGGGTGAGCAGCGCGCGACGGAACTGCGCGGGACGCTCGAGGTGGACGGAGTGGCCGGCGCCCTCGACGGCGACCTCGGTGACCTCTCCGCCCTTGTCGGCGTAGGCGGCGAGCACGTCGCGGGTCTGCGAGACCATCGGCTGCGCGGGGGCGACCTCGGCGCCGGGCCAGCCGGGCACGACGCCGAGCGAGCCGAGGTGGTTGAGGTCGTAGAACGATGCGTCCGAGACGATCGCGTCGGCGGTGCCGTGGATCCACAGGATCGGGGGCTTGGACTCGAGGTCGACGATGCCGGACACGTCGAAGTACTTCGGAGCCAGGGTGTTCAGGACCCCGGTCGTCCCGGGGGCGAAGCCGGGCCACGTGTCGGTCGCGACGGCATCTCCCGGGTAGTTGCCGCCGGCGGTCGAGGTGGTGAGCATCGACTCGACCCACACGTCCTCGTGCGCGCTCTCGTAGCCCGCGGCCACGTAGCCCGAGCGGAACACCGACCGGGGCGAGGTCGGGGCATCGGCGGAGGTGTCGTGGTCGATCAGGCGCTGCACGAAGTCGGCGTTGGCCGCGCCGGCGCCCGTGCCGGCGTCGTCGTCGTTCAGTCGCGATCCGTCGCGGCGGGTGCCGCCGAAGCCGTACGGCGAGACGGGGGCCTGCAGCGTCAGCGAGCGCACGGGGTGGTCGAGCGCGTACTGCATCACGACGCCGCCGCCCATCGACCACCCGACGAGGTGGGCCTCGGGGATCTCGAGCGCCTGCAGCGTGGCGTACAGGTCGTCGCTGAAGTCGCGCACGCCGCGCGTGGCGTCGATGGGGGTGTGCTCGGTGCGGCCGAAGCCGCGCAGGTCGACGGCGAGCACGCGCAGGTCGCTCGGCAGGTCCTGCATGATCTCCTGCCAGAACAACGAGGACGAGACGTTGCCGTGCACGAAGACCACGGTGTGGTCGGGGGTCGTGGCGGGGTCGTCCCCCGCTCGCTCGAGCACGTTCACACCCAGCCGGTCGGTCTCGACCAGGCGCGCGCTGATGCCGTCGAAGAGAGTCATGGGGGTCCTCCGTGTCGCTCGCCGGTGCCCCGGTACACCGGTTTCCGACTCTAACGCGCACCCCTGTGCGCCGCATGCGGGCTTGCCCCGCGCGGTCCGATCCTGCTTCGTACACTGGAGGGCATGACGGATGCCACGACCTCCCTGCCCCCGATCGCGATCCTCGGAGCGGGCTCGATGGGAGGGGCCATCCTGCGCGGTCTCGTCGCCGCGGGCCTGACCGACGGCGGGGTCATCGCGACCAACCGCTCGATCGCGAAGGCTGCGGAGCTCGCCGAGCTCGACGGCGTGACGAGCGTGGCGCTCGAGGCGCATCCGGCGGGCAACGCCGACGCCGTCGCCGCGTCCGACATCGTGCTCATCGGGGTCAAGCCCGCGATGGTGCCCGACCTGCTCGCCGAGATTGCGCCGCACCTGCGTCCGGGGGCGATCGTGGTCAGCCTGGTCGCCGGCGTGACCCTCGACACCTTCGCGCGCCACCTCGGCGACGACGTCGCGACGCTGCGGTCGATGCCGAACACGCCCTCGCTCGTGGGCAAGGGCGTCACGGGCCTGGCCGCCGGTCCCGCGGCCTCGGTCGACGACGTCGCGGTGGTCCGGGCGCTGTTCGAGACGGTCGGGGCCGTCCTCGAGGTGCCCGAGACCCAGATCGACGCGCTGTCGACGATCTCGGGTTCCGGCCCGGCGTACGTCTTCCTGCTCGTCGAGGAGTTCACGCGTGCCGCCGTGCGGATGGGCTTCGACGACGACCAGGCGCGCCTGCTGGCGCAGCAGACCTTTATCGGCGCCACCATGCTGCTCGACTCCGCCGACGTCGATCCCACCGAGTTGCGCCGTCGTGTCACCAGCCCGAAGGGCACCACGGAGCGCGCCGTGGCGGTGCTGCAGTCCGCGCACCTCGACGACGTGTTCACCGCCGCGGCCGAGGCCGCCCTGGCCCGCGCGAAAGAGCTGGCCGCCGGTAACTGAGATGCGTCTGCGCTTCTCGGGGTCGATCTGGTACTGGCGCGGACCCGCGCCGTACCACTTCGTCGCGGTACCTCCCGCGGAGGCGGCGCTGATCGCCGAGATCGCCCCCGTGGTGACCTACGGCTGGGGGATGATCCCGGCATCCGTGACGATCGGGTCGACGACGGCGACCACCTCGCTCTGGCCGAAGGACGGCGGCTACGTCGTGCCGGTGAAGAAATCCCTGCAGGATGCCGAGGGCCTCGCGGTCGACGACGTCGTCGTCGTGACGCTCGACATCGACGTCTGAGGCCGCGCCGTCGTGGTCGGTGGGCGCGTCAGCGGTCGAGGGCGGCGAAGCGCTCGATGTCGCTGTTGGTTCCCGACACGATGATGAGGTCGTGGTTGGTGACCACCGTGTTCGCCTCGGCGTAGCGGAAGGGCCGGCCCGGGCTCTTCACGCCGACGACGGTCACGTTGTACTTCGAGCGCACGCCCGATTCGTTCAGGCCCACGCCGCGGACGAGCTTGGGCGGATACATCTTAGCCAGCACGAAGTCGTCGTCGAAGCGGATGAAGTCCAACATCCGTCCGCTCACCAGGTGCGCGACGCGCTCGCCGGCCTCGGCCTCGGGGTAGATGACGTGGTTGGCGCCGACGCGGGCCAGGATCTTGCCGTGCGACTGCGAGACGGCCTTCGCCCAGATCTGCGGGACCTTCAGGTCGACGAGGTTCGCGGTGATGAGCACCGAGGCCTCGATGAGCGAGCCCACCGCGACGACCGCGACCTGGAAATCCTGAGCGCCGATCTGGCGGAGCGCGTCGATGTTGCGGGCATCGGCCTGAACGGCGTGCGTGACGCGCTCGGACCACTTCTGCACCAGCTCGAGGTTGCCATCGACGGCGAGCACCTCGCGGTCGAGGCGGTCGAGCTCCCCGGCGCACGCGGCGCCGAAGCGACCGAGTCCGATCACCAGGACGGGCGCGTCACTGCGGATGCGTTCAACCAACGATGGGCCTTTCCACGGGGAGCGCGTACAGCTGCGACCGGGACGAGGCAGCCACGGCCGCGGCGAGTGTCACTGTACCAATGCGACCCATGAACATCGTGGCCGCCATGACGTAGACCGCCGGGTCGGGCAGCTCCGCGGTCAGGCCCGTCGACAGGCCCACGGTCGCGAAGCCCGAGACGACGTCGAAGAGCACGTACTCGATGGGCGCGTCGGTGATGCGGCTGATCGTCACGGTCGACAGGGCGACGATCGTCGCGCCCCACGCCACGACCGAGAGCGCGACGCGCTGGACGTCGCTGGGGATGCGGCGCCCGAACGCCTGGACCGAGGGGCGCCCCTTCGCCTCCGAGAACACCGCGAGGGCGAGGACGGCGAGGGTCGTGACCTTGATGCCGCCCGCGGTGGATGCCGACCCCCCGCCCACGAACATGAGCATCGACCCGACGATGAGCGTCGCACCGTTCAGGTCGCCGATGTTGATGACGCTGAAGCCGCCCGAGCGCGTCATGGCGGAGAGGAAGAACGCCTGGAACGTCGTGTCCCACGCGTCCATGCTGCCGAAGGTCAGCGGGTTGTCGTATTCCAGGAGCAGAATGACGCCCGCGCCGACGATGAAGAGGACGACGGTGGTGATGATGGTCAGCTTGGCGTGCAGCGACCACTGACTGAACCGCCAGTAGTGGCGCCACAGCGTGAAGATGACGGGGAAGCCGATCGAGCCCAGGAATACGCCCGCCATCAGCACCGTCAGCAGGAAGTAGTCCTGCGCGAAGGGGGTCAGGCCGTCCGCGTTCGGCACGAATCCGGTGTTGGTGAAGGCCATCGCGGCGTAGTACGGGGCCTCCCACAGGGCGACGAGCGGATGGATGCCGCCGATCACCAGCGAGGGGTAGATGAGCACCGTCAGGCCGGCCTCGATCACGAGCGTCGACAGGGCCACGGTGCGAAGCAGCGAGCCCACTTCGCCGAGGCGGACGGTCTGCCCCTCGTTGATCGGACCGCCGTGCGCGCGCAGCGGGTTGCTGTCGCCCGCGGCGATGAGCTTGGCGCGCAGCCCCAGGCGCTTGGAGATGACAAGGCCGAGGATCGACGCGAGGGTCAGCACCCCGAGGGCGCCGACGTTCACGCCGACGTAGGTGATCACGCGCCCGAACGGCGAGAAGTCGGAGTACATGTTCAGCGTCGCGAGCCCGGTGACGCAGATCGTCGACACCGCGGTGAACAGCGCGTCGGCGAAGGCGATCCGCTCCCCGGTGGCAGAGGCCGCCGGCAGGGAGAACAGCGCGGTGAACAGAGCGATGAGGGTCGCGAAGACGAGGACCGCGAAACGGGCGGGGGATGCCGTGGTGAGATTACGCAGCCGATCCCATGCCTCGTAGGCGATGCGACGCACCCGCACGCGCCGTCGAGCCTCGTTCGGCGTCGCCGCCATGCGCCGCTCCCTTCGATGCGCGGACCCGGATCATGGTACTCGGGCCGGGGCGCCGCTAATCTGATGCCATGGCGGACATCTTCGACGTGATCGCTGACGGAACGCGTCGCGACATCCTTCAGCTGCTGCTCGACCGGGCCACCGGGGGTGAGCGGGGCACCAGCGTCTCGCAGATCGTCGCGGCTCTCGGCGTCAGTCAACCGACGGTGTCGAAGCACCTCAAGGTGCTGCGCGAGGCCGAACTGGTCTCGGTGCGCGAAGAGGGGCAGCACCGCTATTACAGCCTGGCCGTCGCCCCCCTGGACGAGGTCGACGACTGGCTCGTGCCGTTCTTCTCGATCGACGAGGACACCGAGCCCGCGCTGCCCGAGTCGGCCGTCCACGCCGCCGAGGTGGTCGGCCGCGCCGCGGCCTCGGTCAAGCACTCGTTCTCGACCGCGCTGCGCAAGTTCCCCGGTCGATGAGGGCGAAGGATGCCGTCGCCCCGGCATCCGTCATGCACATCCGTCACAGAGGACCCACAGGTTTACAGCCGTCTCGCGCAGACCCTAGAGTGTGGTCAGCATCAGAGGGTGAGTTCACCCGGAACGAGGGGTGAGACGATGGCCGAGCTGCCGGACGTGCGGTTCTTGACGGTCGCCGAGGTCGCCGAGCTCATGCGCGTCTCGAAGATGACGGTCTATCGTCTCGTGCACTCCGGCGAGCTGCCCGCGGTGCGTTTCGGACGCAGCTACCGTGTGCCGGAATCGGCGGTGGTCGAAGCTGTGCAGCGACCGGTGTCCGACGTCGGCTAGACTGATCCGAGGCTTTTTTCCAACGCCTGCTGTTCCCGGGGGCCGACATCGGCACCCAGACCCCGACTTAGTGAGGTTTTCCGTGGGTTCTGTCATCAAGAAGCGCCGTAAGCGCATGGCGAAGAAGAAGCACCGCAAGCTGCTTCGCAAGACTCGTCACCAGCGCCGCAACAAGAAGTAAGCGGCCACCACACCGAGCGCCTGTCCGAAGCGACGGGCGCTTCGTGTATGCGCCCGTGACCCGCGAGCGCGCCGCCCATCCGCTCTTCCGGAGGTAAGCATGCAGTCCATCTCGGTCCACGACCTGCACGCGGGACGCGAGCGTCCCCTCATCGACGTGCGCGAGGAGCACGAGTTCGCCGCGGGGCACGTGCCCGGTGCGATCAACCTGCCCATGTCGACCCTGGGTGAGCACCTGGACGAACTCCCGGGTGAGCCCTTCGACGTCATCTGCCAGCTCGGCGGGCGATCGGCGCGCGTCGTCGAGGCGCTCACCGCCCGCGGACACGACGCCACCAACGTCGAGGGCGGGACCGGTGACTGGATCGCCGCGGGATACGACGTCGAGTCCTGACCCCGCCGCTGCTCCTAGGATGGACAGCGTGACCACCCTCACGCTGATCGGCAAGCCAGGATGCCATCTGTGCGACGTGGCGGAGCAGATCGTCGAGACGGTCGTCGCCGACCTTCCGGTTCGCGTCGCCGACCGCGTCGACATCGAGCAGGCCTCGATCGCCGAGGATGCCGAGCTGTACGCGCAGTGGTGGGAGAAGATCCCGGTCGTGCTCATCGACGGCGAGTTGCACGCGCACTGGCGCGTGTCCGCCGACCGCCTGCGTGCCGCGCTCCTCGCGGCAGACAAAGAAGGAGCCTCCTCGTGAGCATCCGCCACATCGTCCTCTGGAAGCTCGCCGCGGACGACGCCGACACCCGTGCCCTCCACGCCGAGCAGATCGCCGAGCGACTGACGGCGCTGAAGGATGTCATCGACGAGATCCAGCACATCGAGGTCGGTCGCAACGTCGCCAACCCGCAGTCCAACTGGGACGTCGCCCTGGTCAGCGAGTTCGCCGACGTCGACGCCCTGGAGCGCTA
>NZ_CAJYPF010000144.1 GCF_913776565.1 uncultured Microbacterium sp. | reverse complement strand
CGGGAGCCGAACCCTGCCACCCCTCGGGGGTGGCCAGTTTCGTGAGGGCGAGCCGGTTCTCTTCGGCGTGGTCAGCGCGAGCCTTCCACCCCCGGATTGCCGTGTCGATCGACGCGGGGGACCCGGGGACGAGAACTGCGGGGTCGGTCGACATCGAGCCGAGCATCACAGCCCTCCGTCCGCTCGTCGCACCGCGGCGGCCGCCTCGTTGTCGGCGTTCTCGTACGTCGACGCGCTGTCGTCCAGCGCATCGGGGATACGGCGCATGTCGTCGACGCGAGCACGCCACGCGTCATCGGTCCGTGAGGCGAAGTGACCGATGGCGTCGGCGAGGCCGTCGTGGCCGACGTCGGCAGGATGCTCCGTCGGAGTGTCGGCAGTCGCCGCGTCGACGAGCGTGCGCGCGACACCGGCGGTGCTCGTGAGGGCATCGGGATCGACCGAGAACGTTGACATGCGTTCTAGCTAAGAACGCGCGCCCCGGGCGATGGGGGTTATCCCCAGGTGAAAATCGGGCCGAACAGGGTGAACCTGAGCCATGCGCCGACGGCATCCGGGAAAGGCAGAAGGCCCCGGATCTTGCGATCCGGGGCCTTCTTCTTGTTGCGGGGGCAGGATTTGAACCTACGACCTCTGGGTTATGAGCCCAGCGAGCTACCGAGCTGCTCCACCCCGCGGCACAAGAGGAAACATTACGCCGAGATGAACGACATGGCAAATCCGGGCATACCGCCCGGGAGTGTCGCGAGAGAATAGGCCGGTGAGCAACACATTCGACGATCTCGACGACGGACGCCCCGAAACGCCCGCGCAGAGGGCCGACCGCAACTGGAACGAGATTCTGCAAGAACTGCGGGTGCTGCAGACGGGCACGCAGATTCTCACCGGCTTTCTGTTGGCGCTCGCGATCCAGTCCTCTTTCGCGGATCTCTCGCCCACACAGAGGACGTTCTACCTCGTTCTCATCTGCCTGGCCGCGCTCAGCGCGGTGGTCGCCCTGGCACCGGTGGCGCTGCACCGCGCGGTGTTCCACCTGCAGGTCAAGCCGGCCCTGGTGCGCACGGGCCACAACTGCCTGCGAGGAGCGCTGGCGCTCGTGTCGGTTCTGCTGGTCGGGGTCGTGGTGTTCGTGTTCGACGTGGTCGTGAGCCTTGCCGCGGCCCTTGCCGCGGGAGTCGTGCTGGGGCTGATCATCCTCGTACTGTGGGTCGTGGTGCCGGTGTCGGTCCGACGCCGGGCGAGAGGGAGCACGCGATGAACCACGAAACCGTCGGCATCGCCGTGGCGCAGTTCGCACCCGGCGCGTCGCGGCAGAACAATCTCGACGACATCGAGTCCGCGGCGCGCGTCGCGGCGCGACGTGGCGCGCGCGTGATCGTCTACCCGGAGTACTCGAGCTACTTCGTCAACCCGTTCGATGCCTCGCTCGCCGAGAACGCCGAGGACCTCGACGGTCCTTTCGTCCAGGCCCTGACCGCCCTCGCCACCGACCTCGACGTCGTCATCGTGGCGGGGCTGCTCGAGAAGGCCGACGACGGCCGCCGTGTGCGCAACACGGTCGTGGCGGTCGGGGGCGACGGCATCCGGGCCGTCTATCGAAAGCTCCACCTGTACGACGCCTTCGGTCAGCGCGAGTCCGACTGGATCGAGGCCGGCGAGCTCGCGCCACCGCAGACGTTCGTCGTCGACGGCCTGCGGTTCGGCCTGATGACCTGCTACGACCTGCGTTTTCCGGAGGTGGCGCGCCTGCTCGCCGACGCGGGCGTCGACGTCGCCCTGGTGCCGGCCGAATGGGTGCGCGGTCCGCTGAAAGAACACCACTGGCAGACGCTGCTGCACGCTCGGGCTATCGAGAACACGTTCTTCGTCGCCGCCGCCGACCACACCCCGCCCCTCGGCGTCGGTCATTCGATGATCGTCGACCCGCAGGGGGTCACGGTCGCACAGGTCGGCACCGCCACCGACGTGGCGGTGGCGCACGTCGATCCGCACGCCATCGCACGCGTACGGCGCGTCAATCCGGCTCTCGAACTGCGACGCTTTCGGGTCACGCCGCGCTGACGAGTCTCAGGACAGCCGCTGCGCGTGGCGGATGAGCGACACGCGACGCGTGCGCCACAGCCCCACGCGAACGAGGGCCATCGTGTACCCCTCCTGCGTCAGGCGCGCGACGGTTTCGTCGGTCAGGCGCAGATTCGGTTCCGCGTCCTCCCACCGCAGGTCTTTTCCGTAGAGCTCGACGACGCGAACGGGTCGCGAATCGTGCGTGCTTTTCTTTCGAGACATCGTCCCCACTTCCCCCCAGAACGCGGCGGCGAAAACCGCGTTCTGCCGGAAAAGTACCACGCGCGCATTTCGTGTTTCGTCGTCGGGGTTACGGCGGCGAGAAGATCACCCCGCGGGGTGATGACCGGCGCGAACGGTCAGGGCCGCGTCATCGTGGCGAGCCGCTCGGCCGCGTCGGCCAGAACCTCGACGCGCTTGCACGCGGCGAAACGCACGAGGGTCCGGTACCGATCGCGATGCGCGGGCGAGACGAAAGCGGTGAGCGGGATGCCGACCACCCCGGCGCGATCGGGCAGCTCGCGGCAGAACGTGTCGGCGTCCGTGGCGCCGAGGGGGGCGGCATCCACCACCGTGAAATACGACCCGCCCGGCGTCGACACGTCGAACCCGGCCGCGCGCAGGCCCGTGCCCAGCAGCGCGGCCTTTGCCGCCATGTCGGACGCCACCGACGCGAAGAACCCGTCGGGCAGGCGCAGCCCCACGGCGATCGCCGGCTGGAAGGGCGACGCGCCCACGTACGTGAGGAACTGCTTCACGGCCAGCACGGCCGACACCAGCTCGCCGGGGCCGGTGACCCACCCCGTCTTCCACCCCGTGAGCGAGAACGTCTTGCCCGCCGACGAGATCGACAGCGTGCGCTCGGCCGCCCCGGGCAGGGTCGCGATCGGCACGTGCGGACCGTCGAACACCAGGTGCTCGTAGACCTCGTCGGTCACGATGACGGCGTCGTGGAGGTGCGCCAGGCGCACGATCTCGTCCCGCACCTCGCGCGAGAACACCGTGCCCGTCGGATTGTGGGGATCGTTCACCAGGATCACGCGCGTGCGGTCCGACACGGCGGATGCCAAGCGCTCGAGGTCGGGCTGGAAGTCCGGCCACCGCAGCGGCACCGGCACGAGCCTCGCGCCCGACAGGGCCACGCACGCGGCGTACGAGTCGTAGTACGGCTCGAAGACGACGACCTCGTCGTCGGGGGAGTCCACCAGCGCGAGCAGCGTCGCCGCCAACGCCTCGGTCGCGCCCACCGTCACGAGCACCTCGCGGGCCGGGTCGAGCGCGATCCCGTAGAACCGCTGCTGGTGCTCGGCGATCGCGGCGAGCAGGTCGGGGTAGCCGCGGCCCGGGGCGTACTGGTTGACGCCCTCCGCGATCGCGCGGCGCGCGGCATCCATCACCTCCTGCGGTCCGTCCTGATCGGGAAAGCCCTGACCGAGGTTGAGCGCACCGGTCGCCGAGGCGAGCGCACTCATCTCGGCGAAGATCGTCGGAACGGACGAGCCGTCGGGCGCGAGGAGCCCCGCACCGCGGGCGGTGCGCTGCCAGGCGCCGGGGATCTGCTGCATGGATCCAGGATGCCGCACACCCGGCCGACGCAAGCGGGAATGCCATGGGGTGTGTACCTGCTAGACCCATAGAGGCGGCTCACGCTCGTCATAGGTGGCCCACAGGATCCGAGGTCATCGTAGAAGCGCCTGGAAGAAGGAGCATCCCATGAGCGACACCACGGACAACCGTCCCGAGGGTAACGACAACAGCCACAACACGGCCGACGCGCACGGCGGCGTCCCCACGTCGCCGCGCCACGACGCCCCGAACCTCGGCGAGAGCACCCCGGCCCCCGCCCCGCGCTACGACGTGCCCCCCGTGCCGACGCGCTCGCCGGCCGCGGCGGCCGCCGCCTGGCCCGCGCCCACGCCCGGCACGGCTCACCCGCACCCCGGTTACGCCTCGGCCCCCACGGGAGCCACCGCGCCCACCGGTCAGGCCTTCGGCCCGGGCGCCACGAACGCTCACCCCACGCTGGCGATGCCCGACGCGGCATCCACCGACAAGCCCCGCAAGAAGAGTTCGGCCCCCCGCATCGCGGCCCTGCTCGTCGCCGCGGCCCTCGTCGGCGGAGGCGCGGGCCTCGGGGGCACCTACGCGGGCCTCAGCCTGTGGGGCGGCTCCAACGCCTCGACCGTCTCGGGACCCACCGCCATCACGGTCAACGACCCGCAGGACGTCAACGCCACCGCCGCGGTCGCCAGCAAGGTCGTGCCCAGCGTCGTCACCATCAGCGCCACCGGCTCGCAGGCCGGCGGAACCGGATCGGGCGTCGTGCTGAGCGCGGACGGCTACGTCCTGACCAACACGCACGTCGTCACCCTCGACGGCCAGACCGGAAACGCCCGGATCTCGGTCACCACGAGCGACGGCAAGGTCTACGCCGCGACCGTCGTCGGCACCGACCCCACGTACGACCTCGCCGTGATCAAGCTCGAGAACGCCTCGGGCCTGACCCCGATCGAGTTCGGCGACTCGTCGAAGCTGAACGTCGGCGACAACACCGTCGCCGTCGGTGCGCCCCTCGACCTGCCCAACACGGTGACCACCGGTATCGTCAGCGCGCTGAACCGTTCGATCCAGGTCGCCTCGTCGGCCGCCCCCTCGGACGGCTCCGACCAGCAGCAGACCGAGCCCGGGCAGGAGAGCCCCTTCCGCTTCGACTTCGGTCAGGGGCAGCAGTCGCAGTCGGCCAACCAGACCATCAAGATCGCCGTCATCCAGACGGACGCCGCCATCAACCCCGGAAACTCCGGCGGCGCGCTCGTCGACGACGAGGGCAAGCTGATCGGCATCAACGTCGCCATCGCCAGCGCCGGCGGATCCTCGTCGGGCGGGCAGTCCGGCAACATCGGCGTAGGCTTCTCGATCCCCTCCGACATCGCCAAGCGCATCTCGAGCGAGATCATCGAGAACGGCTCGGCCACCCACGGTCTGCTGGGCGCCTCGGTTCAGGATGCCGCCTCCCAGCAGGGCGCGACCACCACGGGCGCCTACGTGGCCGAGGCCGTCAGCGGCGGTGCCGCGCAAGCCGCGGGCCTGCAGAAGGGTGACGTCATCACCCAGTTCAACGGCATCCCGGTCACCAACTCGATCGACCTGACCGCTCAGGTGCGCGCGCTCGCCGCGGGATCCAAGGCCGAGGTCACGTACCTGCGCAACGGTCAGCAGCGCACGGCCGAGGTCACCCTCGGTTCGATGCCGACCAGCTGAGTTCCACCGCTCCCGGCGCCGGAACGCCGCCCTGCTTCGTTGCGGGGCGGCGTTTCGTGCGTCGCGCGTGGGTGGTGGCGGGGTCGTTCCGGTTCGCCCACGGGAAAATGCCGCGGTGCGGCGGGACAGCGGCGCGGGGGAGGCGCGGCGGCACCGTTCGCCCACGCGAGAATGCCGCCCCACGACGGCGGGGCGGCACTTCGGTGCGGGGGAGCGTCAGGCGGCGGCGAGCAGCTGCACCCGGTGCGCATCCTCGTTCTGCTGCCAGGTCGCCGCGTTCAGCAGCAGGCCGGACGACATGGCCGCCTGGTCGGCGAGCTGACGCAGGTAGCCGCCCGAGAGGGGAGCGGATGCGATCGCGGTGTACTCGAAGCGCATGGAGATCGACGGCTGGATCCACAGGGTCGTGCGTGCGTGACCAGCGGCCTCGTCGGTCCACGTGATGGTGAAGGACTCGCCGCGGCGGAGCTTGGTCGAGACGACGACCTGCAGATATTGCAAGAGGCGGTCGTCGATGGTGATCGGCTGCGCGTCGGAGCTGGAGAAGAGCGTACCCATGGGGAATTCCTGGTGGTGCGGTTCTGTCAGAAGACGAGGGGCAGGACGACGGCAGCGCTGAGGGCGCAGGTCGCGACGCTGGCCCAGACGACGACCGCGGCGAGGCGGGAGCTGCTCACCGCGTCGGCGGTGGGCACGAAGGTGGAGCGGTGCCGCAGCGGTGCGGTGGAGGTGAAAGCGGTGCTGGTCATCGGGACGTTCCCTTCTTCGTGTCGACCGGGGGTGGTCAACCCCGGTGATAGATAGCCTAGCAGGTAATTAAGTAAGCTAGTGATTATTCGCGCTGACAATCACGCGAACTGATCGCTAGGCGTGGAACCTAAGAGCGTTAGATATAGTGGGGCGTTCGACAGACGGAAGGGAGCGGCCCGATGACGCAGGAGACCGGCGACGACTCGCCCCTGATGGCGGCCCTGATCCAGTTCTGTCGCTCGCGCGACGAGGCTGCGGCGCAGGCCCGCAGGCAACTGGGCGTCAACGAGCTCGATGCGAAGGCGCTCGCCTACGTGGGCGCGAATCCCGGCATCCGCCCCTCGGCCCTCGCCCAATACCTCGGCGTGACGTCCGCGGGGGTCACGACCATGGTCGAGCGACTGGTGCGTCGCGAGATCCTCCGGCGTGAGCCGGATCAGGACGACCGGCGCGTGAACCACATCCACCTCGCGGTCGACCTCGAGAAGGAGCCGTGGTCGCAGCTCGCGCACTTCGACGAGACGTGCCGTCGCATCATCACCAGTCTCGACTCGCAGATCGAGATCGACCTCGCGGACTTCCTGCAGCAGACCACGAAGGCCGCGAACGAACAGGTCGCGCGCGTGGATGCGATGACCGACGAGAAGGCGTCCGCCGCGTAACCACGCCCTCAGGGCGCGGTCCGGCGCCGCATCACTCGGCTTCGCGCGACGCGCAGCTCAATCCAGCGGCGCGAGTCGTCCGATCGCGGCGAGCGGGATCCCCACCCAGTCCGGCCGGTTGCGCGTCTCGTAGATCGCCTCGTACACGGCCTTGTCGAGTTCGAAGGCCGCGAGCAGCGAGTCTTCGCCCTCGCCGGCCGCGCCCGCGGTCTCGCGGTACCCGTCCACGAACGCCTGCTGCGCGGCGATGACCCATGCCCGCACGGCCGCACCGTCGTCGTCGGCGACAGCCCCCGAGACGTAGTCGAACGAACGCAGCATGCCCGCGACGTCCCGCACGGATACGTCGGGACGCAGTCGCTCCGAGATGGGACGCAGGGGCTCGCCCTCGAAATCGAGGAGGACCCACCCATTGGATGCCGTGTCCAGCACCTGACCGAGGTGCAGATCACCGTGCACGCGCTGCAGCGCCGGCCACGGTGCGGTCGCCGCGGCGGCGTACACCGCGCGGATCCGCTCGGCGTACGGCGCGAGCGCGGGGACCTCGGCGAGGGCGATCGCGAGGCGTCGCTCCCAGGCGCCGACGACGGCCGCGCGATCGGCTTCGTCCGGCTCGAGAGTCGGGAACTGCTGCGCGAGCGCGACGTGCATGCCCGCGACGCTGGCGCCGAGCGCGTGGGCGCGGGCGGAGAAGTCCTCTCCGGCGGCGGCCGCATCGAGGGCGACCCTCCAGGCGTCCTCGACGCCCTCGAAGAACTCCTGGGCGAAAGCGAGCGAGCCGCTCACCGGCACACCCTCGGGTGTCACCCACGACCCGCGCACCTCGCCGATCGCCGCGGGCACGAACGCGGCGCCGCCGGCCGCGAGAGCGGACTGCAGCTCGACGTCGGGGTTGATTCCCGGGTTGACCTGTCGGAACAGCTTGCAGATGACGGGGAGCCCCTCGCCCTCCGGGCGGAAGATCAGCGAAGTGTTCGATTGCTCGCCACTCAGCACCCGCGCGGTCGCGTGCGGCGCCGGGGTGTCCCCGGCCAGCGCGATGCCGATGAACCCGTCCTGAGCCGTGCCCACTTCGCCGCCGACCGTCACCCACGTGTAGAGCAGGTCGGTGAAGGCCGGGTCGGTCGTGGCATCCGCCCACACCTGCCCGTCGGCTGTGGGGCCGATCAGACTGCCCGGGGGCACGGATCCCTCGGCGCGACGGGCGACCGGTACCTGATAGACGATCGCGGGGTGCACGGCTTCGTCCCGCACGAGCAGGAGGTGCGCCTCGGCCCCGTCGAGCGGCCAGTCGGCGACCACCGTGAGGCGCGGGTCGCGGCCCTTCGTGCCGTACCAGCGCTGACGCGGCATCCAGAAGGCAAGGGATTCGAGGAGGTCGCCCATGCGGCGAGGCTAACGCGCCGACCCCGGGTGCGCGCGGGACTTGCGCCCGGGGTGTCGTCGATGAGAAGAGGTCAGGATGCCGGGGCCCCGGGCGAGGCGTTCGAGCCGGAGTCGGGGGAGTCCCGGGGGCGGCGCGGCGGGAGGGCTCTCTTCGCGGCCGACCCGACCGCGTCGGCGAGGGCGCTGCCGACGCGGCGGACACCCCCGGCGGCCGCGCGCTCGAGGGGCGCGCTGCCCGGACGCGGCTCGAGGTCGGCGGGGAGGCGAGCCGGCGCGGCGCCGAATGCCCGGCGGGCGTTGACGAGCACGCGACGGCCGAGGACGAGGTTGCCCGTGCCGCCGACCACCGCTCCGACGCCGAAGGGCAGCGCCTTGCCGACCCACGAGGCCCCGCCGCGGGTGGCGAACTGACGGACGAAGGACGTCTTGAGACGGTCGACCAGCGGGCCGACGGCGGCGCGCGGAAGGGTCTTCGTGATCATCTCGCCCCAGGAGCCCGACCGGCTCGTCCCGCGGCCGCCGGCCTGCGCGGCGAGCTGCGAGACCAGGTCGACACCCTCTTTGCCGAGCATGAGCGCCAGGACGAGCGCGCGAGCGCGGTCGGGGTCGTCGACAGCGACGCCGTGCACCTCCGCGACCGACTGGGCGTACAGCGCGGTGGCCTCGAGGAAGCCGAGGGTCTCAACCCCGCTGAGGGCGAGGGTCACGCCCGTGCCGATCCCCGGTACGACGGCCGTCGCGCCGACGGCGGCACCGCCGGTGGTCACCGCGGCGAGGTAGCGCCGCTCGAGGATCGTGAGGATCTCGGCGACCGAGGCGTCGGGGTGGCGCAGGCGAACGCTGCGCAGATGCGCGAGGACGACGGGGCGCTGGACCGACAGCACGCGGTCCAGCATGCGGATCGCCCGGGGGTGCTCCGCGGACCCGACCGGCGGCAATCCGCCCTTCCAGGGCGCGTCGTTCGGCAGGGAGTGGATGCGGTGCACCTTCTCGGACATGTCCTCATCCTCCACGGACAGTCTGAGTGCCCGCCGGTGCCGTGGCGTCATCCGGCACGGTCACCGTCGCGGCACGCCCGGGCCGATCCCACAAGGGTCGGGGGCTGTCGGAGGGGGTTGATAGTTTGGTGCGATGACAGCGTCGCTGCCGGAGCTCCCAGACACGTCCTCGTCCGACACCGAGGGCGCCGCGGCGAGCGTCGAACCCGACGCGACGGTGGCGAAACCGTCCACACCTCGTGCTCCGCGCGCTCCTCGGACGACGGCCGCGAAGCGCCCGGCACCGCGCAAGACGGCGACGAAACCCGCGCCGTCGGCGGACTCCGACGCGACGCCCGCCGATCCCTCGTCGACGGATGCCACGACCCCGGCCGTTTCCGCGCCGACCGACGCGACGAAGCCCACGGCCGCCGCCAAGCCCCGCGCTCCGCGCACCACGACGCCGCGTGCGACGGGCGCGGCGGGCGCGGCGAAGAAGCCGGCGACCCCGCGTGCCGCGGGTTCGGCGAAGAAGCCCACGACGCCGCGCGCGACGGCCGGTACGGCGAAGCCGCGCGCGGCGAGTGCGAGCGGGGCGACGAAGAAGCCCGCAACCCCCCGCACGACGACGAAGAAGGCGGCTGCCCCGCGCGTTGCGGCCCCTGCCGCGGCGCCCGAGGCCGACGCGTCGCAGACGCCGACGGCGGCCGATGCGGTGGCCGAAGCGACCGCGGTCGAGACAAAGACCGCCGCGCAGAAGGTCGCCACCCCGAGCGACGTGGTGACGCAGCCGAGTCCCGCGGCCCCGCCGGTCGCGTCCGCCCTCGTGCTCGACGACATCGTCGTCCCGCCGCGTCCGCCGCTGCCCGCGACTGCTCAGGTGGTGCCCGCGTCCTCTGCCGCACCTGTCGAGCCGTCGGAGGCGGACCACGTCGTCGAGGATTCACCCGCCGCGATCGACTCGACGCCGGCGGATGTCGCAGTGGAAGAGCCTGTCGTCGAGGATGCGCCCGCCGCGGTCGACACGACTCCCGCGGATGTCGCGGTGGAGGAGCCCGTCGTCGAGGATTCACCCGCCGCGGTCGACCCGACGCCGGCGGATGTCGCGGTGGAAGAGCCTGTCGTCGAGCGGAACGACGCCGCGGAGGACCCGCAGGCAGGGCACGCCACCGCTTCCGGCGGGCCGTCGACCGACGCCGACCTCCCCTCTGCCGACGCCGACGCCGACGCCGACGTGGCGACGCCGGTCGATCCCACGCCGCCCGACGTGCGCGTCGACGAGCTCGATCCCGACCTCGCGCTCGACGAGCGAGGCACCGAGTCCGCGGTCGACACCGACGCCGAGGCCCCCGACACCGAGGCGGA
>NZ_CAJYPF010000143.1 GCF_913776565.1 uncultured Microbacterium sp. | reverse complement strand
AGCGACCGCGCGACCGATCCCGACGCGATCGCCGACGTCGCCGAGGCGGCCGATCTGCCCGTGACCGTGCACCCGACCCTCGAAGACGCCGCCGACGCGGCCCGCGCCTGGGCTGCCGAGTCCGATCGCCGCGCGGTCGTCGTCGCGGGTTCGGTGGTGCTCGCCGGAGAGGCGCTGCGGCTGTCGGAACTCGAGGACTGGAAGGCCGGGTGGCAGGCATGAGCCCGCGCGAGCCGCGCGCTCCCCGCCCGCGTCGGCAACGCGGGGCCCAGGAGTCCCTCGGCGCCGTCGTGCTCGGCTTCGAGTCGATCGTCGTGTTCCTCGGCGGGCTCGTCGTGTACGGCCTCAAAGTGCTCCCCGCGGGGATCGAGCCCTGGTGGGGGATCGTGGGCGGTGTCGTCCTCGCTGTCGCCATGGTCGCCGTGTCGGGTCTGCTGCGTCATCGGTGGGCCCTGTTCGCCGGCTGGGGGCTGCAGGTGGTCCTGCTGCTCGGTGGGCTGCTCGTCCCGGCGCTCGCGGTCGTCGCCGTCATTTTCGGTGGCATGTGGGCGTATGCGACGATCAAGGGAGCGGCACTGGACCGACGCAACGCCCGGCTCGCCGCCGACCCCGACCTCTCGAACGGAGAATGACCCATGGCCACCGAAGAGACCCTCGTCCTGGTCAAGCCCGACGGCGTCGCCCGCGGGCTGACCGGTGCGATCCTCGCCCGCATCGAGGCGAAGGGCTACGCGCTCGTCGACATCCGCCTCGTCGAGCCCGACCGCGAGACCCTCGCCCGTCACTACGCCGAGCACGAGGGCAAGCCGTTCTACGAGCCGCTGCTGGAGTTCATGCTCTCGGGCCCCTCCGTCGCGATCCGCCTCGCCGGCAATCGCGTCATCGAGGGCTTCCGTTCGCTCGCCGGCACGACCGACCCGACCACCGCCGCCCCCGGCACGATCCGCGGCGACTTCGGCCGCGACTGGGGCCTCAAGGTGCAGCAGAACCTCGTGCACGGCTCGGACAGCGTCGAGTCGGCCGAGCGCGAGCTCGCGATCTGGTTCGCCTGATCAGTCAGCTGTGATCCGGTCCGCCGGATGCCGTGAGGCCGCTGCCCCGTCGGGGCGGCGGCCTTCGTCATGTCAGCCGCGTTCGCGACCTCGGCGGCATCCGCGGCTCGCGGGGTGAGGTTGTGCACATCGCGGAGGTTATGCACGACGCGGGGTGGTGCGGCCGCGTCTGCACGGTGCGTAGCCGCGTGTGCACGACGCGGGGTTCGTGCATCGTTGCGCGTAACCGCCACGCTCAGCCAGCCGTGGATACGCGGGAGCGCGGGCGAGGGTCAGAGCTGGGCGAGCACGTCCAGTCGTGCCTGGGCGAGCACCGCCACCACGACGTAGGCCGCGAGCGTCATGAGCGGGACCCACACCATCAGTCGGTCCGCGACCTCGCGCACCCGTGTTCCAGGGAGGACGCCCTCGCGCAGCACATGCAGGGTCACCACGAAGAACGACGGGATGACGACCGACCACGTCACCATGCACCACGGGCACAGGGTGGCCAGGACGAAGATGCTCTGCGCGATCAACCAGATCACGAAGGTCAGCGCTCCCGCGAAGCCGAGCCAGAACAGCGCCCAGAACCACTTCGCGAACCGCGCTCCGGCCAGCAGCGCCATTCCGACGACGATGGGCGCGATCCATGCTCCCAGGCCGATGATCGGGTTCGGGAAGCCGAACACGCTGCCCTGCGCCGACTGCAGGTTCGTCGAGCACTGCACCAGCACGCTGAAGTCACAGGATGCCGCGGCCCCGGGGTTCTGCAACTGGTGAAAGCGCTCCATGGTCAGCGAGAACGCGGCGATCCACCCGACGACTCCCGCGAAGATCAGCCAGATCGCGACGACGACCGGGCGGCGGGGCGTGACGGTTTCGCTCATGAGCGAGATTCTTGCACCGCAGCCCTATGCGAATGCTTTGAGCGCGGGAGGCGACGTCGGCGGCACAGCCGGTCGCCGCTCGTGCACGCGGCGCTGAGAGGTCCTCACTCGTGCGTCGTGAAGACGCTGTGGTCCACCACTTCGCCGGTGAGCACGTCGAGGCCCGGAGGTGGACCGCCGTGCGACTGGGCATACTGCTTCTCCCATTCAGCGACCGAGTCGGCGTACGCCTGGTTGTCGTGTGCGGCGAGGGGGCTGAGAGGTCCCGGCATCAGAATGCGATTGACGTTGGGCGGCGTCTCGTCGAACACGTTGCCATCGAGCGTCGGCACGATATCGGTGACGTGCTGGAACGCGTACACCGGAACATGCGGGGGGATATCGAACGAGTCGATGGGGGAGCCGTTCGTCACGACACCGACCGTGTTGTACGGGAATGTGCGGTCAGCCGCGAGGTTCGCCGCCATGATCCCACCCTGGCTGAAGCCGGTCAGGACGACGTCGCCTCCCGGGGGGATGCCGGCATCACTCATGGCTTGGAGGACCGCCCGTTCATATGCGGTGCGGAGAATCGGGTTGTCCGCCATGAGAGCGACGTTGGAATCGCGGTCGTTGAGTGCGCCGGTGTCGGAACCCCACTGCCAATCCTGGGTGGACGGCAACGAGACGACCCAGCGCTCGACACCGTCCGCGCCACGGATCTTCTTCACGTCGATCACTGTCGCATCGCCGACGCCCATGGCGTCAGTGGTGCCGTTCACCGCGACGAGGTCGGAGAGCGACGACAGACGAGTGACCGCCTGAGACTCATCCCACGCCACTCGCCTGTCGCCGTGGAGTCGATCCGGATCCAGCTCCTCCACATCGGTGGAGTTCTGGACGAAGTTCTGAGCGGCTCCGCCGAGCACGAGGCCCACCCCGACTCCCAGCGGCCCGAAGGGCGCACCGGAGAGGGCGGTCGCCGCGGGCAGCATGCCGGCGACGATCTCACGGATGTCGTCGATCCCCTCGGCGACGACGGGGAGGAGGCGGTGCAACAGGGCGCCGAGCGCGTGCAGGGCCTCGAGTACGTCGGTGACGAGTCGGCCGGTCGCTTCGACGAGGTCGAATGCGGCGCGCGCGAAATCCTCCACCCGCTCCGCGATCTCGAGCGGATTGAGATCGAATGTGAAGAGCTCGTCGGCGAAGTGCGCGAGCTGCACGAGCGCGTCGCAGACGTACGACCGGGTGGCGTCGACGATCCGCGAGGCGAGCCGGAGCGCTCCCGCGGTCGCCGACGTCCACTCCGAGGCGTCGAGCGCGATCTTCTGCAGGTCCTCGTATCGCTCGCGGAGAGCCCGGATGGTGCGTCCGTCGAGGTCGGTCAGAGACGCTCCCGCCTGCTGGACGGCATCCGGGATACCCCGCAGCGTTCGCGAGGCTTCTTCCCAGGTCGCGGCGACAGACGCCGTCGCGACGGGGTTTCCGACGAGCTCGTCGAACCACTCGCGCAAGGGCTGGACGAACGGCACGACGACGCCGACGAACCCCGGGAGCTGCCCGCAGCGGTCGCCGCCGGGCCCGTTCGTGGGCAGCGCTCCTGCCCAGCCTCCGCCGGCGAGCTCGGCGCTGATGACGGACGCCGTGGTCATGAGTCGTCCCGGGCGAACGCGTCGACCGCGTTCTGCTCGATGAGGGCGAAACCGGACGCGGCCTGTTGGACTCCATCCGCGACACGTTCGGCGAGATCCTGAGCCGATGACGAGAGATCGCGCGCACGTCCTGCGAGAGCGTTGGCCAGGGGAACGACGAGACCGCGACTCAGAAGTCCGAACGCATCGTCCGGGAGATCCGCCTGGATGCCGTCACCGGCTCCGGCGAAGGCCGCGGACACCTCTCGCGCCCGGGCGACCTGCTGCTGGAGGATCTCACCGTCGATCTCGATGTGCTGGTTCGCTGCGGTCACCGTCCGGACCCCTCCGCGATCTTCCTCGCCTCGTCCATCGTGATGCTTCCGTCTCCCCGGGAAGACGCGCCCAGGGTCTCCAAAGCCGGCTCGACGTCGAGAAGATCGTCGTCCGCATCTCTGAGATTGATATCGACGTACGACATCGGGAGGGACCGATTGTCCAGAGCCACGCCCAGGATCTGCTCCACGACGTCCGGAGACACCTCACCGCCCGGTTGCCGGATCGCAGCGAGCGTGCCCCCGATCGACAACGTCTCGGTGAACCCGCTCAGTCTGACGTCCGCCCACGCATCTGTGATCCCCAGATCGGCCGCCTCCAGCGCGGCCGGGATCTCCGTCTTGTACGAATCGTCGTGGAACGGCAACTGGCTGCATCCCGAGACCGCGCTCATGGCGACGGCGATGCCGATCGCACCGGCGAGACGCGCACGCCGCATCATGCCGTCGCCCCCAACCCTCGCGCTCCAGCGAGGTCGGCCTCGCCGTAGGCGGTGGCCAGCTCGTCCAAGGCGTCGCTCAGGCGCACGAGAAGTGCGGTGCGGCTCACCAGACGCTCGCCGAGCTGCGCCTGAGCCCGCGCGAACGCCTGCTGGGCGTCCCCGCTCCACTGCGAGCTGAGCGTGGCGGATTCACGCATGAGCGTGCCGACGAGATCGTCGATCTCTCCGCCCGCCGCCTTGATGGCGGCCGCTGCCGTCGACAGCCGGTAGGGCGTGACCTCCAGATGTTCGATCATTCGCTTCGCGTTCCGTGCGTGGAATGGGCGTACTCGTCGTCGAGACGCTGCCGAGCGGCGGCGACGAGAGGCGACGTTTCGCCGAGGCTCTGCGTCATCCGCCGCAGCGCGGCGTCGGCGGCGTCGCGCTGTGCAGCACGGACCGTCTCGGTGACGAGACGCGACAAATTCCGGGCGTCCCGAGACAGCGCGACCTCGGCGATCTCGACGCGATCGACGCGTCCCCCTGCGGCAGCAGTCACGCGGACTTCCCGCCCCGGGGAGACGGCCGTCGCCGTCGCCGTTCTCACGTCGCCGGCCATCCGCCCGGCGTCCTCGGCCCGCTCCCTGGCCTGCGCGACCTGCGCGTGGACGCGAGCCCGTGCGTCTTCGAGCGCGCTCAGTGCGTCATCGGACAAGGTCATGGTGCTCCCTTCGTCGTGGGCTCGAGCCTATCGACGCCCTCCGCACGCACCGCAACGCCTGCGGATGGGCGATGCGCGAGCGCCGCCGTGGGCGTTCGCGACGGTTCGTGCGATAATGAAGGCTGATGTGACCGCGGCCGCGCCGCAGGAACGTCACCCAGAAGACTTCGGGCGATGACCGCCCTTCGCAGCCCGAGCCGCAGGCCGGCTGCAGACCGAGTGAGTTCGCGGCCCCGCCGGGTGCGGCGCCGCATGAGATTTCGTCGGGCGACGCGCGGTGTCGCCCGCCAGGGAGTACCTGCACATGGCCGAACAGACCGACGATCAGAATCCGATCACCGAGGTTCCCGCCTCCCCGACGACCGCGGCCCCCGCGGCCGAGACCGCGCCCGCGGTCGATGAGGAAGAAGAAGCGGTTCAGGATGCCGCCGACGCGGCCGTGGTCGACACCGAGACCCCCGCGGTGCTCGATGTCGAGGACATCCCGGCTCCCGACGGAGAGGTGAACGAGGCCTCCACCGACGCGGGGGACACCGCCGCCGCGCCCGGAGGGATGTCGGCGGACGACGAGGCCTCGGGGTCCACCGCCACCGCGCAGGACGGCCCCGTCGACGCCGAGGACGCCGCGTCGGACACCGAGCCCGCTGACGGCGCCGAGGGTTCGGCATCCACCGAACAATCGGACGTCGCGCCGCAGGCCTCGCGCGTCGAGGAGCCCACGAAGCCCGAGCGCCCGACCGCCGTCTCGCTCGGTCTGCTTCCCGAGAACTTCGTGTCCGCCGTGTCGACGGCGCTGCACTTCTATGCACCCGAGCTGCCGCCGCTGCCGGCGCGCGACGAGTCGTGGGATCGCGACGACCGCGACGACGAGGGCCCCGCGGAGCGCGGCTCGGCCAACGCCCGTCGTCGCAACCGCCGTCGCGGAGGGTCCGGCGCTCCCGCGGACGAGTCCGCGGAGGCCCCTGCGGCACCCGTGCGCCAGCGCGCCGTCGAGGTCATCACCGAGCCTCAGCGCATCAAGGGCTCGACCCGTCTCGAGGCCAAGAAGCAGCGTCGACGCGACGGTCGCGAGGCCGGTCGTCGTCGCCCCGTCGTGACCGAGGCCGAGTTCCTCGCGCGCCGCGAAGCCGTCGACCGCGTGATGGTCGTGCGCTCGAAGAGCGGTCGCATCCAGATCGCGGTGCTCGAGGACAACGTGCTCGTCGAGCACTACGTCGCCCGCAACCAGGACGCCTCGCTGATCGGCAACGTCTACCTCGGTCGTGTGCAGAACGTCCTGCCCAGCATGGAGGCCGCCTTCGTCGACATCGGCCGGGGGCGCAACGCCGTGCTGTACTCGGGCGAGGTCGATTGGGACGGCGTCGAGACCAACAATCAGCCCCGCCGGATCGAGCTGGCGCTCAAGTCGGGCGATCGCGTGCTGGTGCAGGTCACCAAGGACCCGGTGGGCCACAAGGGTGCGCGTCTGACCAGCCAGATCTCGCTGCCCGGCCGCTACCTCGTCTACGTGCCGAACGGCACGATGAACGGCATCTCGCGCAAGCTCCCCGACACCGAGCGCGCGCGCCTGAAGAAGATCCTCAAAGAGGTCCTTCCCGAGTCCTCCGGCGTCATCGTGCGCACGGCGGCCGAGGGCGCGACCGAGGAGCAGCTGACCCTCGACGTCCAGCGCCTCACCTCGCAGTGGGAGCACGTGTCGAGCCAGGTCAAGACCATCCAGGCCCCGGCCCTGCTGCACTCCGAGCCCGACCTGCTGGTCAAGATCGTCCGCGACGTCTTCAACGAGGACTTCACGCGCATGCTCATCCAGGGCGACGAGGCGCTGCAGACCATCTCGAGCTACCTCAAGGGCGTCGCGCCCGACCTGCTCGAGCGCGTCGAGAAGTACGAGGGCGAGCAGGATCCCTTCGACGCCTTCCGCGTCACGGAGCAGATCGAGAAGGCCCTGGACCGCAAGGTATGGCTGCCCTCCGGTGGCTCTCTGGTCATCGACCGCACCGAGGCCATGACCGTCGTCGACGTCAACACCGGCAAGTTCGTCGGCTCGGGCGGCAACCTCGAAGAGACGGTCACCAAGAACAACCTCGAGGCCGCCGAAGAGATCGTCCGTCAGCTGCGCTTGCGCGATATCGGCGGCATCATCGTCGTCGACTTCATCGACATGGTGCTCGAGTCCAACCGCGACCTCGTGCTGCGACGCCTGATCGAGTGCCTGAGCCGCGACCGGACGAAGCACCAGGTCGCCGAGGTCACCTCTCTCGGTCTCGTGCAGATGACGCGCAAGAAGCTCGGCCTGGGTCTGCTCGAGACCTTCAGCGAGGCGTGCGAGGTCTGCGCCGGGCGCGGCGTGATCGTGCACCACGACCCGGTCGCGCGTCACCGCACGGCGGGCGCGTCGAACGGCAACGGCGGATCGAACGGCAACGGTTCGTCCAACCGTCGCGGCCGCGGTGGAAACGGCGGATCGAACGGCAACGGCAACGGCGGTGCGAACAGCAACGGCGGGTCGTCGGCCGCCTCGGGCGGCAACGGGGGAGCGGCGGCGCAGGCCGGCGGCACCCACGTGATCACCGAGGGCGTCAAGTCGGCGCTGGCGCAGATCGCGGCATCCACCGTCAAGCCGACCCTCGACGACCCCGCCGTCGTCGAGGCCGCGGTCGTCGCCTCGGTGGAGGCCGTGCTCGAGGCGAAGTCCGACGCGAACGAGGCCCCCGCCCCGGCCCGCGAGAAGCGCCCCCGCAAGAAGCGCGAGCCCAAGGCTCCCCGCACCGAGAAGGACGCCCTGCTCGAATCGGTGCTCGAGGCGCTGCCCGAGCCCAAGGCCCCCGGTCAGGGACGCTCGCGTCGTCGGGTGACGACCGCTGCGCTCACCGGCACCCCGGTCAACGCCCAGCCCCCGGCGACGGAGTCCTGAGTCCGTTCTGCCGTTCGAGGGGTCGTCCCCGTCGCCGCGCATCGCGCGGGTCGACGGCGGGCGGCCCCTCAGCCGCGTCCGGGCTCCGACGAGTGGTCGCGACCGGGACGCCGCTCGCGTGCGGTGATGCGCAGCCCCGATGCGCGCAGGCGCCGCACGAGCTCCTTGCCGCCGACGTGCAGGGCGCCGGCGGCGACGAGGTCGGCGTGCCGCTCGTCGGGAACGTCATAGTGGTCCAGGTCGAAGGCGCGACGGGGGATGCCGGCGGCCTCGGCGAACGCGTGGAGCTCCGCGAGGTCGCTGTCGCTGACGAGGTGCGCCCACAGGCGACCGTGCGCGGGCCACTGCGGATCGTCGATGAGAATGGCCATGAACCGATCGTACGGTCGACACGCGGGGCCGATGCTTTTGCCGGATGTCTCCCCGTGAGCTAAACTTGACCCTTGGTGCGTCGCGTCCGCTCCCATCCGAGCGTGACCCCGCGGGCTCGCGTCCGCTGGATCGCACCGAGACTTGGGTCGTCAGACCCTCCCGACGTCATCAGACAACCGGAGCCGTGCGCTCCCGAACGAAAACAGGTGTGAAGTGGTTTACGCAGTTGTGCGCGCCGGCGGCCGCCAGGAGAAGGTCCAGGTCGGCACGGTCGTCGTGCTCGACCGCCAGAAGGCGAAGGTCGGCGAGAGCATCCAGCTGCCCGCCGTGCTGTTCGTCGACGGCGACGCGGTCACGACCGACGCCGACAAGCTCGCGAAGGTCTCGGTCACGGCCGAGGTTCTCGGCGAGGAGCGCGGTCCGAAGATCGTGATCCAGAAGTTCAAGAACAAGACCGGCTACAAGAAGCGCCAGGGCCACCGTCAGGACCTCACGCGCGTCAAGATCACCGGCATCAAGTAAGAGCCAGGAGACGCAGAGATGGCACACAAAAAGGGCGCAAGCTCCACCCGCAACGGTCGTGACTCCAACGCGCAGCGCCTCGGCGTGAAGCGCTTCGGTGGCCAGGCCGTCCTCGCCGGCGAGATCATCGTCCGCCAGCGCGGCACCCACTTCCACCCCGGCGCCAACGTCGGCCGTGGTGGCGACGACACGCTGTTCGCTCTGGCCGCCGGTGCGGTCGAGTTCGGCAACAAGGGCGGCCGCAAGGTCGTCAACATCGTCGCCGCAGCGGAGTAATCCACAGCGCTCCGGCGCTCTCGAGGGGGTGGGCACTGCCTGCCCCCTCTTTCTTTTCCCGTGCAGGGCCGTCCCGGACTCGCCTGCATCGACGGCATCCCCGTCTCCCGCCGCGTCGACTCCGCTCGCCGCCCACCCCGGAAGGACCCGTCATGGTCACCTTCGTCGACCGCGTGACCCTGCACCTGCGTGCGGGCAAGGGCGGCAACGGCTGCGTCTCGGTGCGCCGTGAGAAGTTCAAGCCGCTGGCCGGTCCCGACGGCGGCAACGGAGGAAGCGGCGGAGACGTCGTGCTCGTCGCCGACCCCCAGGTCACGACGTTGCTGTCGTACCACCACTCGCCGCACCGCTCGGCGGGAAACGGCGGGTTCGGCATGGGCGACAACCGCTCGGGTGCTCTCGGCGAGGACCAGGAGCTCCCGGTTCCCCTCGGCACGGTCGTGAAGGATTCCGACGGCAACGTGCTCGTCGACATGCTCACCCCCGGCATGCGCTTCGTCGCGGCCCCGGGCGGCCTGGGCGGGCTCGGCAACGCGGCGCTGGCCTCGCCCAAGCGCAAGGCCCCGGGCTTCGCGCTGCTGGGCACCCCGGGCTGGGAGGGCGACGTCGTCCTCGAGCTCAAGACCGTCGCCGACGTCGCCCTGGTGGGCTTCCCGTCGGCCGGCAAGTCGAGTCTCATCGCGGCCGTCTCCGCGGCACGGCCGAAGATCGCCGACTACCCGTTCACCACGCTGCACCCCAACCTCGGCGTCGTGCAGGCCGGAGACGCCCGCTACACGATCGCCGACGTCCCCGGGCTGATCGAGGGCGCCAGCGAGGGCAAGGGCCTGGGACTGGAGTTCCTGCGCCACGTCGAGCGCTGCACGGCGCTCGTGCACGTGCTCGACTGCGCGACGCTCGACCCGGGCCGCGACCCCCTGAGCGACCTCGACGTCATCCTCGCCGAACTGGCCGCCTACCCCGTCCCCGACGGACAGGTGCCTCTGCTCGAGCGTCCGCAGATCGTCGCCCTGAACAAGGTCGACGTTCCCGAGGCGCACGAGCTCGCCGACTTCGTGCGTCCCGACCTCGAGGCCCGTGGCTTCCGCGTCTTCGAGATCTCCACCGTCAGCCGCGCGGGCCTGCGCGAACTCACCTTCGCCCTAGGCGAGATCGTCGAGCAGCACCGCCTCGCCACGATCGACGAGGCTCCTGCCGAGCGCGTCGTCATCCGCCCCCGCGGGTCCGAGAAGGACTTCACGATCAAGGTCGAGGGCGGCACCTACGGTCCCGTCTACCGCATCCTGGGCGACAAGCCCGTCAAGTGGGTGCAGCAGACCGACTTCCAGAACGAAGAAGCTGTGGGCTACCTCGCGGATCGCCTGGCGCGCCTCGGCGTCGAGGACGGCCTGTTCGCCGCCGGCGCGGTCGCGGGTGCGACCGTCGTCATCGGCCCCGGCGACGGCATCGTGTTCGACTGGGAGCCCACGCTCTCGTCGGCCGCGGAGCTCATGACCGCGCCCCGCGGTACCGACCCCCGTCTGCTGCAGAGCACGCGTCGCACGACGAACGAGCGCCGCGAGCGTTACCACGAGCGGATGGATGCCAAGGCCGACGCCCGTGCCGAGCTCGAGGCCGAGCGCCTCTCCGCCCGTGCCGCCGGCATCGGCGCGGACGGCGACTCTTCTGCCGTGGACACATCAGAATCCCACGACGTCGAGGACGAGGCCCGATGACGGCGACGACGCGCGCCGACATCCACGGCGCCGCCCGCGTCGTGGTGAAGGTCGGTTCGTCGTCGATCAGCGGTGACGCCGCGCACCGCATCGACACGATCGTCGAGGCGCTGTCGCGCGCGCGAGGGACCGGCACCGAGGTGGTGCTGGTGTCTTCGGGTGCGATCGCGACCGCTCTGCCCCTGCTCGACTTGGAGGGTCGTCCGAACGATCTCGCGACGCAGCAGGCGGCTGCCGCAGTGGGTCAGAACGTGCTCATGTGGCGCTATCAGACCTCGCTGGATCGCTTCGGTCTGCTCGCGGGGCAGGTGCTGCTCACCGCGGGGGACCTCGAGAACGCGACGCACCGCTCCAACGCGCGGCGCGCCATGGAGAGACTGCTGGGTCTCGGCATCCTCCCGATCGTCAATGAGAACGACACGGTCGCGACGCACGAGATCCGCTTCGGCGACAACGACCGCCTGGCGGCTCTGGTCGCCCAGCTGATCGGCGCGGACGCCCTGGTGCTGCTGAGCGACATCGAGACGCTCTTCACCCGTCCGCCGAGCGAGCCCGGCGCACGTCCCATCCACGACGTGGCGTGGGGAGACGACCTCGCCGACTTCGAGTTCGGTGCCGGCGTGGTCAATGGCGTGGGCACCGGGGGAGCGGCGACGAAGGCCTCGGCCGCCAAGCTGGCCTCGACCGCCGGCGTGGGCGTGCTCGTCACGAGCGCCGACCTCGTGGCATCCGCCCTCGAAGGCGCCGCCGTGGGCACGTGGTTCGCCCCCAATCCCGACCCCGTGACCCTGGCCACCGGCCCCGTGGGCGCTGTGGGCGCGCCGGTACACTGAGCGCATGACCGTGATCGCCGCCTCCGTCGACGAGCGCCTGCGTCTGGCCAAGGACGCGGCGCGAGAGATCGCCCTGCTCGATGCCTCGCGGAAGGCCGAGGCGCTCGAGGCGATCGCCGACGCCCTCGTGGCGCGCACCGACGAGATCGTCGCCGCCAACGCCGACGATCTCGAGCGGGGGCGGACGGATGCCATCGGCGAGGCCCTGCTGGACCGGCTGCGCCTCGACGCGCCGCGCGTGGCGTCGTTGGCCGGGGCCGTCCGCGACGTCGCACAGCTGCCGGACCCGGTCGGGCGCGTGCTGGACGAGCGGACGCTTCCCAACGGCCTGCGCCTGCAGAAGGTCGCGGTGCCGTTCGGCGTCGTCGGTTCGATCTACGAAGCACGCCCCAACGTCACCGTCGACATCGCCTCTCTGGCCCTGCGCTCGGGCAACGCCGTCGTGCTGCGCGGAGGAACCGCGGCCCAGAGCACCAATGCGGTGCTGGTCGCTGTCATGCGCGACGCGCTGCAGACCCTGGGCCTCAGCCCCGAGGTGATCCAGACCGTCGACGACTTCGGTCGCGACGGCGCACGCGCGCTGATGAACGCGCGCGGCCTGGTCGACGTGCTCGTTCCGCGCGGCAGCGCCGGGCTGATCGAGACCGTCGTCACCGAATCCACGGTCCCGGTCATCGAGACCGGCGCGGGCGTCGTTCACGTCTACCTCGACGCCTCGGCCCGCGACGACTGGGCGCGCGACATCGTCGTGAACGCCAAGGTGCAGCGTCCGAGCGTCTGCAATGCCGTCGAGACCGTGCTCGTGCACCGCGCGGCCGCCGACCGCCTGCTGCCGGAGCTCGTGGCATCCCTGTCCGAACGGGGCGTCACGGTCCACGGCGATGAGGCCACCCGGGCTCACGACGACCGCGTCGTGGCGGCCACCGACGAGGACTGGGCGCGCGAGTACGGCACGCTCGACCTCGCGGTACGGGTGGTCGACGACCTCGACGAGGCGCTCGCGCACATCCGCCGCTACTCCACGCATCACACCGAGGCGATCGTCACGGCCGACCAGGCCGCCGCCGAGCGCTTCCTGGCCGAGGTCGATTCGGCCGTCGTGCTGGTCAACGCCTCGACGCGCTTCACAGACGGGGGCGAGTTCGGCTTCGGCGCCGAAGTCGGCATCTCGACCCAGAAACTGCACGCCCGCGGACCCATGGGCCTCGCCGAGCTCACGAGCACCAAGTGGCTCGGGCGCGGCGACGGCCAGGTACGCGCCTGACCGCCTAAAATGGCAACGCGCTTTGCGCATCCCACTCGAACGGAGCACTGATGACTTTCGCCTCACTTCTCGCCCACGCCGCCGAAGAAGGCGGACACCACGGCGGCAACGTGCAGGCCGAGACGTTCGTCTTCGGCGTCATCGCCTTCGTGGTCTTCATCGCCCTGAGCCTGGTGACCCTGTCGTACCGCAACGTGGCCAACCGCCACGCGCACAAGGCCGAGGCGTACACCCAGAAGCACGGGACGCCCACCCCCGAGGCGCACGGCCACTGAGGCCCACCGTATGTCGGTGACGCGCACCCCTCGTATCGGGGTCATGGGTGGGACGTTCGATCCCATCCATCACGGTCACCTGGTCGCGGCGTCCGAGGTGGCGCAGTCCTTCGACCTCGATGAGGTCGTGTTCGTCCCGACCGGGCGTCCGTGGCAGAAAGAGGACGTCACCGAGAGCGAGCACCGTTACCTGATGACGGTGATCGCCACGGCATCCAATCCGCAGTTCACCGTCAGCCGGGTCGACATCGACCGGGCCGGCCCCACCTACACGATCGACACCCTGCGGGATCTGCAGGAACAGCGGCCGGGGGCCGAGCTGTTCTTCATCACCGGGGCCGACGCGGTGGCCCAGATCCTCGGGTGGCGCGACCACGACGAGCTCTGGGACCTCGCGCACTTCGTCGCCGTGTCCCGCCCCGGACACGTCCTGACGACCGAGGGGCTGCCCTCGAAGAACGTGAGCCAGCTGGAGATCCCGGCCCTGTCGATCTCGTCCACAGACTGTCGCGCCCGTGTGCGCCGAGGACACCCCGTGTGGTACCTCGTCCCCGACGGCGTCGTGCAGTACATCGCGAAGCACCACCTCTACCGGAGTCAGGCATGAGCACTTCCGAGAACCCCGAGAACCCTCCGCTGACCCGGCGTCAGCTCCGCGAGCTGCGCCAGACCGGTGCGACGCCGATCATCACGCCGGAGCACGAGGCCGAGGCTCGGGATGCCGCGGCTCGTGCCGAGGCGGACGAGGTACCGGCGGCCCCGGCCGAACCCGCGGTGCGAGATGCGGAGCCCGCTGTCGAGACCGCCGCGCCGACCGTCGAGACCACTGAACCTGCGGTCCGTGACGAACCCGTGGATGCCGTTCCTTCGGCCGACGACGCGGCCAAAGCGCCTGAGGACGACTCCACGACCGACAAGGCCGTCGCCGACGAGCAGCCGCTGCCGCAGAGTCCCGCTCCCGCTGTGGCCGAGCCGGCCCTGCGCCCCTCGGTGTTCGACGACTACGACGCCAGCGCGGACTTCGGCGTCTCGGGACTCACGCGACGCCAGGTGCGCGCCCAGGAGAAGATCCGCACCGCCGCCGTGCCCATCATCAGCCCCGACCTCGAGCCGTCCTCGGGGCGCTCCGCGACCCCGGCCGCGCCCGTCGACGACCAGGCCGTCGCCGAGCAGCCCCTGCCTCCGATCTTCCGCCCCGCGGTGTCCGAGACGGCCGAGAACGCGGTGAGCGATCGGGCCGAGACCCCCGCACCCTCGGTGGTCAACCCGGCTCTCGGCTCGGAGCTGCTGGAGGGCAGCGCCCCCGGGGTCTCGCTTCCCGATTCGTTCGACCAGCTGCTGGCCCGTCAGACCGGATCCACCGGCGCCGTGTCGACCCCCAACGCCCTCATCCTGTCGCAGACCCCCACCGGCGTTCCGCTGGTCGGCCCGGTCACCGCGACGGGAGAGATCATGATCACCGGTACGTTCGAGCTCCCCGAGGGCCTCGGATCGGTCGGTCACGCACCCGGCACCACCGACGGCCGCGATGCCGACGCGGTGCTCCTCGACGGCGAGCTCCCGCCCGCCTCGTCGCCCACGCCGATCGCCGCCAGCGCCGCGATCAGCACCGTCAAGCAACCGGGCGAGATCATTCGCCCGCCGGCGCCCGAGAAGGGGAGCAAGCTCCTCGTCGGCCTCATCATCACGACCGGCGCGCTCGCGCTGGCGGTGGCCGTCACCCTCGTGCTCGCCTTCACGACAGGAGTCTTCCGATGACAGCCACCGATAACGGCCGCGATATGGCGCAGATCGCCGCGATCGCCGCCGACGCCAAGGGCGGCGACGACATCGTCGCGCTCGACGTCTCCGAGCCCCTTCCGCTCGTCGACATCTTCCTGCTCGTGACGGGCCGCAACGAGCGCAATGTCGCGGCGATCGCCGACGAGATCGAAGAGAAGCTCCTCGAAGCGGGACACAAGCGGCTGCGCCGCGAAGGCCGCCAGGAGTCGCGTTGGGTGCTCCTGGACTTCGGCGACCTCGTCGTGCACGTCTTCCACGAGGAAGAGCGCGTCTACTACGGCCTCGAACGCCTGTGGAAGGACTGCCCGGTCGTTCCGATCGAGCTGCCCACGCCGGCCAACGCGGCCGAGTAAGAACCCGTCCGACGCCCCCTGCTGATGCAGGGGGCGTTCGTCGTTTCCGGACAACTCATAGACGGCGGAGCGCATCCTGAGGACGTGTCACCCTCCGCTCGCGTCCGACGCAACCGACGCCGTCTCGTGCTCAGCCTCTCCGCTGCGACCGTCATCGTGCTCGTGATCATCGCCGGCGTGGTCGTCTCCCGCCTCGTAGGCGCTGCCGACGGCATCCGCCACTCCGATGCCGACCTGCCGACCGCCGCCCCCGGAGTCGTCCAGGACGAGGGCGAGCAGAACATCCTCATCATGGGGCTCGACAGCCGGGTCGACGAAGACGGAAAGCCCTATCCGCAGGAGATCTACGACGCGATCCACGCCGAAGACGCCTCCGTCGGCGGATACAACACGAACGTACTGATGTACGTGCACATCCCGGCCGGTGGCGGACAGGCGGTCGCCATTTCGATACCACGCGACGACGACGTCGACTACGCAGGAGAACCCGGGGGAGTGACCCGGGGGAAGATTAAAGAGGCGTACGGCCGCGCGTTCGCCGCCACCGACGACCGATTGCGCGCGCACGGCGTCTCCGACGAGGACGCCTACCAGCAGGCCCGAGACGCCGCGCGCACCGAAGAGATGCGCACGGTGTCGCAGTTCCTCGGGGGCGTACCGATCGACCATTTCGTCGAGGTGACCATGGCGGCCTTCTATCGGGTCGCCCAGGCGGTGCAGCCGATCTCGGTGTGCCTCAACCACGCGACCGCCGACACGTTCTCGGGCGCAGACTTCGCGGCAGGGCCACAGGAGATCGATGCCTCCCAGGCGATGGCGTTCGTACGCCAGCGGCGCGATACCCGATACCGCGACGTCTCGCTGACCGATCTGGATCGCACGCGCCGTCAGCAGGCGTTCCTGGTGTCGCTCGCGATAAAGCTGCGCGACGCCCAGACCTTCACCGACTTCGATCGCATGCAGGAGCTGCTCGACACGGCGAAGCAGTACGTCGCCGTCGACAAGGGCTTCGACCTTCTCAGCCTCGCCTCGACCGCACAGCGGCTCGCCGGAGGGGATGTGACATTTCAGACCCTGCCCGTCGAGCGTTTCGGCACGATCGACGGGGAGAGCGTCAACATCGTCGACCAGAAGGCCATCGCCGCCCAGGTGAGCACCCTGCTTCACCCGGCGCCCGCGGATCCTTCCGCCCCGCCGACGTCACCGACCGACGCACCCGCGTCGGGGGCTTCCTCCGCCGCGCCCGCCCCGACCTCGTCGGTGTACACCGACTCGGAACAACCGATGCGCGCGGGGTCGGTGCCCTGCGTCAACTGAGGTGGGCACCACCCATCCGCCGTACGGGGAGAGGAGCGAGCGTCTGTCGCCTGCGAGGCCGTCTCGGATGGCAGGTGCCCGTCCCCGCGCGAAGCGTCCCGGCCGTGTTCTAGGCCCTCCCGGGCGGATAGGGTCATAGCCGAGAACGTGGGGGTGGGTTCTCGTGACAGCCGTGCGACTGCGGGAGATCCGGCTCCTGCATGGTCCGCGTCGACGCTCCCGCCCCGCGGCTCACGGTGCAAGCGCGGTGGCAGAGCCACGGGCACCTCACCAAGACCGAACCCTTTGCAACAACGAGCACTGCGGACACACCCATTCCGCACTCCGCCGCGCCTCGTTCTGCACGCACCGCCGAAACAGGAAGGCCTCTGGATGAGAACCGGATGGGCAGGACGCGCATGACACGCCCGAGCCATCCACACGTTCTTGCCTCTAAGCCCAGCCCCGGGATAGCCGCACCACCCGGGAACGACGAAAGCCCCCGCCGAAGCGGGGGCCTTCTCTCTGGGTGGACCTGAGGGGACTCGAACCCCTGACCCCCTGCATGCCATGCAGGTGCGCTACCAGCTGCGCCACAGGCCCGTTCTTTTGTTTTCCGCCCCGTTCGAGGCAACTCCATGAGCTTACAACAGAGTTCGCGAAGGAGAAAAATCGGCGCCGCCGGGCGTGTCGTCGGGCGCGGCAACGGCGTCGATCAGGCGCCGCCGCAGCTCTTGACCGCGGGCGCTCAGGGCACGCTGACGAGCGACGTACCGCGCCTTTCCTTCGGGCGTCTCGATGGCGACCGCACGGTAGCCCCAGGCCGAGAGGTCGTAGGGCGAGGCCTCCATGTCGAGGGTGCGGATGTCGCGCGCGAGTTCGAACGCGTCCAGCAGCACCGGACCAGGTACCAGGGGACCGAGCTTTACGGCCCACTTGTAGACGTCCATGCCGGCGTGGAGGCACCCCGGCTGCTCGCGTCTGACCTGGTCGTCACGGCTGAGCGGCGTGCGATTGAGGGGGACCGCTTCGGGCGTGAAGAATCGGAACGCGTCGAAGTGCGTGCACGTCAGCTGGTGCGCGTCGACGACCGCGTCGGTGCCCGCGCGTCCCAGTCGCAGCGGCACCGCGTGGCGCACCTCGTCGGCGCGGTAGGCCATCGCCCATTCGTGCAGCCCGAAGCACCCGAACGACGCCGAACGCGCGGCCGTGGCCCGCAGCAGATTCAGGGTGCCGCGGAACATCGACCCCTTCTCGGAGCGGAAGGCCGTGGCATCCACCGTCACCCCGTCGCCCGCGGCCCGGTACCAGCGCCAGGCGGCGCGCTCCGGGGCGTCGCGGAGGATGACCCCCGCTCCCGGGTGCCACCGCCGCAGGATCGCCGGCTTGTACGAGTAGTAGGTGAAGAGGAAGTCCTCGACCGGATGCTTCTCGGCGCGGCTCGCGCGGGCGCGGTGCGCGGCGGTCAGGGCGTCGGCGCGCTCGGCGTGGGCGTGGGCCAACGGCATCCACTCCGCCCGGTCGAGGGCGACCGCGTCGATCGTGAGGCTCATTCGACCTGCTCGATCAGCGCGGGGGAGTCGTTGCGGACGTTGCCCACCGCCGGCGACACCACATGATCGTCGAGGGTCTCGGCCACGTCGGGCGCCGCGTCGATCGCGGCGTCGAGCACGTCGCCGACGTTCTCGGTCGTGGGGTCGAGCCAGGCGTCGGCGAAATCGGGGTCCATGAACAGGGGCATGCGGTCGTGGATCGACCCCAGCCGCCCGATCGCGTCGCGCGTGAGGATCGTGCAGCTCAGCACCCAG
>NZ_CAJYPF010000142.1 GCF_913776565.1 uncultured Microbacterium sp. | reverse complement strand
TGTCCACCGCGGTGCTGAACGCCGCCAGCCCACCCTCGACCCAATTGCCCGACTCGATCGCGTGCGCGAGCTGCGTGCCGGAGTCCAGCAGCCCGGCCCCGCTGAACGGTGTCGCGGTGTCGACGGGACCGGCGATGAGCGCGTTGCTCACAGGCCCGCCTCCAACGCCCGCACCCACTCGAGCACCTTCTGCTCGTACGCGTCCATGTCGCCACCGACGCCGACGATCTCAGTCGCCGAACGGCGCACCATCTCCCCCGCCGCCGCGATCAACGACCCCGCGGCATCCGCGGCCATCGTCGCCGGCGGCACCAGGAACGCACACAGCACCCCGAACGCCTCCGCGTTCAACCCGCCTGCCGAACCGGCATCCCGTGCCAGAGAGATATCGGATGCCACCGCACCCAACCGGGACGCATGCGACCCGATCAGCTCGGAATCGACGGCGATACGCTCCGCCACGGCGTCAGACCCGGAAACCCATCGGCGCAGCCGGCGGCGACTGCCGCTCGATCTCACCCGCCAACCGGTCCACGATCGCCGAGTCCGTGCCGAACGCCGCGCGCGAGATCTCCAGCGCCTGCTCCCCCGCGAGCCGCTGCGCCGCCCCCGCTGTCTCGACGATGAGCCGCTCCAACGCGTCGGGCTGCAGCTCGTACGCTGCGTCCGCCAGACGGATACCGACCAGCCGGCCCGTGGCATCCACCGTCACCGCCACCTCACGCCGCGGCGACGTCGCCGTCGCCCGCACCGCATCGATGTCCGCCTGCACCTGCTGCGCCTGCGCCGCGCGCACCTGCGCCTCAGCCACCTGCTGCTCGATCCGGGCGATCGCCGCCTCGGCTTCACGAGAAGAGAAGAGGTCTGTCACTCGGGAGATGGTAGTCGCGCTCGCCTGCGGAGGACGGAGAGATGTGAACATTCTCACGTTCCCGCACCGGGTGGAAGACTGAACCAATGCGTCCTCCCCAGCCCCGTGTCGTCGTGCTCGCCGGTGGAGTCGGGGGGTCGAGGTTCACCCTCGGTGTCCGCGCCGCCCTCCGCCGTCTGGGTGCTCCCGAGGCCACGGTGGTCGTCAACACGGGTGACGACCTCTGGCTCTCCGGGGTCCGTCTGCAGCCCGACGTCGACTCGATCACCTACGCCCTCGCCGGGGTCAACGACACCGAGCGCGGGTGGGGTCGAGCGGGCGACACCGAGCGCGTCAACGAGGAGCTGCAGGCGTGGGGCGCCGGCTGGCCGTGGTTCACGCTCGGCGACCTGGACCTCGGCACCCACCTCGCCCGCACCGGTTGGCTGCGGGAGGGTCTCACACCGACCCAGGTGCTCGCGCGCATGGGGGAGCGGTGGCCGCTCGGCATCCGTCTGCTGCCGATGACCGACAGCGAGGTCGACACGCACGTGCTGCTGGAGGACGGTCGGCGGATGCACTTCCAGGAGTGGTGGACGCGTCATCGCGCGAAGCTCGTCCCGCGGGCCTTCGAGAACCCCGGGATCGCGGATGCCGCACCTGCCCCGGGAGTCGCGGAGGCCATCGCGGGGGCCGACGTCGTGCTCATCGCGCCGTCGAACCCCGTCGTGTCGATCGGTCCGATCCTGTCGGTTCCCGGCATCCGCGAGGCGATGCAGGCGACGTCGGCGCGTGTCGTGGGCGTCTCGCCGATCATCGGCGGTCGGGTCGTGCGCGGCATGGCCGACGTGTGCCTGACGGCGATCGGGGTCGAGACCTCGGCCGCTGCCGTCGCGCGGCACTACGGCGCGCGGTCGGCGGGCGGTGTGCTCGACGCGTGGCTGCTGGCCGAGGAGGACGCCGCAGCGGCGCGCGAGGTCGAGGCCGCGGGCGTCCGCGCGGTGGTCGCCCCGCTGTGGATGCGCGACGAGGACACGTCGGCGGCGATCGCCGAAGCGGCGCTGGGGGCCTGAGCCAGACCCGCAACCGCGCACAGATGCAGGAGCGAGGGGCCATCTTGTGCCTCAAGCGCCTCGTTGAGTCGCTTCAGCCCCACCGGTCATGCAGATGAACCACGCACCGCGCGCACGGGCCGGCAGGCGCGCGGGCCGGCAGGCGCGCGGGCCGGCAGGCGCACGGGGGCGACAGGCGCGCGGGGCCGGCAGGCGCGCGGGGCCGGCAGGCGCGCCGGGCCGGCGGGCGCGCGGGGCCGGCAGGCGCGCGGGGGCGACGTGAGAACGTGGCAGACGCGTCAGGCCGCGGCAGCCGCCAGCACCGCCGACGTGTGCCGGCCGACGCCCAGGGCCACGGCCTCGGACAGCTGCGCGGCCGTGTCGACATCGCGGTGCAGCGTCGAGTCGCGGGCGACGGCGAGGTCGGTGCAGCCGAGCAGGCGGTGGCGGGCCGCGGAGTCGGGGCCGAAGGCCGAGACCCACACGGCTCCCGCGCGGGCGGTGATGAGCGTGGAGCCGGTGCCCTCGGCATCCGGAACCAGACCCCTCTCGACGGATGCCGCGAGCTCGAGCGCGGCGTCGAGGTCTGCGGGGCGCAGGGCGGGGACGTCGCCGAGCAGGGCGGCGCGGGGGCAGCCGACCCCGGCCGCGGCCGCACCGAGCGCGATCGCGGCGTCGAGGCCGCGGGTGTCGCCCTCGGGTACGACCTCGACGGTGCGGGAGCGGCGGAACTCGGCGCCGACGCCGTCGTCGTCGGTGACGACGATCACGCGGGACACCAGGTCGGCGGCCGCCGCGGCGGTGATGGTGTCGAGCGCGATCGCGCGCGCGAGTGCCGCGCGGTCGGTGCCGACGTCGGTGAGACGTGTCTTGCCGATCGCGGCGGGCTTGACCGGCACGATGATCGTCCAGCCGGAGGTGTCAGGGGTGCTCATCGCTTCCATTGTGTGCCGGACTCCGGACAATCCCCGCGGGGGGTGGCGCCCGGCGACGAAACGTGCGCCGGACGCGCCGCTTCTCCGCAGCGCGGCACTCGCGCCGCTCGGCCGGGGCATGCCGGCCCTCCGGACCGGGTCTCAGCCGAAGCGCTTGCGCAGGCGCGGCAGGATCTCGTCGCCGTACATGTGCAGGAACTCGCGCTGGTCGTGGCCGGGGTCGTGGAACACGAGGTGCCGGAAGCCCAGGTCGACATAGCGCGCGATGCGTTCCACGTGTTCGTCGGGATCGGTGGACACGATGAAGCGGGATGCCGCGCGCTCGATCGGCAGCTCGTTCGCCAGGCGCTGCATCTCGATGGGGTCGTGCACGCTCATCTTCTCTTCGGCGGTGAGCGCGAGTGGGGCCCAGAAGCGGGTCTTCTCCATCGCGGTGTCGTGGTCGGGGTGGTACGACACCTTCACCTCCATGAGGGTGTCGACGTCGTCGCGGGTGCGCCCGGCCTTGCCGAGACCGTCGTCGAGGGCCGGCAGCAGCTTCTCGGTGTACAGCTCGGGGTCCTTGCCGCTCGTGGTGATGTAGCCCTCGGCGATGCGGCCCGCGAGACGCGTGGCAGCGGGGCCCGAGGCGCCGATGTAGATCGGCACCTTCTGCTCCGGGCGGTCGTAGATGGTGGCATCCTTCACCGAGTAGTACGTGCCCTCGTAGGTGACGCGCTCGTCGGCCCACAGCTCGTTGATGAGGGTGATGGCCTCTTTGAGGCGCTGGAAGCGCTCGGGCGGCTCGGGCCAGTCCAGCCCGAGAGTGACCTCGTTCAGGGCCTCGCCCGTCCCCACGCCCAGGACGACGCGGCCGGGGTACATCACGCCGAGGGTGGCGAACACCTGCGCGATGACGCCGGGGTGGTAGCGGAACGTGGGGGTGAGCACGCTCGTGCCGATGATGACGCGCGAGGTGCGCGCGCCGAGGGCACCGAGCCACGGCAGGGCGTTGGGGGCGTGTCCGCCGTCGTGCATCCACGGCTGCAGGTGGTCGGAGAGGAAGACGGAATCGAAGCCGACCTCTTCGGCGAGCACGCCGAACTCCAGCAGCTCGTTCGGCCCGAACTGCTCGCTCGAGGCCTTGTAGCCGAAACGCAGGGGAACGCTCATCTCTCTCCTCCAACCTCACAGCCGCGCACGGGGGTGTGCGCGGGTTCGAACTCGGCTCCGTCGGCGCCGGTGAGACGCTCGCGGAACGCCTGGACGGTGCCCGGCCACAGCAGCGTGAGCCGCCCCGAGCGCGCGTCGACGTACCAATTGCGGCATCCCCCGGTCAGCCAGGGAGTGGATGCCGCGGCCCGGGCGATCTCTTCGGTGTACGCCGCCTCGGCCTCGGGCCGCACGCGCAGCACGCGCGCGGGACGGCGGTCGCGTTCGGCGAGGGCGCGCACGACGTAGGCCGCCTGCTCTTCGGCCATGAGCACCGCGGAATTGTGGCCCAAGCTGGCGTTCGGGCCGTTCAGCACGAACAGGTTGGGAAAGCCCGCGACCACGGTCGAGCCGAACGACGTCATGCCCCGCGACCAGTGCGCGGCGAGGGTGTCGCACTCGCCGTGGACGAGGTCGGCGTAGGGCTGCTCGGCGGCGGCGAAACCGGTCGCGAGCACCAGGACGTCGGCCTCGTACCGGGCACCGCTCGCGGCGGTGAGGGTCGAGCCGTCGACCGCGGTCAACGCCGTGGGCTCGAGAGACACCGCATCCGAGGCGACGGCGGGATAGAACGCGTCCGACAGCAGGACGCGCTTGCACCCGAAGGCGTAGTCGGGGGTCAGCGCCCGGCGCAGCGCCGGGTCGGCGACCTGCGCGTGCAGGTGCCGCAGCGCGGCGTCGCGGGCGGCGGTGGATGCCACGACATCCCCCGAACGCGAGGCGAAGCGCTGCTCTCCCTCGGCGTACAGGTCGGCGCGCAGGCGCGCCAGCTCGCCCGGGTGGGCGGCGAGGCGCTCGCGCTCGGCCGGAGCGATCTCACCGCCGCCGCGCGGCACGATCCACGCGGGCGTGCGCTGGAAGAGCGTGACGTGGGCGGCCCGGCGGGCGAGCTCGGGGACGAGCTGCACGGCGCTCGCCCCGGTCCCGACGACCGCGACCCGCTGTCCGGCGAGATCGACGTCGTGGTCCCACCGCGCGGAGTGGAACAGCGGACCGTCGAACGATTCGAGTCCGTCGATCGCGGGGACGTGCGGTTCGGTGAGGCGTCCGCACGCCAGGACCAGCGAGCGGGCGACGACGGGCTCGGCGCCGGTGTCGATGCGCCAGACGGAGTCGTCGGCATCCCACCGCGCTCCGAGGAGGGGCGTGCGCAGGCGCAGACGGTCGCCGAGACCCTCTCGTGCCGCGACGTCGCGCAGGTACCCCTGGATCTCGCTCCCCGAGGCGAAGGTGCGCGACCAGTCGGGGTTGGGGTGCGCCGCGAGGCTGTAGAGGTGTGCGGGCACGTCGCACGCGACGCCGGGGTAGGTGTTGTCGCGCCACGTGCCGCCGACGTCGTCGGCGCGTTCGAGGACGAGGACGTCGTCGCGGCCCGCCCGTCGCAGGGCCCCGGCCATCGCCAGCCCCGCGAAGCCCGCGCCGACGACGACCACGTCGACCGTGCGCGCGGTCACCGCGCGTCCCGTCTCAGCGGCGTCGGTGCCACGCGGTAGTCCGTCGTGCGCAGACGGAAGGGGCGCATCAGGCTGCGGGCGATGCGCTCGGCCGCGTCGACGGGGAGCTCCTGCCCGTGCTCGATGCCCGTGTCGGGAAGGACACGGCCGTCGTAGAGGGTTCCGCCCAGGTCGTCTCCGCCGGCGCGCAGCAGCACCGCGGTGCTCTCGCGTCCGACGCGGGTCCAGGGGATCTGCACGTGCGGGATGCTGCCCGACAGCAGCAGCCGCGACACCGCGACCATCGCTCGATGCTCGTCGATCGCGGATCGTCCCGCGACCAACGGCACGTCGCCGCCGGGCAGGGGGATCGGGACGAACTCGGCGAAGCCGCCCGTGTCGTCCTGGATCGCCCGCAGGCGGCGCAGGTGCGCGACGCGTTCGGCGGCGGTCTCGACGTGGCCGTAGAACAGCACCGAGGTCGAACGGAACCCGGCGCGGTGCGCGGCGGTGATGCCCTCGATCCACCGATCGATTGCGAGGTCGCCGGGGGCGACGAGGGCGCGCACGCGCTCGCTGAGGATCTTGACGCCCGTACCTGGCACCGTGTCGACGCCCGCGTCGCGCATCGCCGAGAGGGCGCCCTCGAGGCCGAGGCCGCCGCGGTCGGCGAGGTCGTGAACGTCGAGGGGGCGATACGCATGGACGTGGGTGCCGGGGGCCCCGCGCTTCACGGCCCGCACGAGGTCGAGATACGCCCCCGGGTCTTCGCCGGCGTCGAGCGCGCCCTGGATGCAGATCTCGGTCGCGCCGAGCTCGGCGGCATCCGCGGCGATGGCGGTGGCGTCGTCGAGATCGAACTCTCCGGGGGCGGCGCGACCGGCGCGTCGGAATCCGCTCGAGGTGAGGTTGCGGTTCTGCACGAGGGTGACGGGCTCGCCGACCGTGTACCGCCGGGCGTCGTCGGCGGCGGCGGCGAGGTCGTCGAGCTCGGCCCCGCTCGCGCGTAGGAGGCGCTCCCAGTCGGCGTCGTCGAGCGCGAGGGGGTCGGCGGCGGCGCTCTCGGCAAGGCGGCGGACGCCGGGGTCGCTCGGGCGCGCACCACCGGCGGCGGAGGAGGGGGTGGCCGGACCCGCGCCCGCCGCGCGCGCCCCGGCCGGGAGCACGTCGGCCGCGAGGCCCTCGGCATCCGCCAACGCCCGAACCGGGGTGTGCAGGGCCGGGTCGATCCAGCGCGCCGCCGCGCTCACGTACTCCGGATGCGCCGTCAGGCGCTCGCGCAGCGCGAAGCCGTGCGCGGCCGTGTGCGCGGCGAGATCGTCGATCTGCGGCCAGGGGCGCTCGGGGTTGACGTGGTCGGCCGTGAGGGGCGACACCCCGCCCCAGTCGTCGATGCCCGCGGCGATCAGCAGGCCGAGTTCGCGCGGGTCGGACAGATTGGGCGGTACCTGGATGCGCATTCCGGGGCCGAACACCAGGCGCGCGACGGCGACCGCGGCGAGGTATTCGGTCATGTCGGCATCCGGTGCGCCCTGCATGGCGGTACGGGGTTTCGCGCGGAAGTTCTGCACGATGACCTCTTGCACGTGACCGTGCCGGTCGTCGATCTCGCGCAGGGCGACGAGCGACTCGGCGCGGTCGCGCACCGTCTCGCCGATGCCGACGAGGATCCCGGTGGTGAACGGGATGCCGGCCGCCCCGGCGTCGTCGATCACGCTCAGGCGCAGCGCGGGGTCTTTGTCGGGCGAGCCGAAGTGCACCTGTCCGGGCTCTTCGTACAGGCGCCGCGACGTCGTCTCGAGCATCATGCCCATCGAGGGCGAGACCGGCCGGAGCGCGGCGAGTTCGTCGGGGTGCATGACGCCCGGGTTGGCGTGCACCAGCATGCCCGTCTCGGCGGTGATCAGCCGGGCGATGTGCGCGACGTAGTCGATGGTCGACGCGAAACCGTGCGCGTCGAGCCACGCGCGCGCTTCGGGCCAGCGCTCCTCGGGGCGGTCGCCCAGGGTGAGCAGGGCCTCTTTGCAGCCGAGGGCCTGGCCCTGCCGGACGACGGTGAGCACCTGCTCGGGGCTCATGTACGCGGGCTTTCGCAGCAGCGCGAGCTGGCCGGGGGTGTCGACGAAGACGCAGTAGTGGCAGCGGTCGCGGCAGAGCGTCGTGAGCGGCACGAACACCTTGCGCGAGTACGTGACGACGCCCGGACGGCCCGCGCTCGCGAGACCCTCGTCTCGCAGGGCCGCAGCGGCGGGGAGGAGCACGTCGAGGGGCGCGCCCAGCAGGGCCTCGGTCTGGTCGACGTCGGGACGGAGCCCCGACCGGACGCGTGCAACCAGGTCGTGGATGCCGGTGCCTCGGGCCGGTGCGACTCTCGGCGCAGCGCTGCCCGTACTCATCGCTCCAGGCTATCCCGCGGCTCCGACATCGGGGCCGGGTTGCCCCGGGCGGGGCGGAGAGTGAGCGGTACCGCCGGGCCATGCCGTCGGATCGGCGGCGTCCGGTCTCCATCGCCCGATCGTTGCCGTCCTGTGAGGTGCCGGGCGGATGGGGCGTCACGGACGCTGGCAGGATGGAGGACATGGTGACCCTGCTGCTCGATTCGACGCAGCTCGAGGTCGTGCTCTCACCGACCGAGCGTGCGCTGTCCTTCCGCAAGAGCAACATCGTCGTCCCCCGCGAGCACATCGAGCGCGTGCAGCTGACGGACGACGCGTGGACCTGGATCCGCGGTGTGCCCAACCCCGGCATCAACCTGCCGGTCGTCGTCGGCGCCGGCACGTGGAAGTCGGCCGGCGGAGACGACTTCGTCATCATCCGTGGTCGCAAGCCCAGCGTCGTGATCGACCTCGCCGGTCACGACGAGTTCGAGCGTCTGGTGCTGACCACCAAGCACGGCGTGGCGCTGCTCAAGGCGTTGCGGCTGGACGTGGCATCCGAACCCGAAGACGTCGCCGACATCGTCGCCTGAGCCGCTTTCGAAGTCGGACCGGCGCTCAGCCGGTGAACTGCATCACCGTGTCCCACGCGAGCTTGACGACCAGCAGCGACAGCGTCACGAGGAACACGATCCGGACGAATCCGCTGCCTCGACGCGTCGCCATGTGCGCGCCGATGAAACCGCCGGTGATGTTGAGTGCCGCCATCGCCAGGCCCAGGACGAGGATGACCTCGCCGTGCACCCCGTACACGATCAGCGCCGCGAGATTGGTGGTCAGGTTGGCGATCTTGGCGTTGACGCTCGCCTGCAGGAAGCCGTAGCCGAGCACGCCCACGATGAGGATCACGAAGAACGATCCCGTTCCCGGACCCAGGATGCCGTCGTAGAACCCCACGACGAGACCGATCGCCCCCGCCCGCCAGGCGATCGCGGCGGGGCGGTCGTGCCGCGGTTCGTGCTGCAGGCCCATCTTCGGCTTGACCAGGGTGTACACGCCGACGGCCACGACGGCGACCAGGACGATCGGGGTGAGCACCTCGCGCGGGACGTAGCGCGACAGCGCCGCCCCGACCGTGGACCCGCCGAACGCCCCGGCCACGAGGGGGATCAGCAGGATCAGCCGCACCCTGATCTTGCGCAGGTACACCCCGCTGGCCGAGAGCGTGCCGAAGAACGACGAGAGCTTGTTGGTGCCCAAGATGTAGGGCGTCGCGACGTCCTGGGGGACGGCGATCACGAGCGCCGGCAGCTGGATGAGCCCGCCGCCGCCGACCACCGCGTCCACCCACCCGGCCACGCCGGCGGCCACGAGCAGCAGCAGGAGCGCCGACACCGACACGGGCAGCCACTCGGCGATCACCGGTCCATCGAGCACGGTTGATTCTCGCCGGTCCGCGCGGGCGGGCCAAATGCGCGGGCGCGCCGTGGTCGATCGCGGCGATCGCTTTGCGGCGCGGGGTGCGGATCAGTCGATGTCGCGGCGCCAGGTGGTGAACAGCCCGATCACGAGCAGCGCCACCGCGTAGCCCAGCAGCACCAGGCCGCCGACCCACCACTCGAGCGTTCCGCCGCCGCCGGAGCCGATCGCACCGAAGATGGTCTGGCCGACGAGCGAATCGCTCGCCGCGCTCGGGAACCACTTCACGACGTCCGAGAACCCCTCGACGACGCCGCCGACCGTGCGCACGATCGGCTCGACGAAGAGGGTGACGGCGAGAACGATGACGATCGCGGCGACCTGATTGCGCACGACCGTGCCGACGCCGATGCCGACCAGCGCCCACAGCGCGTAGGCGAGCAGCATGCGACCGACCAGGGTCCACGTGTCGGGGGAGCCGAGTGCCGTGTCGATCCCGAAGAAGCCCAGGGCGCCGGCCCCCGCGGCGATCGAGGCCGCCGAGCCCAGGACGCCGTACAGAAGGCCGATCAGGATGCCGACGGCGAACTTGCCGACGAGGACGACACCGCGACGGGGTGTGGCGAGGAACGTCGGGGTCAGGGTCTTGTGACGGAACTCCGTCGTGACCATGAGCGTGCCGATGAGCAAGGGGAAGACATAGCCCACGGCGGTCGCCGAGCTGTAGACGAGCTCGGGGATGCCGTCGGTGGCGGGGGCGGGTCCGTTGGCGCCGGTCAGGCGGCCGGAGGCCACCCCGCCGAAGACGAACGCGAGGACACCGGAGGTGAAGGCGACGTAGACCACGAGCACGATCCCCAGGACCCACCATCCGGCGGTGGAGAACTGCTTGGTGTACTCGGATCGCGTGGCGGCGAGGAGCGTCATCGCGGGACCTCCGACGTGGGCTGAGCGGGCACGATGTCGATGACCCCCGTCGAGGCGACGGCGTAGGAGGGCCGGGGTGCGTCGGGGGTGGCGGGCTCCGACGCGGCCGGGTCCGCCGCGGCGGGGGCGGAGCGGGGCGGGGCGACGACGGCGACGAGCGCGGTGGACGGCCGCGGCTCCTCGCGCACGGCGGGTTCCGCTGGTCGGTCCGCGCCGGCCGCGGGTTCCTCTCGCGCGGCGGGCTCGGCGAGGGACTCAGCGGTGAGCGCGGGGGCGGGCGCGGGTGCCGTCGCGGGACCGGTACCCGCTGCCGGAGCGTCGGCGGGCGCGGGGGCCGGGGCGGCGGTCGCGGCCGGGGACCCGGCATCCGGAACCGTCCCCCGTCCCGCGCTCGCGTGCACGCGCACGCCGCTGACCAGCTCGAGGAAGATGTCCTCGAGGCTCGCGCCCTTGCTCTGCAGGTGCGACAGGGCGATGCCCGCCGCCGCGGCCAGGCCGCCGATCTCGACCGGTTCGTGGTGGCGGATCGTGAAACCGTTGCGCAGCAGCTGGTAGCCGATGCCGTGCTCGTCGAGAACGCGCGACAGGGCGGCGCGATCGGGGGAGTCCACGACGGTGGCGAACTCGTCGGGGTCGGCGAGATCTTCGATGCCCCCCTGGAAGACCAGTCGACCGCCCGAGATGATCAGCAGGGCGTCGACCGTCTGCTGCACCTCGGCGAGCAGGTGCGAGGAGATGAGGACGGTGCGTCCCTCTTCGGCGAGGTGGCGCAGCAGCGAGCGCATCCAGCGGATGCCCTCCGGATCGAGGCCGTTGGTCGGCTCGTCGAGCACGAGCACCCCGGGGTCGCCCAGAAGAGCGGTCGCCAGCCCCAGACGCTGTCGCATCCCGAGCGAGAAGCCGCCCACGCGGCGCCCGGCGACGTCGGCGAGACCGACCAGGCCCAGCACTTCGTCGATGCGCGCCGTCGGGATGCGCGCCGCACGTGCCGAGACCTTGAGGTGGTTGGCGGCGGAACGGCCGGGGTGGAAGCTCGAGGCCTCGAGGGCTGCGCCCACCGTCTGCAGCGGCGATGCCAGATCGCTGTAGCGGCGCCCGCCGATCGTCGCGGTGCCCGAGGTGGGGCGGACGAGCCCGAGCAGCATCCGCAGCGACGTGGTCTTACCCGCGCCGTTCGGACCGAGGAAGCCGGTCACCCGACCGGGTTCGACGCGCGCCGTGAGGCCGTCGACCGCCGCCACCGCCCCGAAGCGCTTGGTGAGTCCGGCGAGCTCGATCACCTGTCCGTCGGGCATACGGCACCTTTCGTTGGGCGGGCGTTCTTTCCATCTTCCCCGATCGGGGGGTGAAAACGCATCTCGGCGACGCCCTCGCCCCTGTGTAACGTGGCACCGTGCACGCCCCCGAATCCGCCACCGACAGCGTCCTGGTCTCGAGCCGTCGCGGTCTCGGCCACCTCACGCTGAACCGCCCGCGTGCGATCAACGCGCTCGATCTGGACACGATCCGAGCGCTTCACGTGACGCTGGACCGCTGGCAGCGCGACACCGACGTCGACGTGGTGCTGCTCGACGGAGCGGGCGAGCGCGGATTCTGCGCGGGCGGCGACATCCGGGCGCTGCACGGCATGGTCACCGCCGGCCGGGTGGACGAGGTGCACGCCTTCTTCCGCGAGGAGTATGCGCTCGACCACGCGATCGCGACCTCGGTCAAGCCCGTGATCGCGATCGCCGACGGCGTGTGCATGGGCGGCGGCATCGGCCTGGCGGGGCACGCGGCGATCCGCATCGTCACCGAGCGCTCGCGCCTGGCCATGCCCGAGACGCGCATCGGTTTCACCCCCGACGTCGGGGGCTCGTGGCTGCTGGCGCGCGCCCCCGGTCGTCTCGGCGAATACCTGGCCCTGACGGCCGGAGAGATGGATGCCGCGGACGCGCTGTACGCCGGGTTCGCCGACCACATGGTGCCCACCGCCCACCTCGAGGCGTTGTACGAGGCGCTCGAGAACCGCGCCGATCCCTCGAGCCCGACCGAGCTGGTGCTGCTGTTCGACGAGAGCCCCGAGCCGTCGCGTCTGGGCGAGAAGCAGGCGTGGATCGACGACGCCTTCGCCGCGGACGATGTCGCGGGGATCATCGACCGGCTGCGCGCGCGGCCCGAGCCGGAGGCGCTCGAGACCGCCGAGCTGCTGGCGGCCTCTGCCCCGACCGCGCTGACCGTGACGCTCGCCGCGGTGCGGCGCGCGCGCGGCCTGCCGTCGCTGCGGGCGGCGCTCGCGCAGGAGTACGGCCTGGTGCTGTGGTTCGCCCTCACCCAGCCCGACCTGGTCGAGGGCATCCGCGCGCAGGTCGTGGACAAGGACCGTTCGCCGCGCTGGTCACCCGCGCGACTGGCCGACCTGCCCGAGGATCGGGTCGCCGAGGCCTTCGCCTTCGAGCCGGAACCGGCGCTGTGGTGACGTCCGGGGGTCCGAGCCGGCCATGACCGCACCGCGGCGGCGCTGGTCGTTCGGGAGGGCCCTGGACGGGTTCTTCTTCGTGTTCGCCGGTCTCGCCGCGGTCTGGCTCGCCTACCTGAGCCTGACGCAGTCGTTCTCGCTCGGCTGGGCCGGGGTGCTCATGGCGGTCGCGTTCTGGGTGCTGCTGGCCTACCTCGTGCTGCCGCGGTTGCACCGCATCCTGACCGCGATCTACGTGCCCGACTACTTCATGGGGCGCACGCGCACCTCGGACGGACTGCTCGGAGACCCGGTCAATCTCGCGCTGCTCGGCGAGCGCGCCCAGGTCGAGGAGGTCATGGCGGCCGCGGGGTGGATCCCGGCGGATCCGGTGAGCCTGCGCTCGTCCTGGCGGATCGTCTCGTCGACTCTGCGACGTCGCAGCTATCCGCGTGCTCCGGTGAGCCCGCTCTTCCTCTTCGGGAGGATGCAGGACCTGGCCTACCAGCAAGAGGTCGCCGGCTCCCCTGCACAGCGCCACCACGTGCGTCTGTGGCGGTGCCCCGACGGCTGGCTGCTGCCCGGAGGCCGACGGGTGGACTGGCTCGCCGCGGGCACGTTCGACCGAGCGGTCGGCCTCTCGCTGTTCACCCTGCAGGTGACCCACCGCATCGACGCCGACACCGACATCGAACGCGATCACATCGTCGGAACGATCGAGGGGATGCCGGGAGTCGTCGTCGACGTCATCCGCGACTTCGCGACCGGGTACCACTCGCGCAACGGCGGCGGCGACAGCATCACCACCGACGGCGATCTGCCGATCATCGACGTGCGAGGTGTGGACGCGTCCGGTCTCGGCACCCCCGGCGCTGACGCTCGTGGGGCGGACACCTTCGGCGCTGACGCCCGCCGCGCAGCCACCCACGGCGCGGGCACCCATCCTGCCGGCGCCCGCGAAGCCGACACCGCTGCCGGCGATCTGGAGATGCCACGATGAGCCGGGCGGACTCCCGGCGCGAACGCGCGCCCCACAAGCGGGTCGCGTTCGAGCCCCCGCGCGAGATCGCCCCCGCCGAGGACGTGCATCACCGCCCCCTCGCGATCGTCGCCGGGGCCGTGCTGGTCCTGCTGCGGGCCGCGGCCGGAGCGCTGTGGGCGGTCAGCGTCGCCTTCGCGCTGCCCCCGTGGCTCCGCGATGTCGCCGGGGCCTGGAGCGGCGACGCCGGCGAGGCGGCGGACGTCAGCGCATCCGACCTCGGCGTGGGGACGGCGGTGTTCCTCGGCACCCTCGGCGTCGTCTGCGCGATACAGGTGGTGCTCGGCATCCGTATCCTGTTCGGCGGCAACCGCTCGCGGGTGTTCGTCATGCTGATCTCCGTCACGTCGATCTCGGCGAGTTTCGTGGGGTGGTGGGAGTTCGGGCAGGAGATCTCGATCCGCACGACGCTGATCACCCTGGCGCTCGACATCCTGGTGCTGCTCGCGCTGTCGAGCCGCGACGCGGCGGCTTATGCCCGCCGGCCGCGCGCGCGTCGCGGGCGACGGCGCGAGCGGGCGAAGCGCTCGGCGCGTTCCCAGCGGCGCACGGGGCTGCCCCCAGGCGCGCCGCATTAGCCTGAAAGATGCCGCGCCCGCATCAGACCGCGGCAGAACGGATGAACGGACGTGTTCGACAGCCCCATGTCGTCATCGGCATACGAGGTGCTCCGCGTGGCCGCCGACGCCGACGACGACAGTCTGCGCCGCGCCTATCGGGTGCGCCTGCGCGAGACGCACCCCGACACGGGCGGCGATGCCGCGCAGTTCGTCCAGGTGCAGCGCGCGTGGGAGCTCGTCGGAACGCCCGAGGCGCGCAGCGCCTACGACCGTGGCCGCGGATCGTCGTCGTCCGCGTGGGGAGGCGCGTCGGCGGCATCCCCCGCTCCGAGGCACACCGACACCCGGCCGCGTGCGCGGTCGCACGGCCAGCCCGGCGGGTGGCGCCGCGAGCGCTACCTCGGACTGATCCGCGAATGGGTGGGTCGCGGGGTCGAGATCCCCGACCCGTACGATCCCGCACTGGTGCGGTCGGCTCCGCCCGAGATCCGTCACATCCTCGCCGACGCGCTCGCCGAGGAGGAGACCGCGCGTCTCGTCTCGGAGCTGGGCATGGGTTACACCGTCTGGCACGACGTGCTCGCCGACCGCGACGGCATCGACCCCGAACAGAAGATCGACCACCTGGTCCTGGGCCCGAGCGGCCTCTACGCGCTGCTGAGCGAGGACTTCGGCGGTCCCGTGGGCGTGCGTCGCGGTGAGCTGAGCGGCCCGAACATCATCGGCTCGCCCGTGACCGAGCTGGTCTCGCGCGCTCGCGTGATCGCCCGCGCGGCCGGGGTGCGCTTCAGTGGGGCGTTGGTCGTGCTCCCCGACGACGACGTGCTCGACGCCATCACCGAGCTCGGCAAGGTGCGCGGAACCCCCGTCGCCCTGGTGACGCGCAGCGCCCTGACGACGCTGCTGCGTCGCGGGATCACGGGCGGTCGCGAGGTCGGCGGCACCGAGCTGTTCGACATCCGCACCCGCCTGCAGCAGCGCGTCCGCCACGTCTGAGTGGTCGCGCTGCCGCGCCGGACGTGCCTAGGGTGGGGCCATGAGTACCGACGACACCCCGGGCGCTTCGGCGTCGGACGACATGAAGCGCAAGTTCAAGGAAGCACTCGAGAAGAAGAACGGCCGGCAGCGGTCGGGCCAGGCGCACCTGGACGGCCACTCCGCCGTTCAGGGGACGCACGGCGCCGTGACCAAGCGGGAGTTCCGGCGCAAGAGCGGCTGAGCCCCTCGTCCCCCGCCGCGGTTCACCCCGCGCGGGGGGCGTTCAGCGGCGCCTCGAAGAACGCCAGTTCCAGGGCCATCGAGCGGTCGTAGGCATCGGCCATCTGGACCCGGACGGGGACGGACGCCGCGCGCGCGGCGGCATCCACGATCCTCGTCGCCTCGGCCGACGACGCGGCGAACGTCTCGTCCCCGTACGCCCGGAGCCAGTCGGCGTAGGCGTGGTCGGGGGCGAAGGTGCCGCGCCACCGGGCCCCGATATCGGTGTACAGGACGAAGCAGGGCAGGATCGCCGCGACGAGCACCGCGTACGACCCCGCAACGGACGCTGCCTGCAGGTGGTGGGTGTAGGCCAGGGTGGATGCCGCGGGCACGAGCCCCTCGGCCCGCACGTGGGTCTGGTGCAGCGCCGCCTCTTCGGCGAGGCACGACACCGAGGCCGCCGCCCAGAACCGCTGCTCGTCGACGTGCGGAGCCAGGGCCGCGGCACGCGCGAGGACGCGGGCGTAGGCGCGCAGGTACAGCAGGTCCTGTTCGAGGTACCACGCGAACGCGGTGCGATCGAGGGTTCCGGATGCCAGTCCCCGGACGAACGCGCAGTCGTCGACCGCCGCGCGGGTGGGGGCCGTGGCCTTCCACCTCTCGGTCGCCCACGAGGTGCCCAGGTCGATGTGCGCTCTGAGCTCGTGCAGGTGATCGATGGGACCGCTGCCGCGGCCGACGTGCAGCGCGTCCGCGTTCTCGAGGGCGCCGGTGAGCCACGTCTTGGCGCGTTCGAGGGCCGCGGGCCAGCCCAGTCCGTGCGCCGCGAGGGTCGCCATCGCCGACGACAGCGAGCAGCCGGTGCCGTGGGTGTGCCGGGTCACGACCCGCGGACCGTCGACCGGGTGAATCGCGTCGACGCTCACGATCGCGTCAGGACTCAGCGCCCCCTCGAGGTGCCCGCCCTTGAGCAGCACGGTGGTGTCTGCGCGGGCGGCGAGGGTCTGCGCCTGGGCGACGGCCGCGTCCCACGTGGTGGCGACCGGTTGATCGACGAGGACGGCGAGCTCGGGCAGGTTGGGGGTGACCAGGTCGGCCCGTCGGCACAGGTCGCGCACGGCGTCTTCGGCGTCGGCGTCGAGCAGGCGGTCGCCGCTGGTGGCGACCATGACCGGGTCGAGGACGACGAGGGGTGGGCGCACGGCATCGAGCCACGAGGCGACGACGGCCGTCACCTCGGCCGAACCGAGCATCCCGATCTTCACGGCGTCGATCTCGACGTCGTCGCTGACGGCGCGCAACTGCGCGTCGAGGAACGACGTCGGCGGCACGTGCACCTCGCGCACACCCCGCGTGTTCTGCGCCACGAGCGCGGTCACCGCGGCCATGCCGTAGCCGCCGAACGCGGCGATCGACTTGAGGTCGGCCTGCACGCCTGCGCCCCCCGTGGGATCGGTGCCGGCGATGCTGAGGACGCGGGGGCTCATGGGCGTCTCCCTTCTCGGGGAGCGGGCGTCGCGGCGCGTGCGGGTCCGGCATCGGTGGTCCGGAGAGGTGCCGGGGACGCGCTGTCGGTCGTGCCGGGTGCGCCTCGGCCGCCGGTGGGCGCGTGGGTCGCACCGCTCGCCCACGCCGCGCGCAGCTCGCGTACGACGGCGCCCGGGTCATCCGCGCCGCT